>MWDG01000013.1 GCA_002070455.1 Deltaproteobacteria bacterium ADurb.Bin151
TTCACTCGAGTCCAGCAGAATGAGCCTGCCCGGCTGATATTTGACGATCTGCCGGCATAATTCGGATCCGATGGAACCGCCACAGCCGCTAACCAGGACGGTTTTTCCGTCAAGATAATTGCGGATGCCTTCCGTATCCAGTTGAACCGGTGAGCGCCCAAGCAGATCTTCATAGCTGATGTCGCGAAGCAGTTTCACACTGACGCTACCATCAATCAGATGACCTATGCCCGGCAGTATTTTATATGAGGCGTTGGATTTCCGGCAGGCTTCCACAATCCGCCGAATTTGATCGCCGCTGGCGGAAGGAACCGCAATGAGGATCTGTTGAATTTCTTCTCTTTGCAAAACCTTCTGCAGATAAGCAACATTTCCCAGCACAGGGACACCGTGGATAGAGCGCCCCTGCTTTGTCAAGTCATCGTCAATAAAGCCGACCACGTCATAATGCAATGTGTAGTTATCCAGAATTTCCCTTAATATTTTTTCCCCTGCCGCCCCTGCGCCGATAATCAAAACCCTGGTCATTTTTATTTTATCAGGTATCCGGGTGATTGCCTCGGGACTTAATCGGCTGGCAAAATAAGACCTGATCGCCATGCGGACACCACCGGTCAGGATAAAAGTCAACAAGAAGTCGATTAAGAATACGCCTCGCGAATACCCCATGAACCTATTTGTGGCCAGAATAATCAACATTACAAGCACTGTTGACACAAAGCAGGCCCGCGCAAGCGCCCAGAAGTCCCGGACACTTGTGTAACGCCACATTCCGCGGTAAAGGTCAAAGAAAAAGAAAACTGCAAGTTTCAGGGGAACAATCCACAGAAGCAAATGAAGAATTTGCAGAGTGGGAAACGGTTCCGAAAGCGTTTCCCACCTGATCAGATAGGATCCGTAAAGGGCAAGAACAAAAATGGCGATATCCGTCAGGATCATGAAATATAATTTAGGATTTTTCAGTTGAGGATGCATGATCATGGTGTGGTCAAAAGCCCTTTACTCTGAAAATTTCAAAAACAGTCCCTCTTATTTATTAGATCGAGGGAGTATTAATGAATTTTATAACATAAATGTTTAGTCCATTAATCGGAAGCGTATAATCTGAAAAATGGCGGATACGGCATCTTTCCAGCCGATCTTTTTGCCTTCCTCATACGTGCGTCCGGCATAGGAAATACCGGTTTCATAAACCCGCACCCGTTTACCGTTTAAGCGGAGACGGGCGACTTTGGCGGTTATCTCCGGCTCAACCCCGAAGCGCGGACTCTTAATTTTTATCTGATCGATCACTTCACGTCTGAATACTTTATAACATACTTCCATATCCGTCAAATTAAGATTAGTCAACATATTGGACAACGTCGTGAGGATGTTGTTAGCTAACTGATGCCAGAAATACATCACCCGGTGTGGTTCACCGATAAAACGGCTGCCGAAAACAACATCGGCTTTACCATCAAGAATGGGCTGCAACAACTTTGGGTAATCAGCGGGATCATATTCCTGATCTGCATCTTGAATGATAACAATATCACCCGTAACCTTCGCAAACCCGTCACGAAGGGCCGCCCCTTTGCCTTCATTGACTGTTTTGTTGATTAGCTGAAATCGCGCTTGAGGAAATTTTGCCGTCAGGGATTGCATGACGCTCCAGGTATTGTCCTGCGAGGCATCATTCACCAGAATCAGTTCCCGATCCAGCCCGCGGGGAAGGGGCTGATCAATAACCTTTTGAAGCACTTCTTCGAGGTATTTTTCTTCATTATAAACAGGAACAACGATGGACAACATTTTAAAAACGGGCAATTCCATGAACGCTCCTTTATCCGACTCTGTGTGTACGCCAGTAGTCCTTAAAAGTCAGTACCCGTTCCTTCTGTGCCGCGTCAAAAAGAAACGGCTCGACATCATTGGCCAGAAACCCAAAATCCAGCTCTTGAAGCCTTTGATCAAATTGCATCTTTTGGCCACAGGCTAAGCTCATAATATAAATGGTTTTATCCGCAAGATGCAGATCACTGACAGAAAAATACGGCGCACTGATAATCTTTCGTAAATCTTGATATTTCATATTTTTATTATAATTAATAAGAAAGTGAAATGACAATTCGAGAGCATAATTACCTTCGTGGCATAACACATTGGATTAGGATTTCCTAACCCCTGCGGCCCCTCCGCTTCGACAGGCTCAGCGACCAGAAAGGCAAGGGGCAAGGAGCAAGGGACAAGGCAAAAGAAATAAAAAACAGATTTAAGATAGATGTTTATAGATGTCTTTTCTGTGGCCGATCTTTACTACCAGAATAACAAGAATATCATCATGAATCTCATAAATAATTCGGTAGTTTCCTGATCTTATTTTGTGAAAATTATTGTTGCCTTTCATTTTTGTTGTAGCCCGATCCGGAAGTTTTTCAGCTAGAGATTCTATTTTTCTCTTTATTCGTATCAGTTCCTTTTGTGGAAGCGCTCTGAGATTTTTTTCAACAGCGGGTCTGAACTTTATTGTGTATGTCATTTTAGAGACCAAGTTTTTTCCAGAACTGCTCGGCAGGTATGTCTTCACCCTGTTCTTTAATGGCCTTAATAGCATCGGTAATATCTATGCGGTCTTCTATCTCCTGAAGAAGTTTGAGTTCGTCCATGCCTACCAGCGCAGCAATTTCTTCACCTCTTCTGGTTAAAATAATTGGTTCTTTTCCAAAGGATACACGGTTAACAATATTGGAAAGATTTTTTCTGGCATCCGCCGTGGATATTTTTGTGGTCATTGCAGTATCTCCTATGTACAATTTGTACAAATTGTACAATATGAATGAGTGTACGTCAAGAAGAGAAAATGAAAAAGTTTGATACCTGCTTTCACAACCAAGCAGCTCATCTTTTTTGGTCATACTGGTCTTGTGACCTCGCGTGACCTTTAGGTTGCGTAGGCGGGAAACCAGTGATTTCTGGATACCGGATCGAGTCCGGCATGACAATACTATTTTGAGACTGTTATTAAGATTGATGATTAAACGTTTTTATTCCGGCAAATCATTCGAACTCAGTTGAAATTTTCGGGGGTGAAAATTCAAGTCCCGCGCCGCATCGGTATGATCAAAAACCAGATCCGTATTCATTCGCTCGGCCATTTGCGGCGTCAAATGACGATAGTTGGGAAACAAGCGAAGCATTGCAACCGCCAGACGAAAAAACCCAAGCGGCACATGAATCATCCTAGGACGACAGCCAAGGGCTGTAAAAAGACGGTTGATCATCTCCAGGTAACTGAGTGTCTCACCGCCTGAAATATTATACGCCCGATTCACAATGTCCGTTTTTTCCAGCGCGGACAGGCACGCCATCGCGACATCATCGGCATGAACAGGCTGTCGAAGGCCATCTCCTTTCCCCAGCAGAGGGAAGATACCAAGGCGGCGGATTAGCCGTACAATTTCTGTGATATTTTTATCCATTCCCCACCCGTAAATCAGTGTCGGCCTCAGGACAATCCATTCAACTCCCGTGTCTGCCGACCATTGCTCAAGACGGGTTTCCGCACTGGACAATTTCAGGGCTGTTGATTTTTCTTCAGCGGAACCTGATTGGCTCTTGGTAAAAATGCTGGTTGAAGACACCGCTACAATCCGCCTCGCGCCATGTTTTTCCAACATTGAAAAGTAATCCGGCAATACCCAGATGGATGCAACGCAAATCCAGAAACCAATTTTATCACTTTCGCCCGTCGGGTCATGGAGTTCCTCAGGAGTTAGTGGAATCTGGACCCACTGGATGTCCGGATCAGCGCTGTTCACCTTACGGCGGGAATACGCCCTGACCGACCAACCATTTTTTTTCAACAACGGCAGCAGACATCGGCCAACAAGGCTTGTGGCGCCAAGTACTCCAATCTGTTTCTTACTCATTCCCTATACTAATTAATCCTTTCTTATTTGCGCATAAATGCCAGATTGCCAACGTTCCGAAACGGAACCATACAGCCAGTGCTACAATCCACATTAGTACACCGGGGTATTGATACCGGAAAAACTTCCGGTAAAACCGCATCATGCCCTTGTGCTTGTGCCATTCCACAAATAGCGGGCGACTTTCACTGCATACCCCTCTGTAATGAACAACCGACGCATCGGGGACAAACATAATTTTCCACTTTGCCCGGCGAAAGCGCATACACCAATCCAGATCCTCGCAGTGCATAAAATAACCTTCATCCAGCACCCCGATATCCCTTATGGCCGCTCGTCGTACTAACATGCAGGAACCCGAAATAGCCTCAACTTCGGCAATATCATCCGGAAGAGGCTGTTGATGCAAAAGGAAATCAGAGAACAACTTCGGATAGCGTTCAGATAATTTCGATAAACCAAAAACCCGGACAAAGGAGCGCCAGGGAGTTGGTATCGAGCGCCGACCACCGGCCTGCTCTGTTCCGTTATTGTTCATCAGCAACGGGCCAACCATAGCTGTTTGTGGATTAGATCTCAGACAGGTTAGCATTTTATCCAGCGCATCGGCCTTCATAACACAGTCTGGATTCAAGAAAAGCAGGTCGTCATTTTCATCGGTAAAAGAGATCCCCATATTGCAGGCTTTTGCAAAACCAACATTTGTTTTATTGTGAATGCATGTCAGACGCGGCTGTGAAACAGCCAGATGATCCAACTTGTCCATACTATGATCCACCGAGCCGTTATCGACAACGATTACTTTGGCAGCGGTCCCTAAATCCAAAACCGTATTAACCGTATCCAGTAAAAACGAACCGGCATTGTAGTTAACAATAATAACAGATAATTTTTCCATACTATGAAAATCTCTTGCGGATTTTGGTAAAACGCGGAAGAATACTTTTATCCAATGCTCGCCAAATATCCTTTAGAGAAGCCTTGCGTTTTTTTTGAATAGCACGCCGTTTTTTCCACATGCGGGGGATACCCCGGAAAGCATCAACTTTTGATCGTAATATGACTGAAAACTTCCCGCGCAAACCAAACCATATTATACTGAAGAAATTGAGAAGAATATGCAAGGGCAAAAACAGCCAGAAAAAAACTCCCGGCATGTTTTTAAAATAAGTCCACACAAGATTCCGGTGACCATGATAGATGCTGAAATCACTGCCGTCACCTGTTGTTGCCGAACCAATATGATACACTAAAGATTCCTGAACAAATAAACAGCGGTATCCAAGCAATCTGAGCCTAAATCCTAAATCCACATCTTCTACATAGCAAAAATAGTCTTCATCAAAACCATTTGCTTCAACAAATGCCTCCTTGCTATATAATGCCGCAGCACCGCAGGGAGAAAAAATTTCTTTCATCTTGGACATTGAAACATTAGCCTCATTTTCATGGCTATCCCTCCAGACCAGACCACTGATGTGATTAATGTCCCCTGTGCCGTCAATCATTGAGGGCTGATTTGCATTCATCAGACGGCTCCCGAAAAATTTATACTCCGGGTGCATCCTTACGGCATCCGTCAAAGACTCTAACCAGTCAGGCTCCGGAAATGCATCCGGATTTAACAACGCCAGCCAGTTACAGTCACCCGATGTCAAACGCGCGGCGTAATTGTTGGCAGCTGCAAAACCGATATTTTGATTCAACCGGACCACTTTAACATCAGGGTAATATTCTTCTAAACCATCAGCAGATGAATCCGTACTGGCATTATCCACAACGATCACCTCACCGGGTGGCACAGTCTGTTTGCTTAACGACAAAACACAACGCTTAAGATACGCGCCTGCATTCCAGTTCACTATAATCACGCAGATCCGATCGTTAACAATAGATTTATCATCAGGCATCAATAGATCTCTGCATATTGTATAATTTATTTTGCCTCAATGTTTTTTATACCCATAATAGCTCTTCTCATTTTGCGGAGCCATTGTCCCCTTGCGGTGGAAGGTGGAAACAGTAAATTAAGCGCTTTTTTATAAGAGATTTCTCGTGCAATCTGCTTTCTCCGACTTTTTTCAACATATGGTCCGTATACTTCTCTGACCCATTTATAATAGCATGAACCCTCTACAACCATAAACGGGTTAGGAAAAATATTATACAGATCTCTTTTCAAGTGTAATATTTTGCGTTCCAGGTTTGAAATGAATTCTCCATTTGAATAATCCCGGTATTTATAAGGAATATTTTCCACCTGTTTTTGTCCGTTCTCCATTAACCGCTTCTTGTACCGGGCCGATAACATCACCGTGTCCCGATTCTTCTGGTTATAGTCTATAACTCTTTGCATCTCGTTGTGATGCGCTCCGGTATCAAAACCGGAAAAATGGAAAAACCTCAACGGCCTCCCATTCACCGTGTAGGAATAATCTCCCGTCTTTTGTATTTGTCTTTGAGTCATATTCCATGTGCAAACGTTATATCCCGGATCTTTCAGAATATGATACCCGTCGAAAAAAGCAGGAACAAGGTCAATCCATTTTTGATCCGTAAACATGCCGGGAAAACGATCCAGCCCTGGAATATCGAATGATTCATCCGCTTCATCAAAGCAATAATCCAGCAGACGCTTATTCCACCACTTGAGAAACTTGAGACCGTTTTCATCTGCCTTTACACCAAAGAAGCCCAGATTGTATGTGCCGCGCTTGAGAAATAAGATCTCGTTAGATACGACATAGGAGTCATCTTCTTCGAAGTCAAGTTGATGCGGTGTGAAGACCATACTGTACCTGTCAAGCAGCAGATCGATTTCATTCAGTTCAGAAAAAACCATAATATCCGGATCCAGATATACAACTTTCCCGGCATTGAACTTTTGGATCAACGTGAGAGCAAGTGCAGGCTTTAGGGCGGTGCAAACTTCGGTGATGGTATGTTTAAAGAAAAAAATATCTTTCTGCGTTATCAGTTCAAGATCATGCGTCAGTATAATCCCGTCAAATGGCTCCATGGCCGTATTGAGGTTGGGGGGCATATCACCGGTCAATCCCACGTAAAACTTACAGGTTGGATTGTGCTCCTTTAAAGTTTTGCACAAGACCCTGGCCTTTGCGAGATAGTTTTCTGTAATGCTTGTAAAATAATGAATCATGCTGCCTAATAGCCTATTCCTGCGTTGTGATACGGATCTCCCGGCTCAAAAAATAATTTCCATTTTTCCCTAAAGAACAAACTTTCGGATTCTAATCTGGCGGACTTTTCCGGCGTTGTATCCAGGCCCCTCGACAGGCTTTCATAGTGGTACAGTTCTGCATAGGGCGTCCATACATTGATCTTTCCATAATCCCTTAACTTCAGACATAAATCAACGTCGTTAAGGCCGATTTTAAAGTTTACCTCATCCATGCCGCCAACTTCAAGGTACAGACGCCTTTTCACCATCAGACATGCGCCCGTCACCGCACAATAATTCTGTGGCATTATCAAACGATGCATATAACCGGTATGCCTGCGATCATTCCCATGATGATAATGAGAAGCGATGAATCCCGCAAGGCCTATCACAAGGCCGGCATGCTGTATCCGGTCATCGGCGTAATATAGTTTGGCACCCACAGCTCCGACATCTTCACGTTGTGAAAACGCCAGCATTTCTTCGATCCAGTTGGGAGTAATCACTTCCGTATCATTATTGAGTAACAGGATATGATCCCCCGCAGCAAACTGCACCGCATGATTGTTGATAGCGGAAAAGTTGAATTCTTTACCGCCACACTGGATGACCTTCACGTTTTTTTCATTCTTTAATTCATCATAATAGGCGAAGATGTCTTTCACTTCACTGTTGTTTTCGGCAATGATAATCTCGTAATTACTGTACGTTGATCTTGTCAGGATGGAATCGATACATTTTTTTAAATCCTGCTTATGGTCTTTATTGGGAATAATGATGGAGACGAGAGGAGTTCCCTGGATTTTATAATGAATTCTGTATGAGTAGGTCTCTCTCATGAATTCCACATCACCTTCATATCCGATCCGCCTGATATGTTCCTCAATCGCTTTCCTTCCAGTTTCATACGCATACATCTTACATTCAGGATCCAGGGCGACAGATCCCTGACGGGCCCGGCTGAAATAAAGCACCTTAGGGATATTGACAATGTTTCGCGCTTTCTCAATCACTCTTAATTCAAATTCGTAATCCTGGCTTCCATCATATCCTTGTTGTAGGAAACCAACTTCATCAATAATGAATCGGGAAAACGCATTGAGATGACTTGCATAGTTGGAGGCGCGGAGAAAATCAGGACTGAAACCGGGAAGGCAGTGATAGTCAAGAATCTCCTTTGTTTCATCTGAAAACACCGCCTTATCGGAATATATAAAATCGACTTCGCTGTTTTTATTTATGCAAAGAGCCAATTCCATCAGGGCATCGCTGCTCAAGCAATCATCATGGTCTAACATGACAATATAATCGCCCTGGGCAAGCGCATAGGCTTCGATTGAATTGCCGGCAATGCCCTTGTTTTCTTGCAGAAATACGACTTTAATCCTTTTATCCATATTCTGCCAATGCGATAGACAGTCCGTCGTTTGCTTTTCACTTCCACCATCCGCTATACACAGTTCCCAGTATGGATAGATTTGTTTGTGAACGGATTCAATGGCTTCGCTCAACCATTGCAGCTTGGTGTTATAAACAGGCATTACTATGGAGATCAACGGTTTATACGCAAAATTATTGAGGAGAGTCTTCATTTGTGCAATGGATTCATCCGTGCGCTTGTCATCCAGAGAAATCCGATGGTCCTCGGCTGTGACAGCCATTTTAAAACGACGTTTAATACCTGGCATACCTTCACGGCGGTATAGCCCCATGGCTTTCTTGAATGTGCTTTTCAACCCACCCCCACGCTGAATAGATCGTTTCAAACCTTTGAGATCTGTTTTATTCCTAATGATGCTCATTTTTTAATTGAATTACAGGCCTTACAAATAATAGCTTTTGTACCAGTCGACAAAATTTCCCAGACCTTTCTCGATAGGGGTGCCAGGCTCGAATCCGACATCTTTGCGTAAATCATCTATATCCGCGAAGGTTGCGGCAACATCACCAGGTTGCATCGGCAGCAAATTCAACTTTGCTTTTTTGCCTATGCACCGTTCTAATATATTAATAACAAACATGAGCTCAACCGGGTTATTATTGCCTATATTATAAAGTCTATATGGAGAATAACTTGTTCCAGGATCGGGATTTGCCCCGTTCCATTCTGGATTAGGAATTGGTATTTTGTGCAGGACTCTCATCACTCCATCAATAATATCGTCGATATATGTAAAATCTCTTTTCATTTGGCCGGAATTGAAGACATCGATTGGCTTACCATCCAGAATAGCCTTGGTAAAGGAAAAGTAGGCCATATCCGGACGCCCCCAGGGACCGTAAACGGTAAAAAATCTCAGTCCCGTCGTTGGGATGCCGTAGAGATTCGAATAGGCATGCGCCATTAATTCATTCGATTTTTTAGTCGCGGCATAGAGGGAGACCGGATGATCAACATTGTGATGGACTGAAAATGGCATCTTTGTGTTCGCCCCATAAATGGAACTTGAAGACGCATACACCAGGTGTTTGATGTGATGATGTCTGCATCCTTCGAGGACGTTCAGGAACCCGCTAATGTTACTCTCAATATATACATAGGGATTCACGAGAGAATATCTTACACCGGGCTGTGCCGCCAAATGGACGACCATATCAAACTTCTCGGTGGAAAATATTTCCGACAGAGGCCCTCTTTCCGCAATATTCAGCTTAACGAACTTGAAGTTATGAAAATCTTCAATCTGCTTCAGCCTTGATAGCTTGAGTTTCGTATCATAATAATCATTGATATTGTCCAAACCAACTACGGCATAGCCTTGCTTAATTAATTCTTTGCACACATAAAACCCTATAAATCCCGCAGCGCCGGTAACCAGTATTTTATTCATTGTTTAAGCCTTTTGAGCATGAAGAACATGATGATTTTCCCAAAATGCAGTTATTAAATATGACTTATAGTGCATAGGCAATGGTCTTGACACTTTCATTATACAGCAAAAAAAACGCCATTGCTCATAGCATGACTATGAGCGTGATTAACAACAAGTTGAATAAGCCCGTCGCTCGATCTACGATGATCGAAAGTATTGCATGTGCCTTCTTGGAAGAGCATATTCAAGATGCAGACGTACTCAAGGAAAAAGACACGAAAAACATACGGCTTAATCTCTTCTATGGCATTCCCACCATAAGTATTTAGCGAGTTTAATACTTGTGGGCAGAATCTTGAAATGCGTTTCACCAAAGCTGCGCGTAGTTTCTGTGACTGGAAATTCAGTTCTTCTCAATCTCTTGCGATATGATCTTATCACCATCTCAATATCAATGGATAAACCGTAATCTAAAGGCGCCATTTTGTTGAATCCGATCACGGTAAAACCTTTGTAGCCATGCAACACGTCATGAACCAGATGTCCTTCGCGTCGCCAGATCAAGGCAGCAAAGAGCGCCAACCCCAAGACACCCCATTTCCTAGGCTTAAGGAGCTTTATATCTTCCTCGTTTCTCGCACCTTTTATATTGCGGCTTGCAATCACCAAATCATATCCATCGCGTAAGAGGGGCCGGAATTGTAATAAGCTTGACGTCGATATCGTGCCTTTCGGGAAAAAAACGACTACAGCTTCACAAGATGATTTTTCTACTGCTTGGATATACGCCGCATTAAGTCCCTTCTTGGGTTGCCTATAAACAGGAATGTTCTGAGACATCAGATAGTCCACTGTCCCGTCAGTGCTTCCGCCATCTATAGCATAAACTTCATCAAAATCATTGCGCGGCAAATCAGGCACAATCCGTTTGCAACCCTCCAACTCATTCCACACCATTAAACATAAGGATATTTTCATTTCACAGTTACTCTCTCTGCTTTTCTTGCAGCTGAGATACCAGCCGAAACAGCTACGTCCGAATTCATATGCTCCCAAGTTCCCCAGCGGCCTATACACAGAATATTATTTTCTGCCGCCCAACGGAAAATTGCCTCGATAGCGAAAGGCTTCTCCAAAGTATTGAGAGGATATGCATATTCATTTGTGTAACTCCAACCGCCTTTCTTGATTGTCCTCCTAGAATTCGTTTCGGTCCAATATCCTTTGCTGTCTGCGCAAAAGTTGGTTCTGCATAAAATGCGGTGATGTGCTAGGCGCTCATCAGGATCATAAACCCAGTGTGCGTTTGTTGACAGAATCTCTGCATGATAATCCACATCGATCGAGGCATAATGTAATTTCAATATATTATTCCTAACATATTCCGGCATATTAGCCATTGAGAGCCATTGGGACCATGGAATTGAGGTAACAATTTTGTCTGCTTTTAAATGTCCATTCACTATTCTGTCTTCAATATCAATCGATGCAACAGGCGTGGATATCAGCAGATGATCTTTCAATGCTTCACCCATACGCTTCCATACTTCACCATACCCGTACTTCTTCGGATATAAAAAAGTGCCATGGGCCGGAAGCGTGCCAGATGGCGTATGCTCCAGGCAGCTTTGCAGTGTTTCTCGGAAAGAAACATCCGGCAATTTGTAAAGCCAATAAATGCCTAATGTTTTCAGATCTACTGACCAAATTTTACGATTGTAGGGCAACATATATTCTGCAGCTATCCGTTCCCCGAGTTTCCACGTAATCCATTCCTCAAAGGATGTCGGCATGGGTAGTCCCCGTAAGCAACTAGCTTGTGCGATTGATTCAAGGAAATCAATGCGATCAGCCAATGGAAGCTGCCATAAGTTTGCTTCAAGCGGATAATCAACTTCCTGACCGCGGATATTGATCTTCGAAACTCTTTTACGTTCTTGCCATTCAGACTTCGGCATGAACTGGAAAAGAAAATCAAGCACTTCTTTCCGCTTAACATCCAGAAAATGACCTCCGCCGATATCGAGAGGCGCACCATCAACCTCTTCACTTCTACATAGGCCGCCGGCAACTCGCTCCTTTTCTATTAGCAGAAATGAATCTTCTCCCAAAGTTTTTAACGTATGAGCAAAACTCAAGCCCGATGGCCCAGCACCCAAGATAATATATTTATAATGGTCCACAGAACAATCCAAAATCACAGGTTAATAAAAAATTCGCATAGATATTCACTTATTACTCTGGAGTCCGCTCAAGTTTAGTTGTTCCTCCTGAACGAAATCTCAACATTATGAGGTAAAAAGCCTGGTATATTATAAGTAGCAATATGATTGGATAAATAGGCATTACAGAGAAAACATATCTTGGATTAAATGTCCAGGATGATGCATCGAGCAAAGTAAATAAAGCTACCCTAGGAATTAAGGCTGATAAAAAAATAGTTATGGCGATATATAATATGTTGTTTGTATTTAAACGATTAAACATAACAATGATGCTAACTGACAAAATAGTTATGAGGGACATATAACGAACAACAATTTGGTAAGAATATCTTATTTTCTCCCGTATATTAAACAAGTTATCTTTTGGTCCCATTGTAGATGCAGAATCAATAGCATACACAATGTTTTGCAATGATCTTCTATTTATAAAGTCATCGTATGAAAAAGCCAGACGTTGACCTTTTTCAGTTATAAAAATTACTGACGCCGAAAGAACTAATGGAGATTGATGGACACGAAATAAGTAACCGCAGTTAATTGGAATATTCAAAACTCCCTCGTTTTTGAAATGACTAACAACATCAGGCCGTGGTGCAAAAGATGGGCGTTCTGACAAAATATGCCCTTTAGAATCAGAAACTATTATGTCACAAATCTTTTCATATTTATGAAAGACCCAACCGTTTATTATACTATATTTATCTCCAATTAAAGCCGCTCTCCGATTGGCAGCATTATTATAAATATTTCGCACTTCCGGCGCTGTATCAGGACTATCTGTCTCTCTGTGAACCTCAGCAAATTCTACAAAAGATCTCCATATTCGCAGGGATGAATTAGGCAGATTAGGAAGGTAATTGCGAATATTAGGATCTAAAAAACTTGAAAATACAAATCTGCCCGGAAGTTTCCCTTTATTAATGGCAGCATTAATCTCATCGGCAATGCGTTGGCAAAAAGCATTTATTTCAAGCGCTGAGCTGCCATGCCCAGCTTTAACTATGGAACTGCGTAATGCCCAATAAAACCATCCGGCCCCAATCTCATTTTCTGTACCTGATTCCCTGGTGGTGTTATCAATGAATAATTGAAAATCATTTTCAAGAAATGGTTCAAGTTCTTTAAAGGACGGACTTACCCTGTAGGCTAACTTCCTCGTATCTTTTGTTACCGGAACAAAACGAATTGATTCGGGAGGGTTGATTCGGAGCAAAGCTCTGTTGGCTGCGACATAACCGGGAGCACTTAATTCTGTAGGCACGAACAAGCCGAATTTATAATAATGGATAATATCTAGAGAAAACGCAAACATTGCCACAACTGCAGCCGGTAAAATTGCTAGTGTAGCTAATTGCCTGAAAATATATCCATTGTCTCTATGTTCCCGACGAAACATTATGAATAATAGCAGAAAGTGAACAAGAAGTATTACTAGAATCAGAGGACTTTCCTTTCGTGTATTCCAGAGTAACCCCAGATATGTGCCACATAATATTGCGTTAATGAAATTTTTCTTGGTGGACCCTCGCCTGATCCATAACATAATCAAAGAGGATAATGCCAAAAGCAGAATCGGCGTATAAAATGTCTCTGCACAACTGCGTTTAAACAAATAAAAAGTAAACGGATGTAAAATAATTAATGCAAAAGAAAAAAAACAAACATGTCTTGGAAGCTTTACCTTTTCCAATACTGATACAAAATAGAACGCACTCATAATATACAATACTTCCGTTGCGATGCGAAGCGGAACACCAGTTAAGCGAACAAAATCTATCCACATGGCGTAGACAGGTAAATTTATGTAAGACATATCGGAATATGTAGAAGAAAACCAACTCTCTAAAGATGTTTTGATATACCAGAGCTCATCATGAGGGTAATTGAAGGCTATGATTTCATCGGAGCTAATGAGCCATACTTTAAATATGGCAAGTGCAAGACATGAAATATAGAAAATCATACTATAATATTTTTTTAAGCGCATAGAATTCTCTGATTTTAACATCTGCATCTATAGAGACTGTGCCAACCGCAATAAAAGACACAAATTATAGTTCCGCCTAAGGGTTCCTAACCTTTAAGATTTATTCATCACACAAGCTCTTACTTCCCTCCCCGGACAGGCCAAACATATAGAGTATTAAGTTTTCCAACAGGGTGAAACCTTCCATTGGTCGAAATCTCCACTGCCAAAGCAACTTCGCCTGTTGCGACAGACGACCAATACAAAGAAGGCTGTATATTTTTGAAACCGAGTTCCTTTAGCTTTGGTCCTGCTATGTCATACTTGTGTTCTATTTTATTTGCTTTTGCGATTTTACTGATAAATCCGGAAAGTTCATGAACCGATGGCAGACGCCAATCGTTATGCCCGAGGTATGCGCTGGAATTCAGACAATTTACGTAATCAGCTGCCTCGTCCCATGTTTTCTTCCCACCATTGCACTTCCCGAAAGATGGTGTACCGGCATTGATTGCCCACTCAAGACCGGTCTTGGTATCTTCTATTTTAGCGCCATTGCGTAATAAGAATTGCTGACTGGCTTTACCCTCAGCCACCGTCAAAAAAACGGAAAGAAGTGCAAATAAAATCAAGACGCTTGTCATTTTAATATTTGCGGTTGTCATTGCTTACCTCATCTCAACAAGAAACCTTTGCATAATAGTCAAATTGTCATTTCGACTCCGTTCGACTACACTCAGGATAAACTCCGGGAGAAATCTTATAACATTATAATATAAAAGAAAGATTTCTCGTCGCTTGCGCTTCTCGAAATGACACAACGGATATTATGCAAAGCTTTCAATAATTTACAATCATACCATCAGGATAAACCCTTTTTTTATTCCCCGGGTTGATGGTGAATTTTACAATGCCGCCACGATAATAGACTTCTACGTTATGCGGTTCCGTATAGGGGGTTCCGATAAAAATCTCGTAAGGACTTTGGGTAAGATACCCGGAACCGCTATCAACAAAGCGAGTAAAAATAACATCAGGATGATTCAAAGGATAAATCTTCACAATACGCCCCTGCTGGTTTCGCTCACCGGCCGGACCCCTTACGTCTATTTTGAAGAAACTGTTTTTCGGCAAGGAGGAACTGTTCTTAAAATAAGCAAGACCTAAGCCTCCTACATCTCTTTTTAATATATCCAACCTCCCATCCAAGTTAATATCCGCAAACGAAATCGTATCCTGACCCCAGGCGTCCATTGCCGTCGGGTTGGCCCGCTCGAACCCCGTGCCATTATTCAGCCATACCACGGTGGGATTGGGAATGTCCGCTACGTTGGTTCCACCCGAAACAATGATATCTTCCCGGCCATCATTGTTCATATCAAAAATATTCAGACCATAGCTTTCAGAAAACGAATAGGGCGGAATAATATTTTTAAACTCAAAACTCGTCCCATTAAACTGATACAGGGTGGGACCTGTATACGGATGGTGTATTACAAGATCAAGATGGCCGTCATTATTCCAGTCAGTAAACTTGATCCCTTCATCAGATGCCAGAGGAAGACCCAGAGCAGCCCGTTGATCGGTAAAGGTCAGTTTGCCGTTTTTCACACCATTATTGATAAACAAGTGGCTTCCTACATAAAAATCGATCCAGCCATCAAGATTAAAATCAATTGCCTGGGCTCCCTCTCCCCTGAAGTTCATAGCTGTGTTTCTCATGGCGACACCCGCTTCGTCCGCAACTTCGGTGAAATTGCCGTTGCCATCATTGATCAATAAATAATTTTGTTCATTGGGGCTGCAAGCTGTCGCCTGCGGCCAAAATATATCCAAAAAATCGTCGTTATTGAAATCGGCTACCAGGATAGTTTCTCCATGTATCCCTCTTAATTTCAAATCTCTAAAGGCTATATTCTCCGTGAAAGTTCCATCACCGTTATTGAAAAAAAGCATAGCCACTGAATTCGGCGAATAAGGATTCCCAGCGTTCGACGCCTGACAGTCCGGGTCCGGATTTGTGTATACTTCATAAGAAGAAAACACATTGCAGACAATATCCGGAAGACCGTCGCCGTTAAAATCGGCGGCAGCACATGTCCGCTGGATTCTCCCGGGGATAAAGAGGCTTCCCAATCCCATGCTGGAAGGTGACGCGGCAATCAAATTCCCCGCTCTGTCGTTAAAAGTACCAAGTGCCTCGATGAATCCATCATTATTTAAGTCAGCCAATACAGGATGGTACCAGTCGTATGGTATTATATCACCTGAAAAACTAATGGGAATTAAAGTCAATGGCAGCGATGGCATCACCGTTACCGTATAATCCTGTGTTGTAGCATCATCAGCCGTCACCGTATAAACCACTGGACTTGAAAAGTTATTGGCCGTTGTGCCGCTTATTTGAAGAGTGAAACCTACCGTCACATTGGCGCCAGTTGTGGTAAATGTCGCTACCAGAGTTGTCACGTCTGTGCCGAAGGGCATGAATACTACTATTGTTTTTTGCGTTTCGTCGATGGCCCCCACAACCCCGGCCAGAGAAAATGCCGTAATTGCTTTTGCCGTTGATAGTGGTACAGGGGATGGTGACACAGGCGATGGGGATGGCAACACACCAACACCACCTCCATCACCTCCGCCGCCGCAATTTGTTAAAAAAAACGCCAGCAACAACAAACAAACCGCTTTTGTAAAAATCTTAAACATCATGGCATCGTTCTTCTGATTATTCCTTTTGTAAATTTTTAAAAAAACATAGATGATTTTTATACCATTCAAACAAAAGGACCAGCGCAAAAAGAAATCTTTCGTTGGTAACACCTTTTTCCACTTCATCCCTGACCAGTTTGACAGTCTCGTCCATGTCGAGAAAATCAATGTTGTATGATTCAAGAAACTCGTCCACTGAGCCATGAATTGCAAACCATTGTATTAACCATTTCTTCATCGGCAGAACAAATCCTTGCTTTGGTTTATCAAGGATTGCCGGCGGCAACCATTTCGCTGCAATTCTTCTTAAGGCCACCTTACTAACAGAATGATTCATTCTCTGCTGCTGGGGGAGAAAGAGACCGGCCTTAACGATGGCAGGATGAAGATATGGTGCCCTTCCCTCCAGACTGTGCGCCATAGCCATACGGTCAAATTTCACCAATAGATCGTCCGGCAGCCAGGTGGTCAATTCGGCGGCAGTCGCCCGCTGGAGAGGATCGTTAGCCTTGTTAAGCCATCTCAAGAGTTCAACCTCCCACATCGGTTCCGTATAGTTGTCATGACCAATGAGACGCCGGCGCATGGCAGCATCCGTCAAAAGAGGAAACCCGGATGGAGTGATCAAAGCCTCATTATGAATCAGATGATCGAGTACCTCTCGGTGGTTGCTACTTCGTCGCAGCCAGCAGGTGATCCTTTCCCGCCACGTCCTGTTCTGTAAAAAACGATCGTAATAGGAGTATCCGGCAAAGACCTCATCCGCGCCTTCTCCCGCCAAAACAACCTTGACATGCTTCCGCGCCTCCTGGCAAAGCCAATAAAGGGGCAGCATCGCCTGATCCCCCACCGGTTCATCCAGAGCGGTCGCAACTTGGGGCAGCAGATTGATGAAACTATCCTCTTTAAACTGAAAGCACTGATGGGTACTGCCGATTGACTTGGCTACTAGTTCGGCTGCAGCGCTTTCATCATGCGCCATGCTCTCGAACCCCATGGAAAATGTCATGATTTCAGGATGCGTCTTTGCTGCTATGGCCGCAACGATGGAACTGTCAAGCCCCCCCGACAGGAAGATGCCCACGGGGACATCAGCAACCAGGCGGGATTCGACGGATTGCTCAATTAGACTGGTCAGTTCATTATCGTTTAAATTATGCGTTATGCCAATAGACGGGCGATAATAGCGAAATACCTTGGGGTGCGGATCAGCCAGCGGAACAGCAAGATATTCACCCGGCAACACCCGCCTGATGGACTTGAAGAATGTCATCTCTCCAGGAACATAGTGCAGGGCCAGGTAATAATCCACGGCCTTGGGCTCGATTTCCCGGCTGACCCAGGGAAGCATTACCAAAGACTTCAGGTTTGAAGAATAGGCAAACTTTCCTCGTGCACCGGTATAAAAAAGGGGCTTCTCACCAAACCGGTCGCGGGCAAGATAGAGCGTGCTCGCCTTTTTATCCAGGATAGCAATGGCATACATGCCATCGATGCGCTTCAATAATCCTTCAATCCCCCACTGCGCAAAACCATGGGCGAGGACTTCCGTATCCGAAT
Organism: Deltaproteobacteria bacterium ADurb.Bin151; assembly: GCA_002070455.1. Classification (GTDB taxonomy): domain Bacteria; phylum Desulfobacterota; class Syntrophia; order Syntrophales; family Smithellaceae; genus UBA8904. Next base: position 18,369 of record MWDG01000013.1, read on the forward strand.
GCGATATAAAGTGATAGCCTTTCTGCTCCAGCAGCGTCCGCAGTTCCCTGAAATTATAAATTTCGCCGTTTTGAAAAGCGACAACCCGGTTGCCATCACTGAAAAAAGGCTGCCAGCCGTGCTCCAGATCTATAACGGAGAGGCGACGCATGGCCATGGCAACAGGGGATTCAATAAATTCTCCGTATCCGTCAGGCCCGCGGTTAATCATCACTTCCGCCATCCGGCGAACAATAGAGCTGTTACTGTATTTGCCCGAAGCGTCGATCAGGCCAGCTATCCCGCACATTACAATCCCGCTCCCATCCGCTTTACTGACCTGCTGTGCAGGAAATATTTTAACAGTTGCTTCACCAAAATATTCATATTCGTTTCAGAACAATGATCACTTCCGCTCCGTTTTTGTAAAAAAGCTCATATTCAAATGGATAATGTAAAACATCTTTTATCTTTGAGAAGAATTCAAGCATCGTATCCGGCGTAAAGACATGGTAATGAATGGAGTAATCCATCTCCATAAGACGGGCGACATTTTCTTTCACTTCGCGCTCGCCAGAAACCTTGTTTACCAGCCTGGACCATTCTTCGAAATGAGCCTTTCTTGACCAGTCAGGACCCTCTTCGTAATCCCTCATCAAATGTTCAAAGGTAGTTTCCGGACGATCAACATCAAAACATTGTCTTTTATCAGGCAGAGATATAAACAGGATACCGTTTTTCTTTAGAACCCTGAGCATATTGCTTACGGTCAGGATCGGGTTAGCGCAATGTTCGATGAAGTGATTGGCAATGACGAAGTCCTGAGTTGTGTTGCCGATCATCTCAAGACGCTCGCCGTCGTCGATTATATCGACCTTGACGAGTTCCATGTCATTCAGTTCCGGGTAATGCTCCCTCAAGCCTTCTATCGAGAGCCTGTCAACATATAGCACTTTCGCGTCCTGCGGCACTAGTAGGGGATTACACAGAGCCCCAATCTCGATCCCCGACCCCGACAGGTATTTATTGGTGATAATCTCTTTTGAAAAGACCTCATCCGTTACATTGTACACCCCTCTCATAACTTTCATTGCGAGCAAAAACCTGGGTGTACAGAAATCGATGATATTCTTAATATTCACCAATTTTTATGACCGCTCGAGTTTTTCATACATACATTTGTTTCATAATTTATATTTCGCGGCAAATTTGCGAAGCTTTTCTAGAATTCGACAGCTAGATAGAACCCCTTTTGCTTCGGTATGCGGCAACTGTCAGACCGGTGTCTGGATGATACCGAAGCCGGCTTCCTGCGGCCATATCCCTTTCGTGGACAGGGGAAGATAATGGTATTCCGGGTGCCGCCTGATCCATTCGTCTACGGCAGGTCCGACACCAGGATCGTTTTCCAGTTCCAGCGTGATGTCGTGAAGAAATACAAGACCGCCCGGCCGGATCAGCGGGCGTGCAATGAGGTATAGATCTAATTCTTCAAGGGTCTGTGCAAATTGATGAGATGAATCTATATAAATAATATCGTATGGTGCCCATTCTTCAACAACAGACAGTACTGCTTCATCCGTTGAAAAGCCGCGAACAAATTGCACGGTAGAGGTGAGCCCCGCCTGAAATACAAGTTCCTTGGCACATTCCTGGTACTCCTGCATCGGCTCGACCGTAACCAGGGTGCCTGGCCTCTTGTTGGTCGCAAGAATTTCAGCAATTGTCATCGTACTAAAGCCGTGGAACGTGCCGAGTTCCAACATTCGAATCGGTTGCGTAATTGCACAAAACATCACCAGCAACGAAAGTGCAGATGGGTCCGTGCTTCCAGCAAAATTCTTACCGAAAACAGCGGCATTCATTGCCTCCGCCGCTGCTGGCCGCAGGAATGGCCGATATAGGCACATCCGGTCTTTCATGTATTCAAGACGCATCTCAAAATACTCATCCTGTTGTTTATCCATAATCTATATCCTTTATAATACGTATACAGGAAGAACCCTAATTCATCTTATTGATCTTATTGCCTGTAGGAGTCTTGATCGGGCCACCATCAGCAACCTGGACCATATTAATCTCGTATTCGCCGGGAGGAACCGATTTAATGTCCGCCTTGAGCACAAAGGCTGCTTTTTTTAATTCCGGTTTATTGAAAGTGACGGCTAGATCCTCTCTCTCGCTGCGTATGGCTGCCACGTAATAGTTATCACCACCTTTGATGGGGGCAAGTTCTATAAATATGGTCTCCGGAGGAGTATTCGTTTTATCATCAAATGCCCAGCCATTCATATCAAACCCGTCTTCATTTTTAATATTGATGACTGTACCCATTGTATTTTTGTTGAGGGCATCAATAAAAACTTTCCCCCCCGTTGCCAATGTCTTTCCGGCAAGGACAGACGGCAGAACATTAGAAAATGCTGGCAAGCTCCCCATTTGAGTTTTCGCAGGTTCATCTTTCTTCTCGCAGCCGCATAAAAGTGCGATTGCCAAACAAACTACAGCAATTACAACTCTAAATTTCATCTTCATAAATCCTCCTAAATTTTGCCTTTGGCAGGTGTTAATAGTATTCATGTAAATGTTACTGATTCGCTTAACTTTTACTTTTGATGGTTGGCTTTACCGAAGTTTCATGGCAGATTTTTTTACGGTCTCTAAATTTCCGATGATCACAAAAGTACGATATGAATACGTGCTATCGGCCTTGGCGGCATGTTCAAAGCGGACGCTTACTTTACTGCAGGCGCTCGCCGGATCTGGAATGAAGTAGCTACCATAGTTCCAAAAGTTCTCCGCCTGTGGAGTATATGCTCCCACCGCGTAACGACCGTCGGGTGAGCTCAGAATGGGAATGCGTTGGCGCTCTGGATTGAGTTTCATTATTTCAATCTGGCCGCCTATCACCTTTGCCTGGACAGGATAAGGAAGTTTCACCATGGTACCATCGCGCCGGTCGAACTGGTAATGCTCTGTTAGTGCTTTGCTTGAATAAAACGCGGGCACTGAGATGCGAATTTTGTTAACGGGGGGCCCGGTCAGTTCCGGCGAAATCGTAACAGCGGCATCGAATACAATCACATGAGGGTCTCCACCATAGCCGAGTGTAATGGTTTTCTTCAGGGTGTCTTGCGTCACTGCCTTGACATTGACACCTTTGCCTGGCCCCCACCAGTAGGCAGGATGGCTTTCCGTAGCGATGGTCTTGTCTTTGACACGAACGGAAACTAACCGGCTTGTCGATGTTGACTTTTTATAGTCGTCTCGGCTTCCAGCCTCGGTGGGATTATACTCTCCATCAAGGCCATTAACAAACCATGCAATCTGCATCTGTCGACCATGATCATAGTCATTTACAAACTCGTGTGCGTCATAGACTATACTGCTCACAGCGCCAGCGTTACGTTTGCTTACCCCAACGGAAATTGTCTCATTCGAAACTCTGTAATCTGTCGGATTGGCCCTGGATTCCACCTGCACGGGACAGACGCACACACTGCCAAGGATAATAAGCATCACAAAGAGAAACGATCTGACTTTCCATTGCATATTCATAATTCATCCTGTTATTGTGTGACACTATTTCTTGTAACGCCGGAGTCATCATAAACTTCAACAATTTTATCTCGTTTCAAGGCACCGAATCTTTCCACCATTTTTCCGTGATCTCTGCATATTTCTTTGTAGTTGCCGATTACATCCTTAATACTATTTCTTATGAAAAACTTTTTCATAAAGTCTTGTTCCGCCCGCTGTCCAATCCTGCGTCTGAGCTTCCTATCCTTAATGAGGTTTTCCAGCTTTTCCACCCATTCACCTTTTGAGGCGGCAAGAAAACCGTTCGCGCCGTCAGTGATGCAACCGGCGTAAGAGTCTGTGGCTGATGCAATAGTCGGAATCTCCACAAGCCCTGCCTCGAAAATCTTCAGCTCGCTTTTGCATGCAGTAAAGACATTGTTCATCTCCAACGGCGCAAGGTTTATGTCCATCCAGAATAGATAGCACAACATTTTGAAATAGTCCATGAGCGGCTGGCGGACTAACCTTTCTCCAAATTTGGAGAACTTCGAATCCAGATCGAGAATGCCTACCAGATGGAACTCTGTTTGGGGATTCTCCGCCATCACTTTGTACAGGGCATCCGCAACTTCTCTGAAATCCTTGTCGTGGGTCCGTGTGCCGCTGAAATATCCGATTCTGACTTTCGCGTCGTCTTCACTCTTTTTACCTCGCTTCAGTTCCTGCGCAAGCTCGAACTGTTTCTTGTTGATTGTATTGGAAATCACAAAACAGCGCTTGCCCAGCGATTCAATCCTTTTTGAAAGCGTCTTCGTGGTACAGGTGGAGTAATCGCAAAGAAGAAGAGTCTCCCGTAAACGCTCAAACCCTTCAACCGTCCTCTGTCTATCCTTTTTATCTAATGTTGTAAGACCGTGAAGAAGGTGAGCCGATTCCGGTTCAAAAACCAGGTCATCAACATCAAAGACTGTAGGAATTCCATTGCCCTTGAATATGTCTAGTATTTGCCGGACATTATCAGATGCACCGACCCTGAAGACCACCAGAAGGTCAGAGTCAAGGACGCCATCCAGGCTGCCGCCGAAGTCCTCTTTGAGAACTGCACACTCAATGCTGGCTTCCGTAAGCCCTTCAATCAGATTATAGACCCGGAACCGCTGCGAATTTTCATCTTTATAGGAGGTCAGAAAAGTAACTTTCCGGAGTGAACCGGCTATTGCGGATTTTCCTGCATGATAGGCGGTAATGGCTTCCGGCATTCGCGCCTTCCGACCACAGGAAAAATAACCTTCTTTAAACAAGACAGCGTAAGCGTCCGTCATTTCGTCAAAGGTTTCCAACTGGCGCAGTACAAATGGAGCATTCTCCGAAAAGCGCCTTCGCATACCTTCATCCGTAATCAATTTTTCCAGGGCATCTGCCAGCGCTGCATAATCACCGGGAGGATAGAAAAGCGCGTTTACATTCTGACACACCTGCTCTTGAATACCAAAAACCGGTGTGGTGATGATGGGAAGATTAAAAGCCATGGCCTCCAGAATGATTCTCGGAAAGCTCTCGATCCTGGAACTACAGACAAAAATATCCGCGATTTTATAATATTTGAATATCTCCGCCGAGATCGGCAGAATAGAAAGCCTATTCTTTGCCTCCGGTGGCAGGCTGGCAGCCATTTCACGCAGTTCCTGGTTATAGGGTGCCTGGGTCTGCCAGTCGCCTACGATAAAACATTTGATCTTTTTCAGACAATCAGGGTTAAGCCGTTCCAGCGCACGAACAAGATCCTGTTGCCCCTTTCTTTCGCATACTGTGCCGGGAAGTAGAATGGCCAGTTCATCATCTCCGATCCCGAGCTCTTCACGGACAGCCTTTCTGTCATATTTCCCCGCCTCCTTTAAGAGCCGGTTAAGATCAAGGCCGTTATATATGACATGAAAATTATGTCTTCCTTCGAATTGCTTATAGATCTGCTTAGTCGTGTGAGCAACAAAGATAACCTTATATGGGTAGGTAAAGCACCGGGCTGCTTCTGCAGCCAGCTCTTCGCCCCACATTTCCTGATAATACTGCCATGGCTCGCTCTCTCGGATGTTCCAGATTGATGGCAAACCTGCATCTCTGGCTGCGGCAATAACATGGAAGTTAATCAGCGTGTTGGCATAGACCATCTCAACGCCCAGCTCCTTGATAAAGACCGTAAATGCCTTCAGCCTTTCTCTGTATCCGGCGATTTCGAAAATGTAACCAAGAGCTGGATTGATAATCACCCTTATGCCACGAGATTCGTAGAGCGCTCTCAAAGGCCCGTCCACAGGGCTGAATACTATCGGGTCCAGGATCCCTTTCTCCTTCAGGCCAACAGTCATTTCATACTGGCTGTAAGGTGCACCCTCGTGGTTCAGGTTGTGCGTGCACATGAGGATCTTAAGGGTCTTAGGGAACTCTCCGGTGAATACTGCGCGTGGCCAGACCTCGAAATACTCATTATCCAACGAAAGGCTTGGATTATAGTATCTGTCCTTTTTGCCGTAATACTTGGTCCGGAAGTTGACGTTCTCTCTCGGATTATCGCAGAAACCCCTCGAAAATCCTTCGTGATGAATCAACTCGGCCTCTGGGGTATAGACTACCCTATACCCTCTATTTAATAGTCTCCCGCAGTAATCTACATCGTTATAGGCCACCTTGAAATCCTTTTCATCAAAACCACCCATTTCGATAAAGAGCTTCCTCGGTGTCAGAAGGCAAGCGGCGGTTACCGCCGAGTAATTCCTCAGCACCTTCGGATAAGCAAGGTATCCGGTTTCATGTTCTGAAACCCCTTTAAAAGCATGTCCGGCCATTCCGTGGTAGAATTTTATAAGGACGCCGGCATGCTGAATTCTTCTGTCAGGATATAAGAGCTTCGCCCCAGTGGCGCCCACCCCGGGTATTTGCCCGTAGCCGACCATCTGAGAAAGCCAATCTTTTCTCCGCACTTCAATGTCGTTGTTCAGAAACAGGACATACTCGGACCGTGCAAACTCGACCGCACGATTATTTATATAGGCATAGTCGAACCCCCCTGCAGGGTTGCATATCCTGACAACCCTTACATTGGAATGGGCTGAAACTTTATTGAGATATGCGGCCGTCATCGGCTCGACGGAATCGTTATCTATAATCAGGATTTCATAATTGGGATAGTCCGTCATTTTCAGAATAGACTCGACGCACTTTTTAAGTACTTTCACCTGGTCTTTCGTCGGAATGATGATGGTCACTTCGGGTGGATTGTTATGCACGAACCTGTGACTGAATATCCCCACGCCTGACTCTACTGCCCAGTCTGGTTGATATGCGGCCGCCTGAAGCCCTCTCCTTGATAATGCATCCTGCACTGCCTTTCTTCCAGCCTCCATGCTGTCCGGCTTTGCCTTTGCGGAAGATGCCGTTGAGTTCGGCAAAACGCGCCAATGATAGAGCACAAGAGGAATATGTCCGACATGCCTTGCCTTTTCAGAAGCTCTCAGGGCAAGATCATAATCCTGGGATCCTTCAAACCCGATTCTTGCGCCTCCCACCTCCTGGAAGAGCGATCTGCTGACGACGAATGCATGGCTGAAATACATGTAGGAAAGAAGAAGTTCCGGCGACCAGTCCGGCTTGAACTGCGGGGCAAATCGCTTTCCCTCTGTGTCTATCTTATCGTCATCGGAATAAAGGATGTCTGTTTCCGGTTTTTCGGCGATATACAGGGCGATTTCCCCCAGGGCGTCCGGCGTCAATAAATCATCCTGGTCAAGAAACACCAGATGGCTGCCGCCTGCAAGAGCGGCGGCGCTATTGGTGGCAATGCTTATGTTGCCGTTGGTCTCACGATAGCAGACCTTAATCCGCTCATCCGTTTCAGACCATTTAAGAAGGGCGCTTCTTACTTCACCATTTTGACTTTTATCATCTGCAATGCAAAGTTCCCAGTTCCCGTAAACCTGAGAACAGACGCTCGCGATGGCACGATTTAAATATTCCACCGGAGGATCATACACCGGCATGATAACACTCAACAGGGGCGCATGGCTGATTTCCTGGAGGCGCTGCCGCAAAAAAGTCTCTCTTTTGGCATTCCATTTGTTGACTTCTATCCAATCGTCATAGGGATCATGTGGCTCACCGGACGGAATCGCAACTTTCTGGATAACCTGAGAGACCGAAGAACACGGGTCAGGTGGCTCACTGGAAGGAATCTTAGCCTCACTGATAACCTTGGAGGGCGAAGCTTTAGGATGGTTCACGATCCAATGTTGATATGATTTTGTGTTTTTTAGTAATAATGCAAAATGGTTATAGATGAATGATTTTAGATCAGTCTTTCTTGCCTCTGATATCGGCATTTGATGGTAAAATACCCGCAGGCTATGGGAGACAACCGACCGAAATTTGTAAGTAGCGGACTTGAAAATCGTGCCTATAAAACGCAGCGGAATCGTGAAACGCCATGAAGTCGAATGCAGTATTTCTGTGATCGTCGCTCTTTCATTATTTAGTTGACCTGCAATGAGGGCGATCTGGCCATCACGTTCGGCTACAGATTGATGGAGAGTGACTATTTGCGCATCACGTTCGGTCACGATTTGGTTGAGACCGGCCATCAGGCCGTCACGTTCAGCAACAGCCTGATTAAGATTATGGATTTGGCCGTCGCGCTCAGCTACAGATTGATGGAGACTGACAATCTGTGCATCACGTTCGGCTAAAATCTGGTTAAGCCCGGTCATTTGTTTTTCATGGTCGACAAGGGCCTCCCTAAGATCGTCAATATCTTTATGCCTGTTTGCAATCTGCTCGTCACGATTCGATACGATCTGGGTAAGGCTGGCGATCTGACCGTCACGTTCGGATACCGCCTGGTTAAGACCGGCAAACTGCTCTTCATGGGCAACAAGGGTACTCCTAAGATCAGCAATATCCTTATCCCTGTTTGCAATCTGCTCATCACGATTCGATACGATCTGGTTAAGGCTGGTGATCTGCAAATCACGATCAACAAGGGCCGCCCTCAAATCAACAATATCCTTATGCCTGTTGGCAATCTGCTCGTCTCGATTCGATACGATCTGCTTAAGGCTGGTAATCTGCTTTTCATTGTCGACAAGGGCCGCCCTAAGATCAACAATATCCTTATGCCTGTTGGCAATCTGCTCGTCTCGATTCGATACGATCTGGTTAAGGCTGGTGATCTGCAAATCACGGTCGACTAGGGCCTCCCTGAGATCGTCAATATCCTTATGCCTGTTTGCAATCTGCTCGTCACGATTCGACATGATCTGGCTAAGATTGGTGATCTGCAAATCACGGTCGACAAGGGCCTTCCTGAGATCGTCAATGTCCTTATCCCTGTTTACAATCTGCTCGTCACGATTCGATACGATCTGATTGAGGCTGGTGATCAGACCGTCACGCTCAATTAACGCTTGATTGAGATTTAGCCTTTGCAACGGTGTGGTGCGCCACGAATTGAGCATTTGGTCAAGTTTTTTCCCACTAACTTCTTCTTGAACTGCAAGCTCCCGCCTGCCGTAACTTTCCATCTGTTCTTCCGTTACAGAAAAGCACATCGCTTTGAAAACCGCCTTAATAAACCCAAAAGCTGTGTTAACGAACTCATCGGTACAAAGACCGAAACGGGTTACCGAATTGATCAGTGTAAGCAATGAGCGAAAAAGCAGCCATCCCACAGGCATGTTTTCGTTCAAAACCCACTCCTGGTCGATAACGCTCCACTTACCGTCATGCCCGACAATGATATTTTGTGGAATCAGATCAAAATACTCCCCTGGAATTTTGCTTTCTGGAGAACTTACGTTCAGTGAAACACCTTGCTCGGATGCGTATGAAACAAGATATTCAAGATATTTTTTAAAAAAGTTGCCAACATCTTCGATTCGCCAGCCATCATGGGTGACGATGTGAATTAATTCCTGAGGTAATGGTCTGCCTTGCACATATTTGGCTTTCTCCTGAATACGAAAAGTCAATAAACGACGGCGGCTGTGATTGGGTGAGTCAGGTGAAAGTGGATAGCAATAAGTCTCGATTAATCTATTGGTTCTTTGCAGAAAGCGGGTTACTTTGCAGAACTCTTTTGATCGTTCCGTGGTAAAATGCCAGGCCAGTATAGAAGAGTCTGCTTTGTGGTTTACAGAATCTCCCGCCACAACAAGAAATGAATTTGAGAAATCAAGCGCTACACCATTTTTAACCAGAGATGGCCAAACCAATTCAGGAGCAAAAGCTAAAACGGAGGGCAATTGAGGATCGCGTTTTACACATTGCCATGCCAGTGCGGCGGCATCAAACCCCTTATGAGAAAACCCCTTTTCGGTCACAATAGAAAATGGCAACTTATAGTCAGGGAATGGTGCCATGAATTCCGAATATGAAAATCCGGCTTGCTTTAGCATTTCTGAAAGCGCCTGGCGCCCGTATGTTTGCGGCTGATTACTTTGATATCGATTCTCAATACCATGCATCGATTTTCCAAAATGGTCTTCCGGCGCACCGGCGAAATATTTCAGGCCAAGTTGATTCTCAATGGCAATAATCAGTTTGCCCTGCGGCTTGAGCAATGAGCGGACACGCTGAAGCATGGACAGCGCCGGATTACCATGACTTATGAATAAATTGGCATATTCAAGAACTCCAATCAAGGTTATAATATCAAATTGCTCATTGCACTGAAACTGTTCAAAGTTGTCGGCAACTACAGTGACATTTGGCAGATCTCTCGTTCTCGATCTGGCAATAGCAGCGCGCCGGGCACTGCCTTCAAGCGCCAACACATTACCTTTGCATTCGCCTAAATAACGGGTAATGGCGCCGCAACCTGCGCCAATTTCCAGAATATTCCCATGCAATGATGATTCAAAGGGGCGCAGAATGTTGGCTCTTGAGTTTGACAAGTGATACAAAGATGGCCAGTCAGTGCAGTTCTGGCGAAGCTCTGTAGATAACACGGTAAAGTCACTTGCTTGCTCGACTATGGCAGCGATACGCTGCTCAACTTCATCACCATCGCTGTAGGTAATGCCGCTAAAGTCAGATTTTGACCAAACGTTTGTTGTGGAATCGAGCCTGTAGCCCCATTCAGAAAGCTTTAATTTCATAAAGCAACTTCCTTTGCCGTTAGTTCAAGCCCTAAATCAATAAGCCCAAAAAATGTCGTCATAGGTCGCACCTGTATGTGGATGGCATCATAACGTCTGTCGTGAGGAATGATGTCCTCGCTCTGTCTCGTTGCTATTCCTAAAGAAATAAAATAGTCTCCAGGAGCAAGTCGACAACAAAAAGATGCCCTGGCATAAGCAATCTGACCGTACCGTCCTAATGATTGAATCGCGTCTACGTCCAGAGTTTCTGAATTAACACCATAGACCGTTACACCCTCTTTGGTTTTTATTGTGATGCCTAATATTGGCCTAACAAGAACATCTAAGAACTTGAATGAAATTGTTAAAATGATGTTTTGACCTGTAGTAATGGCAGAAGGGTAACTTTCACCATCTGCAGATAAATCAAAATCCAGGATTGAAGCCCTGCCATCCCCCCAGCGGTATTCGTGCGGATTATAACCGGGACGTGTGGCAAACACATCCTCTGAATAGCTCAGCGTAGCTTCATGATTCGGACTATCATCTGCACACTTTGTAGTTGTCAATAACGGAGTGGCTTCAGGTGCTTTTTTTTCTTTGCCAAACAGCAAGTCCATGTAATAATTAACTATGCGTCGAGGCTCTCCTGCCTCAAAGACCTTGCCATTTTCTAGTAATAATGCACTATTACAGTGCGTCACGATTTGTTCGCTCGAATGCGTCACGAGCAAAATACTGCAACCACCGTCCTTGAGCATCTTCAGTTGATTGAAACATTTGGCTTGGAATTTTGCGTCACCTACGGCCAGGGCTTCGTCAACAATCAGGATATCTGGAGAAACTTGTGACTGCACTGCAAAAGCAAGTCGAACAACCATACCGCTTGAGTATGTCTTGACTGGCTGCTCAATAAAATCGCCAATATCGGCAAAAGAAAGAATATCATCAAATTTATCATCAATCTCCTCCCTGCTTAGCCCAAGGATTGATGCATTCATATAAACATTTTCGCGTCCGGTAAATTCTGGATTGAAACCGGAACCAAGCTCAAGTAACGCTGTTATACGACCATGGGTTTCAATGCTTCCACTTGTCGGCAAAAGCGTGCCGCAGACCATCTGAAGCAGAGTGGATTTACCTGAACCGTTACGTCCAATAATGCCTACCGTTTCGCCTTTCTTTACCTCAAACGACACATCTTTGAGCGCCCAAAACTCACGAAAATATTGCTTTGGCTGCTTTCCAAACAGCCGCTGCAAACGCGGAATGATCGACTGCTTAAGGCGATCATTCGGTTTGTTGTAAATCTGGTAGCACTTGCCGAGGTTTTCTACCTTGACGGCGATTTCAGATGACATCGGCAAATCCCTTTCGTGTTCTTTGAAACCAGGCAAAACCCGCCCAGGCAATGAACAGCCCAACCACCATCATGATGCACCAGTTAGTGGGATCGGGCAGTTTTCCAAGAATTAATACATTTCTCCCCTCTTCAATAATCATGGCAAGCGGATTGAGCGCCAGCCATAGACGATAGGGCTCCGGCAGTGAATTTATTGGAAAAAAGACTCCGGATATAAATAACAATACGGTTGTTATAATACCCGTTATTTGACCGATGTCGCGAATAAAAACTCCCAGCGATGACAGAAACCAGGCAAATCCGATAGTAGTAACGATCAGCGGAAGCATAACGACGGGGAAAAGCAGCGCGGTAAAAGGGATATGCCCCATAAAAATCAGCTGCGCGACAAATAAAACGACCAGGCTGATTGCAGCATGAAATAGCGCGGAACCAAATGCGACCCATGACAGTATATCCAATGGAAAGACTACTTTTTTGACATAGCTTACGTTTGAAAGAATAAGGCCCGGCGCGCGATTAACACATTCAGCAAATAATCCGTGAATAATCATGCCAACAAAAAGCATAATAGCGAAATCCATTTTACCTTCCTGCATGCTAATACCCCATCGAGCCTTAAATACTACTGAAAAAACAAACGTGTAAATAACCAGCATGAGCAGGGGATTGAAAAACGACCATGCAAGCCCCATAATTGAACCACGATATCTCCCCGCTACATCTCGTTTAGCCAAGGTGAATATGAGGCTTCTATTGAGCCAGAAACTTTTAACCATTGCCGCAAAGGATGTGGGGTGGGCGGCATGAGGATTGATTGCTGTTGGGATATTAGTCATGCAAAGGACTCGCAATGAATGAATGGTGGATCGAAATCTCTTGATACAGCTCCGCTCTCTGGATTACAAAAGCGCAATCTTTTTAAAAAAAATGTCATGATTACGGGAAGAATCGATTGTTCCTAATAATCAGACATAATTTTAAATCGGCTATTTTGATATCCAGAAGAGCAAGCTCTTTTCTTATCTTCTGGATTCCTTTTCCAGTTTTTCATACTTTATAATTTTCAGCAAGTTATAGAGTAATCTAAATTTTTCTTTGACGTTCTTCTGGAACGTAAAAATAATAAAAATGTGCAATGATATGTTTGGAAATCATATAATTTTTGGTATTAGTAAAATTTTTTTCCACTAAGATTCTAAACAGTAAATTCATTTTGCTCCAGGGAACCACCGCAAAACGAAAGATCGCGGCGTGACATCTGTGGCTTTGCATGCATTTCAGGTAAAAAGCATTAAGATTTTTCTTTTTTTATTTTTATGCATTAATATCAATCAGTATACATTGTTCATGTGGTGAACAATGTATTTTGTAATACAAAATTAATTAAGCTGTCAAGGAATAAATAATAATGATTTAATGGTTTAGAATAGATAGCCTTCTCTTTGGGAACTGGAAACCAGGGAAGCCACAATACCCTTCCAAAGGAAGATTGGCCGTTGTTGTGTACAAGGATCGAACAACACATCTTCTTTACTGAAAGGTTTCTCTTTTTACCAGCGGATGTGGGAATAAAGAAGTTAACCTAGCTTTATGCTGCATAATGCAAACTTAAAGAAGATTTATGATGTCTTGGCTATTGCTGCCTCACATGGCGGAATTCAAAAGCTTGTTATTTATAAACTTATCATCCATGCTATATATGTTGTGTCTAAAATCTTCTTGACACACTATTTCACGCCACATATGTTCAAATCCATAAAATGGAAATTATTATCAATTTCGGCGTAAACGTCAGAGGTTTCTGTGGCCTAGCCAGAGCGATGAATGAATGTAGTAGCGGGACGCGACCCCCTGCAGGTTAGAATGACATTTTTACACCAGTTGGAAGTATGAGCCAAGAATCACAAAAAAATAAATATATACCAGTCAAAATTCTAGCGTTTTCATGCCTTGTTATTTTCTTACTGTTCACATGGCAAGGAAACAAGGGATTCAATCTGTGGGATGAAGGGTTTCTTTGGTATGGCGTTCAGCGTGTATTGTTGGGTGAGGTTCCGATTCTTGACTTCATGGCTTACGACCCTGGCCGATATTATTGGTCGGCGGCAATTTTAAGCATTGTTGGTGACAACGGCATCATGAGCTTACGTGCTGCCATAGCCATCTTTCAAGTCCTTGGTTTATTTACGGGGCTGTTATTAATTGCGCAGTCTGAAAAAAGCGAGAGTAAAGATAGCGCCATCTTTTGGGTCATTTCGGCTGCGACTCTGGTAATGTGGATGTTTCCACGCCATAAGCTTTTTGATATTTCCTTGTCGATAATGCTGATTGGTGTTCTAACCTTTCTTATCAGGAATCCAAGACCCAAACGCTACATAATTGCAGGCACCTGCGTAGGGTTGATTGCAGTTTTTGGACGTAACCACGGTATGTACGGTGCTGTCGGTAGTGTTGGGGTTATCGCTTGGCTGACAATTAAAAACCACTCTGGCCCTGTTTTTTTGAAAGGGATCATCCTATGGGGCACAGGGGTTGTAGTCGGCTTTCTCCCCATTATTTTCATGGTGCTACTGATTCCAGATTTTGCAGTCGCATTCTGGGAAAGCATTCGTTTCTTGTTCGAACAGAAGTTCACGACTATACCGTTGCCCGTGCCCTGGCCCTGGGCTGTCAATTTTACTGCCGTCTCTGTTAGTGATGCTTCTCGCGGTGTGTTGGCCGGTCTTTTCTTCGTTGGAACGATTGTTTTTGGATGTTTTGCTGTCATATGGGTAGTATATCGCCGACTGAAGAAACAGCCTGTACCACCCGCATTTGTCGCGTCAGCATTTTTGGCTCTTCCCTATGCGCACTATGCTTTCTCTCGCGCAGATATTGGACACCTCGCCCTTGGCATTTTCCCGCTACTTGTGGGATGCTTGGTTATTTTATCGACAGTTCAGCCAAGAATCAAATGGCCACTTGCAACAGCTTTATGTGCTGCCAGTTTTTGGGTGATGCATGTGTTTCACCCTGGCTGGCAATGCTTGGCAAGCAAGCAGTGTGTCGATGTTGAAATCTCCGGTAAAGATCTCCAGATCGATCCTGGTACAGCGAACGACATTGCTTTGCTTCGTCACTTGACCGAGCAATATGCTCCAAACGGCCAGACCTTTATTGCCGCGCCTTTCTGGCCTGGCGCGTATGCATTGCTAGAGCGCAAATCACCCATGTGGGAGATTTATGCACTTTTCCGTCGTTCTGAAACCTTTGAGAAAAAAGAAATAAAACGCATCAGAGAGTCAAATCCAGGCTTTGTGTTGATTTTTGATTTTCCGCTTGATGGGCGTGACGATTTGCGCTTTAAGAACACACACCCTATTATTCATCAATACATTCTGAATAATTTCGAGCCGGTACCAAACCCTCATAATCCGGCGTACCAAATCTACAAAGGAAGAGGCGCAGACTAATGAAAAAAGTAGCCATCCTCCAGTCCAACTACATCCCGTGGAAGGGCTATTTTGACATCATTGCCGCAGTGGATGAGTTTATTCTTTACGATGACATACAATATACCCGGTGTGACTGGCAAAACCGGAATCAGATCGAAACTCCCCAAGGTGTTCAATGGCTCACTGCTCCTGCTCTGGTTAAGGGATAAATACCACCAGAAGATTCGCGAAACCGAGATCGATGGCACTGACTGGACGGATACGCATTGGAAAGTATTGCTGCAGAAATATCGCTACGCACCACTTTAAGGGAGTAATACTGAACTGAATTATAATATTTAGGTTCTTCCACGCAAACGTCAGTCACAGATGGAGCAGACGTACACTTAAAAAAATAATCATGTAACAATAACCAATCAAAAATTTTCATGCCTTTAGCACATTTTACAACTTGATAAATGGGGTTTGCAGCTTTATAATATTTAATATGATCTCTATTATTATTCCGGTATACAAAGCGGAAGGGTGTCTCCACGAGCTATACCGACGTCTGAATGTTTCTCTGGAAACCATCACCAGTGAATTTGAAATCATTCTTGTCGAAGATTGCGGGGGTGATCGATCTTGGGAAATCATAGAGGAGCTTTCAAGGCAGGACCCACGAATCAAAGGGATCCAGTTCAGCCGGAATTTCGGCCAGCACTTCGGCATCACAGCAGGGCTGGACAGCTGCAACGGAGACTGGATTGTCGTTATGGACTGCGACCTTCAGGATCAGCCTGAAGAGATTCCCCGTCTCTATGCCAAGGCGCAGGAAGGATTTGACGTTGTTCGGGCACGCCGGGGGAAACGGCAAGATACTTTCCTGAAACGTCTCACTTCCCGCTTGTTCTATAGAGCTTTTAGTTATCTTGCCGATGTGGATTATGATAGTGAAGTCGGCAATTTCCGAATCGTTTCCCGAAAGGTCGCAGATAGTTTCAGAAACATGCGTGAACAAGTCCGTCTTTTTCCCGTCATGGTGGACTGGATGGGATTCCCCACGGCAAGCATCGATGTTTCCCATGCGGTGCGGGTGGGAGGAAAAAGCACCTATACCTATCGAAAACTTTTTCAGCTCGCCATGGGTATCATTGTTTCCAATTCCGACAAGCCCCTGCGTCTGGCTGTCCTCTTCGGCTTCAGCATGGCTGGTCTTTCCTTTCTATTTGGTCTCTACTTGATTGTCTGGACCCTGCTGAAAGGCTCCCCCGTTACGGGTTGGAGCAGTCTCATCGTATCTATTTATTTCCTCGCCGGCATTATCATCGCCCTTTTAGGAATCTTGGGTGTTTATCTGGGAAAAACTTTCGACGAGACAAAGGGGCGCCCCCTATATATCATTCGAAGAAGCACCTTTGATATTAACCGGAACGATTAGGGAAAGGGTAATTTAAAAATATGCAAAGAAACATTCCAGTCATCACACTTTCGATTTTGGATCAAGAACGATTCGGAGTTAAGACTGCAAAATCAAGAGATTTTATTTGGCATGATATTCCCGAAATGCTGAGTCAATGCCGTCAAAACTATGTGCAACTGCTTATCGCGCGCTGCCCCAGTTCGAACCTAAAAACCGCCCAGGAACTGGAAAGGCGGGGCTTTTTGCTTATGGACACCCTTGTTTACTATGAGCATAATCTCCATTTGACAAATATTATAGTACCCAATGAAAAGATCACCATAAGAGGGATACTGCCTGGAGAAGCAGAAGATGTGCGAGCTCTTGCGGCGGAATCATTCAAGGGTTATTGCGGTCATTACCATGCGGACCCCAAACTGGATGTCCATCAATGCGACGATGTTTATACGTCTTGGGCCTACAATTCTTGCATATCCAAAGACTTTGCCACCGAAGTCTTTGTGGCTGTGTTGGATGATAAAATCGTTGGTTTTGCTACATTGCGTATTAATGATCCGAAAGAAAGTGAAGTTGTGTTGAATGGTGTATTACCCAAAACGCAGCGCATGGGCATATACCGTATGCTTATTGAAAACAGCCTAATATGGTCTATTCGGCATTGCATGAAGCGTATGATTATTTCAACTCAGATAACTAATATCGCAGTTCAAAAAGTCTGGGTCCGTGTTGGGTTTCAGCCAACTTCATCATTTTATATCTTTCATAAATGGTTCAATTAAACATCCGTCTTGTCAAAGTCAGATATGAATACAAAAAGATGTCTGAAAATATCGATTTATGGATCTTATTGAATAATATTTCATAGGCGTGAAAATCATGTTAACAATGGAGTTTATAAATGAAAGTATGCCCTGGCTGTAATTGTGAACTGCAGGATGATTCAACATGCAGATGTTGTGGTTTTTCCGCGAAAAGGATTGATGGATTCCAGGCATTTGCTCCGAACTTCGCCGCGGGCAATTCTAATTATCCAACCTCCTCTCATGAAATGTTATTCCAAGTTGAAAACAACTGCTTTTGGTTTTCGGAGCGAAACAAGTTGATCGACTGGGCAATGAAGAAATATTTTCCCAATGCAGAATCCGTCTTGGAGATAGGCTGTGGAACGGGGTATGTCCTGAACGGATTGTTTTCAACTCATCCCGAAATAAAGTATACCGGGGCTGACATCTACACATGCGGTCTTAAATTTGCGGCCGAAAGAGTTCCACAGGCAAATTTTATACAGATGGATGCACGTCATATCCCCTTCCAAAATGAATTTGACATCATCGGCGCCTTTGATATGGTCGAGCATATAGAAGAAGATCAGCAGGTTTTCGATCAGATATTCAAGGCTGTTCGGTATAGCGGTGGTGTAATTATCACGGTTCCTCAGCATCCGTGGTTATGGAGTACAACTGATGATTACGCATGCCATAAAAGGAGATATACCCGAGCAGAGCTTAGAGAAAAAGTAGCAAAGAGTGGATTTGAAGTTGTCAAAATGGTCTCATTCATGAGCCTGTTATTGCCATTCATTATCATACTCAGAGCGCGATACCTGTTTTGCTCAATGGAACCGATAGAAAAGATTGTCATGACAGAGTTGAAAGTCCATCCCGTTCTGAATTACGTGTTTCGCTTTATTTGTAAAATTGAGCTGCAAATGATTCGGTGGGGTTTCTCTTTTATCGCTGGGGGATCACTATTGTGCATAGCAAAGAAAAGGTGGAATCATGTCGAGCAACAAAATCACAATTCCTTTCAATAAACCGTTTATTGCCGGCAAGGAATTCTATCATATTGCACAAGCTGTTCTCAGCGGTCAGTTGTCGGGTAATGGACTGTATACAAAACTCTGTCAGGATTGGCTGAAATGCAAGATAAACTGTAAAAAAGTCTTACTGACCCATTCCTGTACCGCTGCTCTGGAGATGGCTGCGATCCTGTGTGATATCCGGGCGGATGATGAGGTCATCATGCCTTCTTTTACATTTGTATCCACAGCCAATGCCTTCGTCCTAAGAGGAGGAGTTCCTATATTTATAGACATTCGTGACGATAATTTGAATATGGATGAGTCCCTCATTGAAGACGCAATTTCACCGAAGACCAAGGCCATCGTGCCTGTTCACTATGCAGGTGTTGGCTGTGATATGGAAAGGATAATGGCCATCGCGGAAAAACATAAATTGTTTGTCATCGAGGATACTGCCCAAGGACTTTTATCCTGTTATAAAGATCGTCATTTGGGATCGATTGGCCATTTTGGTTGCCTCAGTTTTCATGAGACAAAGAATATTATTAGTGGTGAAGGCGGGGCCTTGTTGATTAATGATCCGGAATTCATCGAGCGGGCCGAGATTATTTGGGGAAAAGGAACAAACCGAAGCCAGTTCTTCCGGGGGCAGGTGGAAAAATATACATGGGTGGATATCGGTTCGTCTTTCCTCCCAAGTGAATTGATGGGGGCCTTTCTTTACGCCCAGTTGGAGGCGGCGGATAAGATCATAGCAAAACGGCGCTATCTCTTTCAGCGATATATGGACCGGCTACGACCACTGGAATTGAAGGGCTTGATTCGTCTTCCCTATATTGATCATGCATGCGAAAGCAACGGCCATATCTTCTATATTCTGGTCCATAATCTTGAAGAGCGTGATCTTCTGATAAATCAACTGCGCAAGTCAGGTATATTGGCGGTATTTCACTACGTTCCTCTCCATTCTTCGCCTGCGGGAATGAAGTATGGGCGTGCCTGTGGTGGTATGAGCGTGACGAATGACGTCAGTGACAGGGTACTACGCCTGCCTTTATATTATGAGATGACGGATGCAGAAGTTGAAAGTGTGGTTACCGCATTGTACGGCTTCTACAATAAGTGATTTTATAAAAAGCCTAGATTAATTTCCTTTTCCATCGAATTCATTTTTCCTGACGAGCCTTAAGCTTTCTATTCGCTTGCATCTGTGCCCACGGTCTCTGTCTCCATATTGCTCCAATGTTAATGATTATGGCATTAATAAAAAAGGCAGAGCCGATTGACCCTGCCTTTCTGCAAATAATTTCTCTTATGTTTCGTTAATTCTTCAACTTTCTTCTGATTCCTGCTAACCCCATCAAGCCAAGACCAATAAGCAGCATCGTGGTTGGTTCTGGAACGGGGTTTTCTGTAACTGCTGGACTATTAAGAGTGGCTATTATAGTTCCTGCTCTATTAACACTATCCATATAAGTGCCAAGAATCGTACCTTCTGAATCAATTGTTGCAAGCCAATCAACCCAATACCCGGCATTTATCCCTGTATACAACAAATGGGAAGTCAGTGATGATTCCGTGACTACACCCTCAATTAACCATGTATATGATTGATTTGGATTGTAGAAACCAGTACCGCTGAAATAACCCGTCTGCAAATCCATAAAATCTATAGTCATTGAGTGAGAATAAACCGAACCATTATAATAATGCCCATATTCATAGGTACCAATAATATTAATGTTATCAGCCTGTGCAATCGATACCATCCCCAACATCATTATTACGGTAGCCATTAAAATCAACTTCTTCATAGTTTTTCTCCTCTTTTTTTATAATTTAATAACAAAAACGATTACACAAAACACAATTTCCTGTTTAACATTAAGCACATAATGTGCCAATTCATTATTATGTTGAAATTGTTCATCAATATAGTTTTTAAGGTTCTACTGAAGCACGGAATTTGTAAAGGTATTCGACAAATAAAAAATGGCAAAACGCTCGTTTACAGGCATTCTGTGCAAAATTATTACATAAGATATTGATTTAATGAGGCATTAAATATAGTTTTGTATTGTATTTTTTGTAAAACAATCCGACACATCCAATGGCCTAAAGCGAGAGCCTTGCAGAATAAAGATTTAAATTGCCGAGATTTAACCAATTTTGTGGCGGTTAGTTAGCTGTTAAAATGTAACAATGTATTGATGTTATTATTCTTTTTTTGTTTTTTATCATTAACAGACCTCTTTTTCTATGCCATGTTGATTTGTTTTTGCCAGTAGGCTATCATTTCATTGAGGGTATCTTCGAGTGTATATTTTGGCGCCCACTTGACTGCATTTCTCAATTTTTCATTGGAACCGACAATGGCCCTGTTGTCGTCCGGGCGGAACAAACCCGGATTGGGAACAATTTCCACATCAATGTCCAACGCGTCGCAGATCTTTTCAATAATATCTTTCAGGGTCCAACCCTTCCCGTTGCATACATTATAGACCTCTCCTTTTTTACCCATTGTCAATAACATGTAGTATGCGGAAACAACGTCCCGGACATCTGTGAAGTCTCTAATTATTGTTGTATCGCCCGCAATCAATTTATTGGCCCCGGCGCCGTTGTATTTCATTTCCACCATTTGCTTAACAAATGACGACACAACAAAAACGTCTTTCTGGTGTGGTCCGATGTGGTTGAATGATCTCGTCATCAGAATATCCAACCCATAGCCGGTCGCATATATTTTAGAAAGCAGTTCCTGGGACACCCGCGCAACCGCGTAAGGACTCACCGGTCTTAATGGATGATTCTCCGTCAGCGGCAGATCCACAGGATCGACATTGCCGTACTCTTCAGATGAGCCAACAGACAGAATGCGGGTGGCTATATTTAATTTTCTGATGGCCTCCAGTAAATTCAGAAAAATATTGGTATTGTTTTGAAAACTGATATTCGGTTCTTTCCAACTAAACGCCACACTGCTGAAAGAGGCAAGATGCAAAACATAATCCGGTTGGAATTCAAAAATAATATTCTCTACTTTTCCTTTGTCGAGAAGATCAATTCTCTCAAAATCACATTTAACGTGCTTGAACGTTCCCGAATTGAAGTCTGGATGATGAACATCAATTCCTTTGATAAAGGCGCGGATTTCATTTTCTTCAAGATATTCTATAAAGTAACGGCTGACAAATCCGGAAAAACCGGTTATTAAAAATTTTTTCATGACAATTTTTTCTCCAGTTCCGTCCTAGGTAGTGTTTCATTATAATTTTGTCATATCGACTATCGGGAGATATCTTTTTTATATGCCGGATTTATTAAGATTTCTCACTTCGTTCGAAACGCGTGACCCGAAGGGTTATGACATTATTGTAAATCTTTTACTGAAACACTACACTAGATTTACTCATTACGATTATAAATCGTATAACCATGTTTTTTTATCAGCTCATCACGTTCTGCAAAGAGAAGGTCCGCACGAACCATTTCCGAAACAAGTTCTTTAAAGCCAACCTTGGGCGTCCAACCCAGCTTTTTCTTCGCTTTTGTCGGGTCACCCAAAAGCGTTTCGACTTCTGTCGGCCTGAAATAACGGGGGTCAACCTGGACAATCAGCTTTCTCACGTTGTCCTGATGTGATGAAGGCTTAAGCCAGTAACCCTTTTCTTCCACTCCTTGACCTTCCCAGGTAATCTTCATTCCCAATTCTTCTGCGGCGGCATTAATAAAATCGCGGACACTGTACTGAACGCCTGTTGCAATAACAAAGTCATCGGGTGCATCCTGTTGCAACATCAGCCATTGCATCTCTACATAATCCCGGGCGTGGCCCCAGTCCCGCTTGGCATCGAGATTGCCCAGATAAAGGGTATCTTGAAGCCCCAGTTTGATATGGGCCAGAGCACGCGTAATCTTGCGGGTAACGAATGTTTCACCACGAACAGGGGATTCATGATTAAAGAGAATACCGTTGCAGGCATAAAGACCGTAAGCTTCGCGATAGTTCACCGTAATCCAGTAGGCATACAGTTTGGCCACGGCATAGGGGCTTCTGGGATAAAACGGCGTTGTTTCCTTTTGGGGAATTTCCTGTACCTTGCCAAAAAGCTCAGATGTGGAGGCCTGATAAAACCGGGTGGTTTTCTCCATCCCCAGCATACGGATGGCTTCCAGAATGCGCAAAGTGCCTACCGCATCGGAATTGGCCGTGTACTCCGGAACTTCAAAAGACACGGCCACGTGAGACTGGGCAGCAAGATTGTATATTTCCGTGGGTTTGATCTGCTGAATAATACGGATTAGGCTCGACGAATCGGTAAGATCTCCGTGATGAAGGATGAACCGGTGATCCCCCGTATGCGGATCCTGATAAAGATGGTCGATGCGGTCCGTATTAAACAGAGAGGTACGACGTTTAATTCCGTGAACCTCATAACCTTTTTCAAGAAGAAATTCTGCCAGGTAAGAGCCATCCTGTCCTGTAATGCCGGTAATAAGAGCGACTTTGTTCATTTGATACTCCTTTTAGAATAGTTCTGCGTTCTAAATTCTGTGCTCAAAGGCAGAAGAGTTTAAAATTTTTATCTCAAAACAGACTAAGGTTTCAAGAAAAACTGGTGTTACATTTTAATCAGATAAAACGCTTTGAATAAACATGATGGATGCCAAAAATTAATAAAATCAATAGGGTGAGGAACATTAAAAATAAACCAATCATGAAACTGCGCGGTTTGAATTCGACGGTTATTTTATGGATCCCGGAAGGCACAAAAACTGCTTTGCCCAGCACTTGCGCGCTGTAAACCGGCGTCGAGTGTCCGTCAATTTCAGCCTGCCAACCAGGATAGTTCGCATCAGCAATGAAGAGCCAGACCGGTTTTCGGGCATGGACATTAAATTCATATTCAACATTTGTAATTTTCGAAGATGATATTTCCAATGCGTTAGAGATATTTATGGCCGTACTGACTGGAAGACCTTTTATAGTTTCCTTTTTATTAAATGGAGGTTCTAGAATCAATGTCGGTTTCTTTGATTGTTTCAAACGATTCAGAGCGTCTTCTGCTGAATTCGCCAACTCATATCGGGTAAAGCTCTGTATACGATGCGCTGCGTAAATATTTTCCATAATAATGATGTTGTCTGTTATTAATGGTTTCAAGTCTGACGTTTTTGGAATACTCTCCAGACTCAAGAATCGAACTCCAAGATAATCAATCAGACGGGTGCCTGGCGGATTTGAATCGGTTCCCATTATTTCCATTTGCATTTTCGGCTGAATCAATTGTTGCCGAGCAAGTGGTAAGGCAAGACAAGCGCCCATCGACGGGATATTCCACAAAACATTTGTGGATGGAAATAGACGCATAAAAGCTTTACTGTTTTCAGCCTCTAATCGTGGAGACCAAAGTGACTGGAGCCCGACAATCCAAGAATTGGTTATATCCATGATTTTGAAGTCTCTATTTTGACTATTCGCTTGAATGTACATAGCAAGGTGAGGCTTCTCAAACAACTTTGCATCAGAAAAAGGAACGGGGGGTATGCGTAAAACTGCTATTTCTACAATAATAAAAGCCAACATCACATGACCAAACCATTTCTGTTTTTTAGCAAAGATAAAAATCATAAGCACAACATACGCACCGATAAACGATGCATATTGAATGATTGCGACATGTTCAACTCTGATCCGCAAAACAAGACCGATGCACATTAAAAACAAAATGGTCGTGCCCGCCATGAAAATTATTTTTCTTTTACATGGATTTACAGGCCCTGCCGCCTGCCTTTGGATACGATCAATTGCAACACTAGCCAGCAGCCCTATACCGACTATACCGATGCCCAGATAAAGATGAACGCCACGAAAATACATCAAACCCGGAATGATGGAATATTTGCGCAGATATTCAAAAACTGGTAAGCTATACCCCATACCGAGAACAATAAGAAAGACGCTTGCAATCATATGCCCAATTATTCGATAGTTTGGTTTTATGGTAAGCGAAAGACTCGCAACAAAACAAATAAATATGCTACCCAAGCCTCTGAAAATTAAATTCTCTTCTTCGGAAATAGTGAATAAAAATCCCCTCAAGATTCCATCTAAGGGCATTTGGAATATTATGTCCGTCCCACCGCTGCGATGTGACAATGCAGCAAGTTCCAACAGAGGCAGCCATTGCACTGCTGTTAACCCGATACACACGGTAACAGCACCTAATCCCGTAAGGAGATATTGCCTCATAGAATTATCTTCCCGGCTTCCGATGTAACCGGAAAACAAGGTCGGGATCAG
This sequence comes from Deltaproteobacteria bacterium ADurb.Bin151, assembly GCA_002070455.1. GTDB lineage: Bacteria > Desulfobacterota > Syntrophia > Syntrophales > Smithellaceae > UBA8904. The sequence continues at coordinate 43,307 of MWDG01000013.1, forward strand.
CCTAACCACCATATAGATTACAGTGCCATGAAATGCTTGGGGGTAACCGGCAAAAATCAGCAATGACACAGAAACAGCCAGCACAAGAGATGATTTTACGACTGGATGCTCTATCCATCGCTCAAAAAACAGAAAAACCCATGGAATATAGCACATAGCCCCTGAAACGGTGATATTATCATGGTATTGAAGCCAATATGAAGAGAAGACGACCACCAATGCGCCAAATGTACTGGCTGCTCGTCCGCATCTTAACTGCCGGCATAATCCGTACATTCCAAGCGCCGCGATGATGGTCGTAAGCCAATTATAAATATTTTGACCTATAACAGGGTTAAACAGCAGGGCGACCATAAAATTCAAAGGATTAAAAAAACCTCCCTGCCCTTCAGCAAAGTAAGGATGCCCACCAAAGAGCAAATTTGTCCATAAAGGTGATATGCCTTCATGAATCATTTTCCTGTTAAACTCTATAACCGAAAGGCTGTGAATGATAGTATCGCCAAATATTTTAGTTTTACCAAAGAATAGCGCGGGCGCATACAACCAAGTGGCCAGCACCACAGGAATGAGCAGATACGGTAAGCTCGTTAAATACTTGCGGCCAGGTTCGTTGCGCAATATTAATCCACCGCTATTCGTTTTATTCTGGATAATTTAGACTCAACCATTATTTGCACAAATCTTTATCTACTTTTCAGCTTTCCGTGTATCTGCAAAACAAATTAGCCAGATGGTTTATTTCCTTACCGAGCACACCAATGAGCAACGCTTTTTCGCCTTCAGGAAGCCAGCCCTCAATTCTTGAAAAGAGTCTACTGAAAATCATCACCTTTCCCCTTTGAACCGAAGGGGAAAATCATAGAGGCATATGTGAATAACAAGAGTGTCATGTCGCACACTATTAATAGGTAACATTTTGCTAAGACTTCGCAAATAATTCAATGCTCAGAGGCTGGTATTTTAACATCCGACTAAATATCTCGAATTGCGCCCGCTGATTTTTTTAACTATGGTGATAATAAAAATACTCCCTGTAACACCTGCACACCATGAAATAAGTGCGTACACAAAAGAATAGTCCACAGATATTTCGGGATAGACAGATTGGCAGGCGCGGACGATAGGAAAATGCAGTAAATAAATTCCGTAAGATGCATTGCTGACAAATTGAACGCCTGCCTGTGACTTATGAATCCACATGCCCATTGTGATGAGGATGGTAATACACGCGTAAATGTAGAACTGGGTTAATATTGGAAATGAAGAAAAATGATTGCCTCCCATCCTTGTGTAAACAAGGATTATCGCCACCAGAAAAACACCGCCGCAAATAACGCCTGCTCGATATTGCCTTAACAATGATCCGACTGTTTCATAATACAGTGAAAAAACCCAGCCCGACATGTAAGCAAACAAGTGAAAAAATGGATGGCGAAAAATCAGAAACATAGACGACATACCGAAACTAATCAATCCTTTCACAAACGCAAGAAGCAATAAAGCGGAAAGCCCCCACAGCCCCAAAACCCATTTGTCGGGTACTTGCCTCAAAACAAGAGAACCAGCAAATAGATAAAATAAAACAAACACGTAATAATAAATACCAAAAGTATTGCCGAATATTAGATTATAGATGAACTGCCCCGCGTTAAGGTTCTTTAATTCTATGCTTAAACCAGGCACGTCAAGAAATTGCAGACAGATTGAACAGCACAAGTAAGGTGGCAATAGTCTGATCAGCTTTTTTCTAACGATCTGTTCAGTTGAATTTTCTTTCTTATCAAAAAGAAATCCAGCAGCAAAAAAGAGACCGGGAACAGCAAACTTGGTAAAATCACTCGCCAGATATCCCAGAAAATTAGAAGGTTCAAACGACGTAGATATCGAATGTATATAAACGACTGTTAAAATACAGGCACACTTTAACACATCTATTTCATAAAATCGTCGTTGCCCCAAAATTACCTCTTATGATCATTCCTATTGAGAGTGGATATTTTCCCCGGCATGATTAGAATTTACATGAGATAATATCCTGGTTAAAAACTGTTTAGTGGAATCTTCCCACGTCAACCAGGACTACTCCTTCAGTTTTTTTTGTTGCCGGAAACTCGCCGTCTTTCTCATATTGCCGTACAAGGTCCGACAGTGTTTCGGGCGCACCCATGTCGGAATAAGCAACATAATCGCCCCCACCTTCACGAAAAACCGGAATGTCACCGGCCATGACCGGCAAATTGCATTGCATTGCCTCGACCATGGGCAAACCGAAGCCCTCCGCGAAAGAAGGAATCACGAGGCTATGTGATTTTCGATAGCATTAACCAGGTCCCAAAAACGCTAATAATCGCGCTCGTTGCTGTTCCAAAATATGGGGATAGTACATTTCTTACAAATATCTGGAACATTTTTATTACAAAACCCATCATATAATTTTTGCCATGTTCCATTATTAATCAGTTCATGCAAGGGTGTATCTTTAATATTTCCGAAAGTCATTTCACGATCATGATCTACATCTCTGCATCCACATTGTGTTAAACTACCATCGGCTCTTAATGTTATTCCTCTGTAAATCTGAAGGCAGGGGCTGCTATGATTTTTTAATTTTGGCGCCACATACATAAAGCCAGGAAGATTATAATCCTTTATTTTATCATTCCAGTTATCAACAAAGTTATTTATCAGGAAATGATAACCAAGTTTTTTAAACCTTTTATATTGTCTGTTAAAAGTCGGGAAAAGGGAGTCTGTGTAAATTATAATATTGATAGAACATTTTAAGAATCTATCTGATAAAGCAATCTCCGCTAGATTGCTTATCAACTTATCATAAAAAGAGTTTCTAAACATTTTTTCATATTGATCTTTTTCAAATCCTGATGTGCTGATGAACAGGTCGGTCATACCGGCATCAACCAGGTCTTCAAATACTCGTTTCGTAAGCAAAATCCCGTTTGTGAATAATTCTATCTGTACAATTTCAGGATATTTTTTTAAGTATTTCATTCTTTCAAATAATAACTTGTCCAAAAGTGCTTCACCAACAACCGGGATAAAGCTCACCATTTCCCCACCTTCAGATACGAATTGATCTATGGCTGACTTGTACAGTTCAAAATCCAAAGTCTTTTTCTCAGATTTATCGTATTGATAAGCGCAGAATACACAATTGGAATTACATTTATTTGTTCCTTCGATTCTTAATTGTACGTATTTGTTTTTCTGCAGTGATTGTTTAAAACCCCTATATTTATATTTTATCCACGCGTTTCTTACATGATTCGTGATTATAAGATAAGGCATAAAAAAATTTTTTACATTCATCTTCATTCTTTACCTCTAGAATATATCAGGGTTAATATTCAAGAATGTTCACGAACATCGACTCGACAGTTTTGATATTTTTACTGCGGAGTTGAATATAAAAATTACTCTTTCCTTGCGATGATTATCTGAGATTTTGGTAAGTATTTATCGAAAGATTCTAATATTTCTTCAGAACTGTTCAATTCCATTAAGCCGGCCCATGTATTGGACCAACTCTGTAAAACAGGATGAAAGGGGGGCTTGATATGGTCCATAATGGGGCCATGCAAACGGTCCTGGCGATGAACGATCCAAAACAATGACATAAAAACAGTCCAATAAAATCCCCATGTGTCATATTTTTCTATTTTCAACCCAGAATTTTCCACCAATTGGACAAATCTTTCTTTATCAAAAATCTGAATATGATTCGGTTCAGAAAAGTATATGGGATTCGCAAAAGGTTCCTGCAGCATTTCTGATCGAGCATCCGGTACTGTTATGAGATATTGAGCACCCGTCTTTCCCACCCTGACCAGTTCCTTCAATATCATCTCCGGTTTTGAAGTGTGCTCCAACATTTCCATGGACAATATTTTTGTCGCATATCCGTCCGATAGCGGTAATGGTATTGTGTCACTGACAAAACCTTCTATTTTTCTTGCCTTGGTATGACTGGCTTTTTCAATGAGATTTTTAATTTTACAAGCGTCAACATCTGAGAAAACAATATGAGCACCCTGACGCGCACAAAATAAAATGGCCGCACCATCTCCACACCCTACATCCAGAACAATATCGTCAGCCGTGATTTTAAAATCAACAAATAATTCTCCCTTTTCTGATTGATACCATCCTCGTCTCAATGCATTTATTTCTCCGCATCTACGAGGATCTAATTCAATCGGTACAGAAAATTCTTTTCCTTCTTTTGTAAAAAAACCAACTAATCTATCACCCAGTCTTTTAAGTTTTTTCATCATATTGATACGACTATTTCTAAATGGCTATCCGTGTGTTTACCTGCCTCACCAGCAACCTCCGGCATTAACCTTGATCATCCTATACAACGTCATGACTCGGGGGAAACACGCTGAAACGACAGGACAGCATTTAAAGAAACGCTGCCTACAAAATCCACCTTTCGGGTATTGAGCACGGAAAAGATTAAACCGCCGTCGCACCACTCATAATTATCAGACAAGTGCGAATCCATTTTGGAAATTGCTGTCGTAATGGAATAGTTACCTTTTCCCAGGTTCATGACAAATTCAAAGCAGAAAACCAGTTGCTCGCCCACCGACAGATGTTCGATGGCCTGACCCAACCGATAGCTGTTGATACCATACATGATCTGCCCGAAGCGGTCCTTGATCATAAATCCCATTACGGCTTCTTCAACCGGCTTGTTGACGCGGGCCGTGATCTCCAGTCTCACGTTCGTTCCGGTTTCAACCGCTTCCACTGACTTTCCATCCCCGGTCAGAAGCCTGACCTTTGCAACAGTGATCTCACCACCGCCGGAAACCGTTTGAACCTTTCCGAAAGTGTTTCGTTCCTGACGGATTAAATTGACATCCCGCGCGGCAAGCAGCGCGTGGTAGAAATCCATCGCTTCTTCCGCAGGTCCTTCCTTGACCACCTTTCCTTCATGCAATACGATAACCCGGTCACAGATGGATTGAATCGCATTGCGATCATGAGAAACTAGAAGCAGGGTTGTTCCTTCTTCCCGAAATGTACGGATTTTTCTGAAGCTCTTATGCTGAAAATAAGAATCACCAACAGACAACGCTTCATCCACAATCAACAGATCCGGTCGTTGGGCTGTGGCCACAGCAAAGGCAAGGCGCATAAGCATACCGCTGGAATACGTCCGAACCGGCTGTTCGATATAATCGCCAATTTCCGCAAAGGCTTCGATCTCCGGCAGGAGAGTCTGGATCTCATCAACAAGAAAGCCAAACAGTTGTCCGGCCATGACAACATTCTGACGACCGGTAAAGTCGGGATGAAAACCCATACCCAATTCCAGAAGCGCCGCAACCCGGCCATTCATTTGAATGATTCCCGTCGTCGGTTGGGTGGTGCCAGCAATGATCTTCAGTAGCGTGGATTTTCCCGCGCCGTTCATGCCGACAATGCCGATGGCCTCACCATGCTGTACCTCACAGTTCACATCCTGTAAGGCCCAGTGAACATGGTGCCGGGGGGGGGAAGATGGCAGACACCACTCCGCAAGCCTTGCCCAGTGGCTAAAATATCGTTTATATGCCTTGCCCAAATTTTGAATTCGCAGAATTGTCATCAGATTTCATCCACCATTTCGCCGGCCCGGCGCCAGTAAAGAGCTATTGCCAACAGGCAAACGCTGATTGCTATAAGAGTAGCAGGAACTAGCGTTGACCATTGCGGCCATTGCCCGTATAAGAGAATAGATTGATACGCAGCCACAACAGATACCATTGGATTGAGGCGAAACCATGGCTGTATATATTCCGGCAATACAGACGCCGGATAGACAATAGGCGTAAACCAGAACCAGAACTGCAGGACGATTCCAACAAACTGCCCAACATCACGAAAAAAAACATTCATAATGCCCAGAAACACCCCCAGTCCGATCGCGAGGGCAATCTGAACAATCAGTATCGGCGTCAACGCTAAAATGACCCAACCGGGGAATTTACCCACTAGCACAAGAAAAGATAAGAACAGTCCGAAAATGATCAAAAAATTCACACCGGCATTCAAAACCACAATCACCGGCAGGCAGATGCGCGGGAACGTTAGTTTCTTAATCATGTTAGCATTATCAAGAAAAACCGTCTGACAACGCCCGATGATTTCAGCAAACAATCCCCAGGTCAAAATTCCCGCACACAGATAAATGCTGTATGCCAGCGTATCATTCATTCCAGGCAGACGGACTTGCATTAACCGGGAAAAAATGATGGTATAGATGAGAATGGTAGCCAGCGGCGTCAGGATAGCCCAGAAGCTCCCCAGAAGAGAATTGCGATATCGGGACTGAAACTCCCGCTGGACACTGCCCCAGATAAATCCGCGATACGACCAGATGGCCTTCAGTTGGGCATTAACCATCAGTTGATCCTCTCAGTTTGCCAATAGCCGCTTTTCGAAATGATTTTTTTAAGTCATTTATAAACATTTCTTTTCTTTCCGATGGCATTCAATGAAACGGCTGACGGCTTATCCAAAATAGCCGCCATCAGCTGTTCGGCGCTCTGTGCCCAGGTTAATCGTGGCATGCCGCAGGACTGTGGAACACTGCCCTGCCGGCAAAGCTCGATCCAGCGCTGGATGGTATCCGCCAAAACGTGAGGCTCGCTTCCTTTAAAATAATACGCGTGTTCGCCAGCAACCTCGCGGAAAACGGGAATATCACGCGCAATTACAGGAATTTTGTGCCGGGCAGCTTCAATGAGCGGTAGTCCAAAACCTTCTCCCTCGCTGGCAGCAATCAGACAGACGCACGACGCATATATCTTTTCCAGATATTCATCACTGATCCTGTCAAGCCAATGTAAACGGTTTCCGTATTCAGCATGAGACAACAGTCTATTAGCCAGATTCTCCATCCCCCAGCCTTTTTTACCCACGATAACAAGGCTGACATTCACACCGTCCGACCACAAAAGCTCAAAAGAATCGAGAATTTGGTCCTGCCCTTTACGCGGCTCAATTGTTCCAACAACCAGAAAACTTGTGCCTGAAGATATCTTTCCGATTGTATCAACACCATCGGGCGGAATGCCACATGTCGGAATCGAGTTTTCGATGTCGGAGCCTAAATGAAACCAACCGATTCTAAAGGGCCTTTTGCGTTCTGTTGTGTTCGCCATCATCCATTGCTGAAGTTCTAGTGCCACAGCCCGGGATATACATATAGCGCCGTTTGCATGCGACAGCGCTTTTAACCATTCAACAAATTCATCACACAACTCAGGCCAGAAAAAATGCGGGAATCGAGCAGGCAAAAGGTCATACACAACGTGATAAACCGTCACACCTTTATTCCTCAAATAGCGTGTCTTTTCAATGTGCGATATAGCTACGCCAGGATGAAGATCCAAATATAATAGAATGTCTCCAGAATAAAATTCAATGCGGGCATTGTCTGTTGTGGCAACCGGATAACCGTGAATCTTGTCAATTAATACTCCAGCGCGATAAAATTCGTGGTCATCCAAACTTGTGTAAACGGGTTCCGCTTCTATTTCCTGACATTCGCGCACTAGTTCGTAACAAATTGCCCGAACGACGCGCTGGATACCCGTGTGATCTCTATTCTGTATCATTGCACTTACATCAAGGAAAAGCTTTCTTGGACGATCAGACTTGGAAGGATACGTTTCTGATAAGGAAACGGCAATGGCCATCATATCAGAAGACTTGAGTTGCGCGGCAATGGAACCCGCCGCAATTTCCTCAATCGTGGTTTTTACAGGATCAGCTACACTTATAGTGGATGAATTCGCACCGTTTTTTTTTAAGGTACCACCTGCGCTTTCTAAAATGTCTAAAAGCTTACTGGCGCTAGTGTCCCACGAAAAAGAAGCGGCGCGGGCAATGCCGTTTTGTTTGAGGTGTTCACGAAAGTTGGAATTTATAAGGGCACGTTCCATTTTTTGCGCCATGTCAGCTTCATCATATGGATCAAAAAGCGCCTCCCCCAATCCTACAACCTCGGGAAGACTTGCAGCTTTAGAAGCAATAACCGGGGCACCGCAAGCCATGGCTTCCAGCGGAGGCAAACCAAATCCCTCGTGAATAGAAGGAAATACGAATAATTTACACAAATTGTAGAGCGAAATGAGGTCGTTGTCATTCAGGTAGCCCGTGAAAACAACACCGGAATCAAAACCTAATTTTCGAAGGATACTTCTATGCATTTCCTGGTTACTATTTAACTCCTTGCCAACCATTACAAGCTGATGATCATTTCTTGTTTCTATCGGGAGTCTTGCGTATGCCTGGTAAAGGCGATTTAGATTTTTATGGATGTCTGCGCCACCCGAGTAAAGTAAGAAAGGTTTAGTAATCCCTAAACGAGAAAGCAGTGCTCTACGTTCTTCAATATGAATATCCTTCTGTCTAAATTTCAGGTGATCAACTGCATTATAAATAACGGCCACGCTGTCAGACGGCACACCGACAAGCTCGATTATTTCTTTCTTCGAATGTTCCGAAACAGTTAGGATAATATCTGATTTTCGCGCTCCTTCTATTTTTTCGTCATACCATTTTTGAATTGAAGGCAGGGTATTGTAACGTTGAGGATAAACCATCGGAATCACATCATGCAAAGTTGTACAAAAAAGCGCTTTAGACGATAATAGTTTGACACTTGTGGGCGCCGGATCAAACAATCCTTCCTGTAAATTTGTCGAAAAAATGATATCAGGATTAAGAGAATTTAAAAATACTTCCCGAGAGATCTCCGCCGCCCATTTTGCAGGTGCGTAGTCATGATTAATTGCCGAACAATTGTAAAATTGTTGCCATACCCGTATTTTCTCTTGTGGTAATAATCCCTCAAATTCATCCCTGATGTCTCCTATTGCATCCTGAAATGCTCCATTGAGGGCCAGGAATATTTCGTGATCACGATGGTTATGCAACAGGCTTGTGACCAGTCCCATTGTGTAACGCCCGACACCACGATGTCGGGAGAATGGAGTTTGCGCGCCTTGCATATCAATAACAATTCGCATCAATGGTGATCCTGCTGAAGACGTTTTACTGCTTGTTTCAAATCTAAATAGATCTGACGCGCATAGGGGGAAAGATGATCAATGCTGCTTGGATTAAAAGCCATTGACTGACTATATGAAGACATTCTTAAACGCATGAGGATTGAGTGTGCAATGTTTTTTAAGCCAAGTGCACAAACTACCTTAACAACGAAAATGCGTAACTTTGGATAGGTTTTTACAAAATTCAATACCTGCCGTAAACTGGCTTTTATGAAGCTTTTCAGTAAAGACCTGACCGCCTTCATTGCCATTTTCCACGTTCCATTCTTAACTTAGCCTTTACCCATTGTTGTGCCTTAATGATATTGGCTTTCGACATATTTTTTTGACGGCGCCAAACTTTCCGGATAGTCGCAATCAGCCGACCTTCACTAAACATACCGCAAGCCTGTAAAACTGTTTTCAAGCGTTCTTCCGCAATGGCTTTCGAACAGTATTTTTGCAAGCTGTCCACCGCGTTTCGCGACATGAGCGCATAACGGGCGGGATTATTTTTCGCGACATGAAAACTTTCCTGATAGGCCCGCAAGAGGGATTCCCAGTTGATCCGATAGCGAAATGTGCGCAAAGCTGATCGCGGGTCATGAGGCCAGTGAATCCACTCCATACTGGAGGTGACCACAAATGCATTGTCATGGTTGACATAGTCTTCCATGGCCGTGTGCGATGGCGCGATGGCTGGTTTCCCCGCGGACATGTATTCCATCAACGGCAGACACTGGCCCTCTCCATGCGCCGTATTCACCACATAGGTGGATTCCAGGATGAGTTTTTTATAACTGTCATCATCTAAAAATCCATGTAGAGCAACAACACGGCATTTAAATGGTGACAGCTTCTTAATTTCGCTGATGATCATTCCCCGTACAGCCTCAAAATCATAATAGGCCAGTTTCATCACCAAAGTAACGCCTTCCACCTCCCGAAACGCCCAGCAAAACCCCCAGAGCAAATCCAACCAGTTTTTCCTGCCGTCATTGGGATTAAAGACCGAAGTGTAAATAATGCCTTCCATATGGATGTTAACTTTTTTATCTTCTGTCAGAGACGATCGCTGTTCGATAAAGCCCGTCTTGTCGTCTTCAATTGTCGTTACCTCGCCACACCCTTTGAAGTCGATCAAGACGCCATCAAAAGTCAAATCAAATCCATTGGATCGGGCAGAGGTATTTTTTTTCCGGTATAGTTTTGCATAATCGTCCCATATAGGCGCGGGAATAGACCATGCCGGATAATCCTTGCCCATGGCGTGCTGAACGGACCGCACGGCAAAACTGGAATGGGTAATGGTGCACCCGTGTTTGCTAAATACGGTCCGCCAATCGTTGCGGGGATCTCCTCCCCACACATCTGTTGGTAACGTCATATACTCCCAGGCAAATACGGATATTGTGGGACACGCAAGATCCATCATCGTCTTGAAAGGTGGCGTAAAGGATAAAAACAGGCAGGGCTCGCCTCTGGCCTTACAATTTCGGTAGATGACATCCACTTCTATCGCGGGATTCCTGATCTCGACAACGAAAGCAAATTTTTCCAGCACTGGGCGGTATTTTTTCAAAACAAAATAGTAACTGTAGTCCAGCCCGCCGATATTGGCGGCAATGCTTCCTTTTGATTCCACTGAATGAACAATAATAACCATAAAATTTATTTCACATCCAAAAATCTCTGCAATTGCTTTTCCACGGTACTCAACGCGGAATAGTCTTTCATTTTCAGCCTGGCGGCTTCGGCCATTTCCCGATAGGCCTCCGGTTTATTTTTCACAATTTCATAGCTATGACGATAGGCGTTCATCAAAGACTCCCAATCAATGCGATATTTTAATGCCCTGAAAAGTTCTCTTGGATCGTGCGGCCATATGGCAGGCTCGACACCGGATTGTACAAGCAGGGTTGACGATTGCTCCACATAGTCAGCCAGTGATGTGTGGCAGGGCGCAATGGCCGGTTTGCCGCAGGACATGAATTCCATCAACGGCAGACATAAACCCTCGCATCGTGCCGCATTTACGTAAAAAGATGTGGCCGCAATTAATTTTTCGTATTCAGCATCATCCAGATAACCATGCAATGCGACAATCCGGCATTTAAAGGGCCACATCTGCTGAAACAGGAAATGTAATCTTCCAAGAAAGCTCGAAACGGAGTGGTGTGTCATTTTAAGGACAAGTGTCGTGTCTTCCACATCCTGAAAAGCCGCGCAAAAAGCTTTGACCATGTCGATCCAGTTCTTCCGGTCATCACATGGATTGAACACGGATGTGTAGACAATACCATCAAGCGATATGTTGCGCAGTGCATCTCCGCTGTCCGCTTCCTGCATCTTGTCCGATTGGTCGGCATCAGCAGTCAATTCCAGGAAATGCAGACCCACTCCCATTGAACGGGAATCTCTGGCGTCCGGAACCGGCGATAAATCCAGACCGGAAAATTTAAGTATATTTTCTGCCTTTTTTAAGTGAAAGCTTGCCGTCGTTTCCGTAAAATCACTGGAAAGAGTTATGTTTTGTTTTTCGTTACCCATAGAAATAAATATTTCTTTGCCTATATTGGCGGCATATCCTCTGGCACGAATTTTCAAGCATACATCTCCGTTGAGTTTATAGGGAATTAAAACCCATGGTTTCTCAACACGCGACCATGTTCCCCACGATTCAGGATCGTAAAATCCTCCCAGATAAGCGCGAAACTCATCGGTCAGGCTGAAACCCATCCGGCTTGTTCCGCCGGGAAAGTCTTTGAAATTAAAACCTTCAAATGAATTCTTTATTTCGAAGGACTCGGGGGTAATGACATAGTTTCGACTGTCAATAATGTTGCCTCTTATCGCCATCTCCGTTTTAGCAGTTGGAAATGGGTTATGGCGGATGGCATACGTCGCGAATGTATCCCATACCGGCACCGGTATCGAGGCAACGTGAAAATCCGGTCCCATCGCCTTTTTCACGGCATTGGCTGAATATTGCGACAGCGTAATGGCCCGGCCGTGATCCATAAAAACGTTTCGCCAGTCGTTCTTCATATCTCCATCCCAGACCTCGTCCGGAATGCGGTCAAACTCCCATGCAAACACACAGACCGTTGGACAGCGCAGACCTATTGCCGATTTGTTTGGGGGGGAAAATGTCAGAAAGACGCAATCTTCACCCCGCTTGAGGCAATCATCATAAATTGCATCCACTTCCTGTTCGGGATTCTTCACTACAACAACCTTCCCCAGCTCCCGTAAAACAGGTAGGAATCCCTTCAAAACAAAGTAATAACTGTATTCCGGCATTCCCAGGCTTTGTTTTAATTGTTCTTCGCTGACTTGAGAATAAACGATAAATAACATTATAAAGTATTTACGTCCTTAAATTTGTAGTCCGATCGATGTTCAACATTCTTAACCCCTTGATCATATAAAATAATCAATTACATCATTCCGGCTAAGGCCTGAGTCTATCGATTTTTTAATAATACTGGATTCCGGCCTTCGCGGGAATGACGAAAAGAGTTGTTTTGCAGAACCTCATCATATACTGCCACTGTCTGCGCCGCTGTCTGTTGCCAGGAAAAACGATCCAAATTCTTGAACCCTTTTTCGCGGAGCTCCCGTCGTAATAACTGATTTTTTGCAACCCGCGCAATGCACAGGGCCATGTCTTTGATTGAAAAAGGATCAAAATAAATGCCTGCATCACCCGCCACTTCGGGGATCGACGCAGCATGGGAACAAATCACGGGAACGCCCACGGTCATGGCCTCCAGCACCGGCAGCCCAAATCCTTCATAAAATGAAGGATAAATCATGAAGTCCGCCCGTTTCAAAATTTCTAAAACATTCCGTCGTTCCAGATAGCCGGTCCAGATGATATCTTTGTACCCATAGCTTCCCTGAATATCATTTTCAACCGGATATTGATGACCAATCAGCACAAGTTTCTGAAGGATATGATGCTTTTTTTTCGCCTCCAGAAAAGCCCTGATTAATCCGGAAAGATTCTTGTTCGCTGTCGAACTGCTGAAGGCCATTGCGTAAGGCAATGTCAAAGCAGGCAGGTTTTGATCCCCAGGCTCATCATCTGATTTCGTTTCCATTACCTCGTTGTTATCGGCAGCAAGATGCGTAACAACTACTTTTTCCGCCGGAACAGGGTACTGCCCCAGAATTTCCTCGCGGGAAAAATTGGATATGGTAATCACTTTGTTGGAACGGATGACAGCCTGACGCACGATCAGCCTAAGCATCAGGCGGCGCGACAACGGCATCGAATTGCCAAAAGCTTTGAAGTTGAGGTCCGGTATGCTTACAATCGACGGTCCGGACAGAAAAATCGGTGACGTGTATGCCAGTGAATGAAGCAAATCAATTTTATATTGTTTAACGTACCGCCTGAGCCTGATTTGTTCAAAGTGGTAGCGATTTTTCCGATTGACCGCGTAAACGGGACATACAACTTTCGAAAAATCCGGATCATCATCGGCAATCAGACGGTCCGACTCCCGATTTACGAACAGAAAAAATTCATGATCCGGCTTGATTTGTCTCAAACCTCTCAACAACCCTCTGGCGTATGTTTCCGTCCCTCCAACAATTCCGGGAATCAAATACAACAGGTTTAGTCCAATGCGCATGAATGTCCTTGATACAAAACATTTTTATACGTGATAAGTATCCATCAAATCCCGATGCTTCCGCATGATGATCGGTTTCGCGTATTTTTCGGTCGCAACCCGACACGCCTGAACGGACATTTCCTGCAGCCACGGACGATTAGCATTCGCTTCCAGGATGGTCTTGGCGATGAGTTCAGGCGATCCCGGAGCCACCACCCAACCAATATTCTCTTCTAAAAGAACGCGGGCAATCTCTGAACCCTCTTCAGCAACCGCGAGAATCGGTTTTCCAGCCGACATGATATTGTACATTCTGCTAGGCACCGACGCACCCGCCATTCCTCTGACAAAAGATATGATCGCCAGATCGCAGGCGTTAAGTAGCGTGATAAGTTCTGAGCGAGGCTGTGGAGAAAGAATCGTAATATTCTTCAGTCCAAGTCCAGAAACTTTTTTTCTCAACCAGGATTCCTTGGCACCGGAACCGATAAACAAGAAATGGATATCCCTATGCTGCTCCAGTATTTGCGCGCATTGGACCAAACTTTCCAGGTCATGTGTTCTTCCCATGTTGCCTGAATATTGAACAACAAATTTGTTCAGGATACCCAGGCGATTCAGCAAGGTATTCCTCTCTCTTGGCAGAGGCTTGATCTCATCACAGTCCGCCCAATGCGTAATCAGAGAAACTTTTTCAATACCATTGCCTGTTTTTCCATGCACAAGCTCTGTCATTTGTCTTCCCAACACCAATATACGATCGGATCTCTTATAAATATTCTTTTGAACAGCACTGATAATTTTGGCTACCGCCGAGTCCGCCTTGATGATCTGTGCCGCCACAAGAACTTCCGGATACATATCTTCCAGACGTAAAACCATCTTTGCCCCGCGAATTTTGCATACAAAACTTGCAATAAGAGGAAGAGTCGGCGGATTAGTGATTACTAGAACAACGTCATGTTTACGAATTCTTCACAGGGCATTGAAAAAGACGGATACACTGATTGTCAGAAGATTCAGAAGACGAAATAACAGGATATCCTTATTCAAGGCTGTCGCCCTGCATCGGTGAATAAGAACGTTATGATGAACTTCGTCTTTTGGCGCTTTTGTACCACGGGCAGCATATGTAGGCTGAACCGTCAAAACATGAACACGATGCCGGGTGGCTATGTCCTCAGCAATTTTCGTAATATAATATCCAGACCCTGTTTCCTCAGGATAATATAGTTCAGAAAGTACCCAAATGGTTTTTTCTTGCTTCTTCAACACCAGAAACCCTTATATATTTTTAATTTTGTAACAGAATCGTCCGATATGCTCCCTGAAAATCAGCGTGTTTTTCAAAAGACACTGGGATTGCGGAATAAACCGGACAGCAGCCGTCCCGGCAGGTGAAGCGTATAGAAAACCTGCCGGCAGGGGCCGAATATTTTTAAAATATTTTCTGAACTCCGCTTCGCTTCTTTTCATGTGCCAGGCCGAGGTCACCAGGCCCAGCCTGACGTTTTTGTCCGGAAACATTTTACTGAGCTCTATGGCATGTTCATACGTGTTGCGCGATTTGGCCTCAAGGCGGATTTTGTGGCCGGGAACCCCGAGAGATTCAGCCATTTGCGCCATCAGTTCCGCCCCCGAAACCCTGCTTTGGTCCCTCCCGGAACAAACCAGGTATTTGGCGCCGCTTTGCTTGTACATCCGAACGGCATGCACCAGTCTGACCGTGGTGGTCTCGCCCGGAAACGTTTCGGCAACCGACTGGATATCATAATTGGTGCCGCTCAATACCGCGACAACATCCAGCTTTGCTTTTTCATCGACATGAAGACTTTTTATGTAGTTTTTCTCCAGCTGGTAGCTCAGATAGCCGGACACGGTCTGGATACTGAATCCATAGAGTAAAACAATGATAAAAAATAAAAACAGGCCGCCTCCCTTTTGCTTTCTGAAGAATGATGACCTCAAAAAATAAATGAGCAGAAGAACAAAGATGATGAAAACGGGATCAATTAAAGATTTTAACACATCATACATTACTGACACCATGAGAGCTTTGATCATATGAAAAAGCTACCTCCCTTCGGGTTCTGTAGTAAAATGAACCCAGGGAAATAAAAACAA
>MWDG01000014.1 GCA_002070455.1 Deltaproteobacteria bacterium ADurb.Bin151
CTTCGCGCCGATGGTACTGCATGGGCGACTGTGTGGGAGAGTAGGTGCCGCCGGATTTAAAACATGAAGCCCCTTCAGGAAACTGGAGGGGCTTTTTTGTGCGTATCAGAGAAACGTCTTGAGATGTTAAGCTGCTGTCCGGTCAGCTGACAGATATTCTCCCGTGCAATGATATTTCCTTGCTTTCGATGGATATGACTGAATTGCAATTTTGTCTATTTTGTGCTAAATAAAAATTGTATCACAAAAGACGCCTGTATTTTTTGTCAACCGAAGATCATCGTCGTTCATCTATAACGGCTAACTTAAACATTGCAAAGGAGAGGGATTTGAAAAATAATCCAACGGATATTCATTTTCGTAAGCCGGAAGTCTCTGATGCGCCTTCCATTGAGCGGTTGGTCAGGTTTTCTCCTCCGCTGGATGTCAATTCGCATTATTGCTATCTTATCATTTGTGCTCATTTTTTTCAGACGTCAGTTGTTGCCTGCAGCAATGATCACGTCTGCGGTTTTATCTCCGCATACATTCGTCCTGATCAGCAAGATACCCTGTTTGTCTGGCAGGTTGCGGTACAAGTGCCTATTCCGCTGATTTCGCCACCTGATTCCGAAGGAATCCGCCATGCGATTCCGATGGATGTCGCCAGCCTGATCCGAATCATGTCGCCACCCCTTTAGTCGGAGCGAAGCGACGCTGGTTTTTGGTTGTTTGTCATAACTTATCCTTTGGTGTCAAGTCGGCATATTTTTTCCTCAGAGATCCTCCTTTCAGATTTATTTTGTGAGCATTGTGCACCAGACGGTCCAAGATGGCGTCAGCAACCGTCGGATCGCCGATCTGTTCATGCCAGTTCTCCACCGGCAACTGACTGGTAACGATTGTGGAAGCGTGGCCGTGCCGTTCCTCAATGACCTCCAGCAAGTCTCTGCGCTCCGGATCAGTCATGGGGGCAAGGCCCAGATCGTCAATCACCAGGATTTGCGCTTTGGATAATTGAGCGATTGTTTTTCCATAGCTGCCGTCGCCTCGGGCCAGAGCCATCTGATAGGCAAACTTCGGGGCGCGGATGTAAAGAGCGCGATACCCTTCGCGGCAGGCTTTGTTCGTTAAGGCACAGGCCAGATAAGTTTTCCCGACGCCGGTCGGGCCGCTGATGATCACATTCTGATGCCGCTTGATCCAATCGCAGGAGACAAGCTTCATGATGACGGATTGATCCAGCCCCCGATGGGTTTTAAAGTCGATATCTTCGACACAGGCGTTTTGCTTCAGTTTGGCGTTTTTCAGATAACGGGACATCCGGTTATCTTCTTTCCAGGTCCATTGACTCTCGACAATGAGGCCGAAACGTTCGGCAAAAGAGAGCCGATCCATATCCGGTTGATTGAGTTGATCGGTAAAGGCCTGGGCCATCCCCATGAGCTTCAGCATATGGAGTTTATCAATCGTTTGCTGGTTAAGCATGGGACACCTCCTGCGTCAGATAATACTCTTTGCCCCGGAGATTCTCATGGAGGATCGGTTTATCCTGGAGGGAAGGCACGGATAAATCCTGGGTGTCCAACTTGCTTTTGAGGATCGATTCGACGCTTTTGTAACTGTAAGCCTTGATAATCAGCGCGCGTGCGCAGGCAGCTTCCAGACGTTCGGGCGAATACTTTTTGGCCAGCCTCATGATTCCCAGGCAGGAGCGAAAGCCCTGTTCGGGATGAGTCCTGTTCTCCATGATGCAGGCCACCAGCGCCTTGGTTTGCGGTCCGTTTTGACCGGCCCAGGAAACAAGGCGCGACGGTGTCCATTCCAAGTATTTCTGATGGGATTTGGGCATGTGCTCCGGAATGGTGGTATGTTTTCCCTGGCGGGGATCATAGACATGAACGGCAATCCGTTTGTTTTTGAACAGGATTTCGACCATGCTTTGGGTGATCCGGACATCCGCCTGTTGTTTTGCCAGTTGATACGGAACGCTGTAGTAATGGCCGTCCACATCGATGTGATAATCAATATTGACCCGCGCTTTCTTCCATCGGGCGTACTCATAGGGGGTGGCGGGCAGCGGTTTCAAGGCCGGTTTATCGATGGTCTCAAACAGGGTCTTTCTTGTGGCGTCCATCTTTTGAAACTTACGGTCGTTGAGTTCGGCAAGCTTTTGAGCAATTGCGGTGTTCAATTCCATAATGCTGAAAAAGGTATGGTTGCGCAGCGCCGCCAGAATCGAACGCTCGGCAATCTGCACGGCGGATTCTACCTTGGCTTTGTCTTTGGGTTTCCGCACTCGCGCCGGGATGACGACGCTTCCATAATGGCGGGCCATCTCCTGATAGGTGGGATTGATGTCCGGTTCGTAGTAGTTGGGTTTGGTAACGCCGGATTTGAGATTGTCCGGCACCAGAATCTCAGGCACACCCCCAAAGAATCGAAACGCCCGGACATGAGCATCAATCCAGGAGGGAATATCCTGAGAAAAAGACGCCCCGGCAAAAGTATAGCAGCTGGCGCCCAAAATGGCGACGAACAGCCAGGCCTCGCGGGTTTTCCCTGTCACTTGGTCCGTTACCGGAATCGTCTGGCCTGCATAGTCAATGAAGAGTTTTTCTCCGGCCCGGTGGGTTTGGCGTAAAGAAACATCCGTCTTGTCCAACCACTGGTGGTAGAGAAGGCAAAACTGGCTGTATTGGTATCCGTCGGGGTTGGCCTGTTTATACTCCAGCCACAAAAGCCTTAAGGTGACACCTTTCCGGGTCAGTTCTTTGCGGATATATTCCGGTGACGGCATGCCCCGTTTGCCCGTCACTGGCGTTGATTGGACTGTAAAAATCATCTGCTCCAAAAGGCTGTCGTCGAGTTCTGCCGGCAATGGCCAGGATAAACCGGCCTGTCCCGCACGGGACAAATAATCTCTGACCGTACTACGGGCAATGTTGCAGCTTTCGGCGATCCTTTTATTGGGGAGATGCTTCTCCCATTTTAATCGTAAAATCTCTCGTATCGTGCGCATGGATAACCTTTCCGCCGCCATAACTGCCTCCGTTTTTGTCATGGAGCTTTAGCGGCTTTCATCGTGTTTATCCAGCGTCCTTTCCGCACCTTCCAGGGGGTGGCGAAATGCTTCGGAATCCGGTGGCGATTTCCCTCGGAATGGGGTGGCGACTTAAATCGGAATCAGGTGGCGGAATGAATCGGAATCGAGTGGCGACTTGCGTCGGAATATGCATACAAGAAGAATATCGGGGGAAAGGCATAGCCAGCTTAATGTTGCAGGACCTGTTGAGCCGTTCTTATCCCAATCCTCTGCGCTATCTGGAAACGACGGTCAGCCCGTCTAACCATTCATCAAAGGCCCTTTTTTCTTCCCTGGCCGAATCGCTTGATGCACCATTGGTTCAAAGCGTTCTGTTTTCAGCCGATGATTTCGGCGGCCAATCCCATGAAGAAGAAGTTTTGTTTCGTATCGGGCCTTTTAACCTGTTATCAAAGGAGGAAATCTGATGGAAACGATAAGACGCCTGGAGTCTGAAGTGCGCAGCTATTCCAGGTCTTTCCCCGTGGTGTTTGAAAAGGCCAAAGACGCTTTTTTATTTGATGAAAGCGGGAACCGCTATATCGACTTCTTTGCCGGTGCCGGCACGCTGAATTACGGACACAACAACGACCGGATGAAAAAGAAACTCATCGAATATCTGGAAAATGACGGCATTGTGCATGGTCTGGATATGGCCACGGTTGCGAAAGAAGACCTGCTGCTCAAAATGGAGTCAGTTCTTTTCAAACCCCGCAACCTCGATTACAAGGTTCAGTTCACGGGCCCCACCGGGACCAATGCGGTTGAGGCGGGTCTGAAACTTGCCCGGATGCTGAAAAAACGTTCTAATGTCATTTCGTTTACGAACGGATACCATGGACTCACGATGGGATCGATGTCGGTGACGGCCAATGCCTATTATCGTGACGAGGCTTTTATCAACCGCTCGGATGTTTCATTCCTGCCCTACGATGGATACCTGGGGAAAGACATCAACACGGCTCAATATATGCGGCGATTTCTTGAAGATAACAGCAGCGGTGTGGATATCCCGTCCGCCGTCATTCTCGAAACTGTGCAGGGCGAGGGCGGAATCCGCGTGGCTTCTGACGAATGGTTGCGCGAAGTTGAAGCCATCTGCCGCGAGTTTGACATCCTGCTCATTGTCGATGACATTCAGGTCGGCAACGGCCGCACGGGAAATTTCTTCAGTTTTGAACAGTCCGGCATCAAACCGGATATTGTCACGGTCTCCAAATCTTTTTCCGGTTATGGCCTGCCCATGTCGCTGGTTCTGTTTCGCCGCGAGCTCGATATCTGGAAAGCCGGTCAGCACACCGGAACCTTCCGCGGGAACAACCTCGCTTTTGTTTCGGCTTCCGTGGCGCTCGAATACTGGAAGGACGACCGTTTTTCCAAAGATATTTTCCGCAAGGGAGCAATTCTTTCCGGCCGTCTCCATACCATCAGCGGGAAGTATCCTCAGTTGAACGCGGAAGTGCGGGGCAGGGGATTCATCTATGGAATGGCTGTCGAACCGTCGGAACTCGCCAGAGAAATTTCTATGGCATGTTTTAAAAACAAGTTGATCATAGAGTTGGCAGGCGCCAGAAATAATGTCATTAAATTTCTCGCTCCGCTGATTATCCCTGATGAGGTACTCATGGAAGGCCTGGATATCCTGGATGCCTCTATCGGCAGTGTACTGAAAAACCGGTGAAGGAAAGGACAAACCATGCTGGTTCGAACGATCAATGATATCATGGGGACAGACAGCGAAGTCTGGGCTGAAAATCATCACTGGGTCAGCCGCAGGCTTCTTCTGAAAAAAGACGGAATGGGTTTTTCCTTCCACGAAACGATCATTTTTGCGGGAACGGAAACACACATCTGGTACAAACATCACCTGGAGGCCGTTTTTTGTGTCGAGGGTGAAGGCGAAGTTCAAACACTGGCAGACGGAAAGATTTATTCCATAGTGCCGGGGACGATGTATGCCCTCAACAACCACGACGAGCATCTTTTACGGGCGTCAAAAGACCTCCGCCTTCTGTGTGTTTTCAATCCAGCCATTGCGGGGACGGAAGTACATCTTGAAGACGGTTCTTATCCGCTGCCGGATTCAGGTGCATATGGGGAGACCCGTAACAAATGATTCTTCAGAAGTAACTCTTGCCACTTGATATATATAATATTTTACATTATTTAATTGTGAACCGAGGTTTGCCTGAAAATCAGGTTGAGGAATTATAAATTTGTGAAAATTTCTCCCGACTTTGACAGCAGAAAAAATAATATTCTGTGATAATGGATAGTTACAGACGCACTTCAAGCTTGTGCCACTACATTTTCGCTTTTTGTGATGTGCAAAACTTTGGGAGGTGGCTTCAGACCAATTGCCGAAAACAGCTTATGAGCATTTCCATGAATATCGGTACGCACCCACATGGTCGTAGAACGCAGCGTAACCGGAACGGCTCTTACTTCTTGAAGCTCGCTCATGGCTTCCAGCACGGTGAGCGGGCGCGGCTTGATGACCGCTGCATCGATCGCAGAATTCTCTAACATCAATTTCTTTTCACGAAGTGCCTGGGTCATCAGCGACTCGCAATAGTAAGCGATGAAACACAAGGTGAGATGTCCCACGATGCGCGGATCGGTCCAGTGAAAAACAGGACGGGCCCGCAGGGTCCCTTTGATCTCGCCAAACGCGTCTTCCACAATCCACAACGTCTTGTAGTCGGCAACAATCTCTTTCGCATCCATGTCCAGAACATTGGTGACCACACCGAAATAACCGTCCCTGGTTGCGTCTTGTGCAATCGCTTTCTCGTTGAGGGTAAAGTCCCGGTTGTCGTTCAAGCCGGAGACATACCGTTGATAGGTCGTATTGGTGACAAACTCTTTTGCCGTGATCTTCTTCTTGGACAACTTTTTGCGAATCTTATCCAGAACATCTTCCCGAGACTTGCGGTCGCGCTCCGCCCGGGACCGAGACCAGGTGATAATACACCGGTCCCCTTCGTGGTTTGTCTCATACACGGCCAGGTCGTCGTTGAGCCATTGGTATCGTCCAATATCGTAAAATTCTTCGTGACGTTTTTTAAACACCGCAAGCTTCATCCCGACGATAAACTCGCCGACCTTGTTTTCACCGCGCAGTTCCGTCAGATTCTGCTTCGAAAACAACCCCCGGTCCCCCACAAAGATAAATCGCCGTATGCTGAACTTTTCCCGTAACTTGGCAACGATGCCTTTGATGGTTTTTCCTTCAAACGTATTACCGGGATACACCTCAAAGCCGATCGGGATGCCTTCCGGTGTCACCAGTAAGCCCAGCACCACCTGGGTGCAATCGCTGCGCCGCTCTTTGCTGTAACCAAATTGCCGCAACTCACCCAAATCAGTCCGCGTGCTTTCAAACCGCAGCGTGGTCAGATCATACAAGATCACATCCACCTGCGGGCTCAACAAATCGCGGTCGCGCCAAAATAACGCTTTCTCAATCTCATCTTTGTGGGCGGAAAGCAGATCCAGTGTCCGATACAACTGATGAAGGCCAATATCTTGAGTAACCATCTCCGGATAGAAACGCTTTTGCCAATGTTCGAAAACCTTGAGCTTGGAACCCGGCTGCACAAAGCGAGCCGCAACCAAAGTGAACACGATGCCCCGTAAATCGAGTGCCAACTTGGGATGCCTGGCGGCGATGGATTCCAAAATAGGGTTGATACCGCTCTTTTCAAACAAGCGCTCCAAAACCAGCAGCGGGCCAAGGATATAGGTGTCCTTCACGTCAATACTTTTGGCCAGCTCCAATAGGGTCAGGATTTCTTTGTGCCTGCTGATCGCTGCAATGAGTTCATCCATGCGGTCTTCGCCGGCCTTGCCCAGAGACAACAGGGTGCGGTGCTTGACTTTACCGTTGAGTCGATAGCTTTCCACAAGATGGTAGTAGGTCTGACCGGCAGAATTTGTGGTGGTTTTGATAAACATGAAACCTGTATACCACGATTATCGATAAAATCAATATATATCTTTATCAACAGGCTATTTTGTTCACTACACTTTTATAATTCCCCAGACACTTTCCTGGATATCATTGATGTTTTTTTGAGGAAAACCACTTTTGCTGTCAAAGTCGGGATTTAATTGTGAACCGAGGTTTGCCTGAAAATCAGGTTGAGGAATTATAAATTTGTGAAAATTTCTTTTGAATTATTGATCCGGGCTTTTTGTGAAAGCAATCCTTCATAGGGTTTAATGTCGTGACATATTATATTCTTATCTCTTTCTGCCTCATTATTCTTCTGGCGTATATCTTTGATATTACGTCTAAATATTCCAAACTGCCCGGTGTGCTTTTACTAATCATCACCGGCATGGCCATTCATTACGTTGCCGATTATTATCAATTACAGCTGTTGCCCATAAAGGGCATTCTTCCCTTTATGGGCACTCTCGGTTTGATTCTGATCGTTTTGGAAGCCAGCCTTGATTTAAGTTTAAGTAGAGAAAAAACCAGACTGATCGTCAGTTCCCTGTCTTCGGCCATCGTGCTATTTCTCATATTTGTGGTTCTTTTTACAGGGATGTTGTTCTATATTTTCCATTACGATGTCAGGACATCTCTGGTCAATATCATTCCCATTGCCATTATAAGCAGTGCGGTTGCCATCCCGTCGGCAATTAGCCTGGCAGACCCGGAGAGGGAATTTGTCATTTATGAAAGCTCCCTATCAGACATTGTCGGTATTCTGACGTTCAATTACTTTTTGTTCAGCAGCGGTTCCATGGAATTAGGTATCCTGCGTTTTTTGTGGGATATCACCATCACGATTATTCTTTCTGTGTTATTCAGCTCTGCTCTGGCCGTAATGCTGCATAAAATCAATCACCACGTAAAGCATGTGGTGATCATGACGGCTGTTGTTCTGATTTACGCGCTGGCCTATCTGATGCGCTTACCTTCCCTGGTCGTTGTTCTCATTTTCGGACTGGTTATGAATAATAATAATTTGTTTAAAAACAGCTATTCGATAAAATTGATTGATTTTAAAGAATTCAACGATGAAGTCTGTTCTTTTAAAAGCATCGTTGCGGAGCTTACGTTCATTGTCCGCTCATTCTTTTTTGTGCTGTTCGGATTTTACATCAATGTTTCGGATTTGCTGAATCTTAATAATTTGATCGTAGCATTAATCTTTACTTCCGTAATTTTCATATTACGGGCTCTTTTTTTGAAAGCCGTTTTGCGAATGCCCTTGAAACCCCTGTTTTATTTTGCCCCGCGCGGCCTGATTACAATCCTGCTTTTTCTTTATATTCCCGGAGCCATGTTACTGCCGTTCATGAATGCCGGTGTTGTTACACAGGTTATATTCATCACTATTCTGATGATGGCTTTTGGAAATCTCATTTTTCAAAGAGTTGATCAGCTGACAGTCCCGAAATCAAGACAATGCCAGACGGTCTGTGCGAAGGAAAAAGATCCGTCCGGTAGTGACGTATGAGGTCATGAAAACGGGAGGCTGCCTACTTTCCATCTTTTGCAGGAATGATCTGATGGGAAAAAGGCAAACGTTGTTTGCATCGGATTTTTCCTGCAATGCCTTTCGCAGCGATCATACCTGAGATGGCGGCACCCACGATTCCGCGGCTTTTCCCCGTACCGTCGCCGGCAACAAAAATGCCACTGACATTCGTCTCCAGATTCTGATCGGTCGGAAAGTGCGTGTCAAAAAACTTTATCTCGGGTGCATAAAGAAGCGTCGAAGGATGAAGAATGCCGGGGATGATTTTATCAAGCCGTTTCAGCGATTCCCAGAGGTTGTCAACAATACGCGCCGGTAATCCAAGGGTGATGTCTCCCGGCGTGACCAAACAGGTTGCCTTGCACATTTCAAAATGGCGAATTCGGCTGTCAAATGTTGATTTGGCGCTCCTTCTTCCCTCACGAAAATCCCCCACTCTCTGAACGATCGGCTGGCCCCCGCCCAGCAGATGAAATTGCCGGGCGATCATGTGACCGAACTCGGTTGTATCGGAAAAGGGTGTGGTCAGGGCGACTGTATTGATCAAAGCGAAGTTGGTATTGGATGTCTTGCGACCGGAAAGGGCGTCGCCGTTTACCAGTTTGAACTGGCCGTAATTTTCCAGACGAACCCTGCCGCCCGGATTGGTACAAAAGGTTCTGACCCTGTCTTTATGCCGGTTGGTCCTGAAAATGAATTTGGGATCGTACACGATATTTGTAATTTCCTCATAGAATTTTCTGTTCAG
Source organism: Deltaproteobacteria bacterium ADurb.Bin151 (assembly GCA_002070455.1). Lineage (GTDB taxonomy): Bacteria > Desulfobacterota > Syntrophia > Syntrophales > Smithellaceae > UBA8904. The sequence continues at coordinate 9,308 of MWDG01000014.1, forward strand.
TTCAATCCTGATTCCTACGTCTATAGGACCAAAGTTATGATCAACCCCGAGCGTTTTTGCGGTATCCCGAAACCAGTAAGCGCCGCTGCGACCCGGAGCGGCCAGAATAACGGGTGCGTCTGACAGAAATATTTTGCCTTTTTTGCGTGCGGCAACGCGATAGAGATGACCGGTTCTTTTTTCGATGGAAATGACTTCTGAATCCAGAAGAAAGACCGTTTTCCCCAGATAACTTCTGAGGTGATCCACGATGGCTTTGCCGTTATCGGTTCCCCAGTGCCATTGTTCAGGGGCAATGAATTCAACGCCATGCTCATATGCAATATTCATCAGCACGTCGATTTTTTCATTTTTATTGACATAGGTTACCTGACGGCAGCGGGGGAAACGTGTAAAAATCGCTTTGACTTCGTTGATGTAATGGCATGCCGTATCAACATCAATCTTAAGTTCATTCAAGTCAAGACCGATTCGATGATCAAAATTCAGCTTGCCGTCGTTCAGAAGACCGCCGGCGGTGTAGGCATGACGGTCGATGATGGCAATGTTTCCGATCCCCATCTTTTCAAGCTCCATGGCCGCAAACAGGCCCGCCGGTCCGGACCCGATGATCAACACATCATAAGACTTCATGAAATTTGCACCCTCCCATGGGTTTGTCTGGCGTCTTGATTATTCTAAATGGTTCCTGCAATAAACTTTAATAATCTTGCATTTTTCTTATATTTCATCAACTGTAGAAATCACAAATGATAAAACAGATGCACTTGAGCCACATATATTGTATATTTTAATTTATAAAATGAGAAAAAAAGATCAATTTTTTATGGGTGATTTGAACGTAAAATAATTATTTATGGAGGTTCATGTGAATCGTAAATACAAAGTGCTGTCAGGCATTATGCTGGTCCTGAGTATGGCAGGATTGTTTTTGGGGTGCACGGGTGCGCTGCTTAAAAATTCGGGAAGCTTGAAACCAAGCGCCACCGCTACCGTCCATTTTGAAAGATTTTCCATCAATGATGATTACAACTATTTTCTGACAGGGTCCGACGTTTATCCTGTGGCGATTTTTGGTCTCAAAAAATCGTATGAAATTGATGGAGACAGGGATCTGTGGAAGGAAATAGAGCCTAAAGAGGAAATCATATCGGGACTTGTGTCCAATATGCAAATGCGGCTGCTGGACTGCTGCCTTCAAAAAGCGCACGGGTTCGATATATTGGATGATCATGGGCAAAAAATTGGGGAGTGGTACTCCATGCTGGGACTCGTCAGCGGTATTATCATGAAGGATAACGGGAAAGTCTTGATATACCCTCCTTTGGATACAGATGATGTGAAAAGGTATCAGGGACGGACCAGTGGCAGGGGGAGGTGATAGGATGGCTGCGTCGAAAAGGGGATCAATATTGAACTGCAGGAGATGAGTGATGGACCAAACACCTTCCCGGCAGGGGATGTCACGCCGTGATCTGACGATTGTTCTGGTGATATCGCTCGGTTCGTTTATGGCCGGACTTGATGCCACCATTGTAAACATTGCTCTTCCTTCCATCGCCAGGTATTTCAACGTATCCACCGTCACCGTGTCCTGGGTGCTCAATGCCTACCTGATCGTCATGGTAAGTCTTCTCCTCGCTGCTTCCCGTCTTGGCGACATGAAAGGATACCGCAATATATTCCTGATAGGATTTTTCCTTTTTACCCTGGGCTCCATGTTTTGCGGAATCGCCCCGAACATCGGGGCACTCATTCTTGCCCGCATGCTGCAAGGTATGGGTGGTGCAGTGATCTCGGCCCTCGGAGCTGTTATGATCACCACATATCTCTCGCCCGCCGTTCGCGGGCAGGCACTCGGCATTATGTCGATGTTCCTGATGCTCGGTGTCGCATTTGGGCCGGTGGTCGGCGGATTCCTGACCAGCACTTTTTCCTGGCGCTTTATTTTTTATGTCAACCTGCCGGTGGGAATCGCTGCCACACTTCTGGGCATGAAGGTTCTGCCGGAGCTGCGTCCGTCAATACCGCAGACCACTATGGACCTTCCGGGAGTTCTTCTTCTTTTCATTGCGCTTGGTTGCCTTGTGACGGGGTTGACATCAGCCCAGGGGCATAGAATATTTTTGGGATTCGTGCTGATCGCCATATCGCTGGTTTTCTGGTTTTTCTTTTTTCTCCGGGAGCGGCGGACATCGAGTCCCCTCATCAATCTTTCCCTTTTTTACAACAGAGATTTTACCCTGCAGAATATCGGGATTCTTCTTGTTCAAATGGCAATGGCCGGCGTGATGATCATGATGCCTTTCTATCTTGAACTGATCAGGAACATCCCGACAGACCATGCAGGTGTTATCCTGCTTACCATGCCGGTGGGAATGATTCTGTCTGCCCCGATTGCCGGAAGATTGTCCGATGTTATCGGTACAAAGAAGCCCATTATCGCCGGTTTCTTGATCTGCGCTGCCGCCACGCTGCTGCTCTCAAATCTTTCAGCGCAGACGGGCACAGGATTTGTTGCCCTGTATCTCCTTTTGTTCGGCTGCGGAACCGGAGTGACCTTCACACCGCTCGCGAGCGCGGTGATGGGAGAGGCGCCTGTAAGTGAGCGAGCGTCATCTTCCGGACTTATGCGGGGAATGACCAATATCGGATCAACGCTTGGCGTGGCGGTTGTGATGCTGGTTGGTATGATTGCTGCGGGACCGAAGCTGGCGGAAGTCACCGCAAGCAGGATTCCCTCAACGGAGCTTACCGGAGCATTTGATACGGCTTTCTTTTTCTGCATGCTGCTGGAGATCGCAGGCATTCTTCTGATGTTGCCGGTCCGTGACCGCGAGCCTTCGGGAGACGAAAAAGCGGATACCCTGTTGGGAATTTGATCGCACTGATGGATTGTGCACCCCGATTCAGCTGCCTCTATGGTGAGTCTGACCCCCTTGCTTTATCGTACGTATAAAAAGGGATGGCAAAAGGACTCAGGCTGATGATTTTCTTTCTCCATGAGATGTAATCGGCAATTTGCTGTATAACTTCCACGGATGTGCTGGTGAATTCTACTCCCGCTTCGTAATACTTGTCTTCAATGATGCCTTTGGTCCATCGGATGATTCCAATCGCGGTTATCTTTTGTTTTAATTTTTTCAATGTAAAGTCTATCTTGAGAAGGGTATTGACGGGCAAATGAACGTTGCCTCGAATCCTGGCACCGGACACAGAAATGTCCTCGCTGTAATTGTAGCAAATTTCCCCTTTGGGAATGTGGTTTTCTGTAGTCAGGACCGTTGTGTGAATATCGCTTAATTCCTTCAGCCGTTCAGATTTCCTTTTTTCTTGCATAACGATATATTCCTTTTTTCATTTCGCTGTATCCTGCAGGCATTCGTGTTTCGCAGTTTGCTGCGATCTAATGACGTTCATTTACACCTCGACAGTTTCCTGCGAAGTGGTTGATTCTGGAATTCTCGTTTTTTTCTGATGATCGTTTTGCTTGTTCGCGCGTGTAATAATGAAATCTCTTTTATGTCAAGAAAAAAATCTCATTGACTAAAAAAATGGAGCAGACCATCGGAAATGTTCTGGCATTGTAATACAAATTGGATTCCCGTCATTGCAAAAAATTGATTTTTTTATTTTCATTCCCTTTGAGATCCACAACGCGGGTTGTCAGGTAACATACGGGGCAGGGGCTGTCGTACTTACGGGCGCCTGCCAGGATTTTTCATGTTGAACTGTTGTTTCTTTCGAATTGGCAGGAATTATGTTGCAGGTTGATTGACAAATACAAATCCGTTCTTGCCGGCTTTCTTAATTCTGTACATCGCTTCGTCCGCTTTCTTAATCAGCTCGTCCATATCTTCACCGTCCGAAGGATAGAGGGCGATTCCGATGCTTGCGCCGACAGCGGCCTGATTCCCGTTGATATTGATGGGGCGGGAAACCACATCGATGATTTTACCGGCAATTCTGGATGCGTCCTGAGAAATATGAATATCGTCTGCAATGAGCAGAAACTCATCTCCGCCAACCCGGGCCACCGTATCGCTTTCCCTGACGCTGGAGAGTAACCGGTGTGCAACCTGCTTAAGAACATAATCTCCGGCATCATGTCCGAAGTTGTCGTTGACGGCCTTGAAACCATCGAGGTCAATAAACATGACGGCTGTCATTTTTTTGTTTCGACGGGACCGGTGCATGGATTTGGACAGAAAATCTTTGGCCAGTCTCATAACCGGAAGGCCGGTCATTGTGTCATGGGTTGCCAGGTAACGAATTTGTTCTTCCGCTTCTTTGCGTTTCGAAATATCCAAAAAAGTCTCAAGCAGTTTTTCCTCGCCGCCGATTCGGATCTTTTTAACGGATTTCAGGATATAAAATGAACTTCCATCGGCCCGCAGCAGGGCGCATTCCTTGCTATCCAGTTCTTGGCCGAGGTCGGTGATCGGGCAGCTGCCGATTTCATTTGGACACAAATATTTATGACAGATGTGCCCTGTGATTTCCTGCGGCCCAGCGCCAAAAAGATTCGCTGCGTGGGAATTGGCCTGTTCAATCACGTGGGAGACAGGGTCGACCACGACCACGCCCGCATCAACGCTGTCCAGGAGTCCGCGGATGGTATCCAGACTTTCCAGCAGCGCTTCTTCCGCCTGTCTGCGTTTGATAATATCCGTTTGAAGTGCGTCGGCCATGCCATTGAATTTCACGCACAGCTCTCCGATCTCATTTGAAGAATCGACGACACAGCGGGCGTCATAGTTGCCGGATGCAATTTCATTGACCTTGCCAAGCAGACGTTTCACAGGATATAAAACACTTTGAAAGGTATGGATCGTCTTCAGGAGTACGACAAACAGGGTTATGGAGATGAGCAGTGTTGTTAAAAGAATTAGCTGCCGGAGGCTGGATTGAAATGAAAGCAACTGGGCATTTGTCCGTTTGTCTATCATCTTCATGAACTGCTGGATCGGAGCCATGATCGCGGCTTTTTCATCGGAGTATTTTTCGCTGAACAGCAAGTTTACCGCGTAAGCTGGATCCGGTTCGCGCTGTGCGGTGTAGTTGCCGCGGCCGTCATCATATAAACCTTTCATGGCGGCAAAAGCCTGTTTTTCCATATTGACCAGATGATCTGATTGTGCCTGGGATTCCTTCAGCAGGGCGAATTCCTTATCCGTGAAATGTTCCCGCCGCATCAATTCCTGAAGCGCAACTTTTTCTCCATATGACATGGATTTGCCCTTGCCGACATCAGTTAGATGCCAGTAGGTCGCGTCGTAATCTGTGGGTCGCGGACGCGTGCCGTTACGAATGTCGAGTATGGCGTAGTAATTTTCTTCGTAGGTTGGATTGCCCGTCGAGACGTAACTGCGTGCCATGCGGGTCAAGTCTTCGGAGCTTTGAAATAATTCATAGGCCAACAGTACCGAACGCAGGCGATGGTGTTCGCTGTAGATAATAGCATTCTGAATTTTAAGCGCATAAAAAGAAGCAATGGCCGTAATGACAAGAAGCACAATAATTGTGACAGCGAATAGTTTATAGGCACGGCTGATTTTCAAGCGGATAATTACCTTTCTGCAGCACATTGACTTGGTGAATATTTATCATCTTTTATCGTATATTTCCAGTAGGTTGTGGGTATGAGCACCGTGATGAAAAGGCTGATCATGGATATCCTAGTACCGAATGGTCGATGGATAGGATTGTCGGAATGTTTTACGGTATGGCAATATTCTATCATTTTGATTTCATGAAATAAAAGTTGAAATAAGTGGATATGATCCGTTTTTAAGTGTCGGAAAAGTTTGCAGATTTTTCTACATCTAGATGGTCGAAAATTAATAAAACAGTAATATCAAATAGATAATTGATTGGCATTTTTTATGCTGCTAATTGTTATGTCTATGGAATTGCCGTTGTTGTCGATTATTCTTAACAATTCATTTTGTCGGTCGTCCAAACAGGAGTCAACGGAAAAACAAGTTAAGAGATTAAAGATATGCCCAATTATGAAGGAGGGGGAATCATGAATCAGAAGATGAAGAAAATTATTGTAACGTGGTTTTTGAGTCTTGGGTTGGTTCTTTCTGTTGCTGCCGGAGCTTACGCTTACAGCAGTGTCCTTAGTTTTGGTGACAGTCTTTCGGACAATGGCCAGTATGAACTCAATGGTTCCCCGTATGCAGCTGTCGGCAACAACAATCTCTATGACCAGTTCGGCTTTCAACGTTTTTCCAATGGTCCGGTCTGGGTGGAGTACCTTGCCCAGGATTTAGGGGCATCCTTATTGGATATGGCTTATGGTGGCGCAACATCAGGTTGGGATAATCCTGCTGCGGGTCTGGTTGATAATCCGGCGACCCCTGGTGTAAATGAAGGGATAACAGGTCTACAGTGGCAGGTTGGGGTATACAACTCCGTTTTCGGAAATGTTGCCGACAACACCCTCGTCACCATTTCTGCTGGTGGCAATGACATGTTCAATGGCAGGGATGCCACCCAGGCGGCGCTCAATATCGCCGGTACGATATCATATCTCATCGGTATCGGGGCAGACGATTTCATGATCATGAACCTTGCCACAACGCAGCAACCTGCTCCTTATGTCGCGTGGATGAATGAATTCAATGCGGCGCTGAGTGCGTCTCTTGGCACACTGGATGCCTTAAACCCGGGCGTTGATCTTTATTTGCTGGATTTAACGAAACTTACCCTTGACATTGATAATTCCACAGGCACATGGCTGGCCAATTGCGCGGCAAATCCTGCGGCATGTGAGGGAACAACCTATGCCTGGTGGGATACGGTCGGTGTTCATCCAACAACAGAGGTTCATGCGCAGATCGGTGCTTACGCAGCCAGCATGGTTCCCGAACCGGCTACCCTGATGCTTCTTGGACTCGGGCTGCTGGGGTTGTTAAGCATCCGCAGGAGGGTCCGGAAATAAATATTTTTAAGTATGAAGTTTTTTTCGGGAAGGCAGGGCTGAAACTGGCTCTGCCTTTTTGTTTATGATTTGTCCTGGAGCATTATCGACTTGAACAGGATCAATGAAGTCTTGTTTCGGTAACCGTGTCGAGCATGAATAAAATGAAAACAGAAAAGAAAATGTTTATCAAGATTATTGGAAAATTGTATGTTGCAATATGCAAAGATCAATTGCATATTATTTTTAGCATTTATCCATCTTAAGGAGTTCGTCATGAAAGCCTTTATCGATCCGCCAAGATCCATTCCATTTTATCTAAGGATTGGCATCTGGATTTCCCGGAAAGTAACCGGTCGCGATCTTCTGCCCGGCAAACTGCTGGCATGGTATCCCAAAGTGGCCATCAGTTCCGGCATCATGGAAATCCTGGTTGCCCACAAAGACAAAACTTTGAATAAACGAATCCTCAAGTTGGTCCGCCTGCGGACATCATTTACTGTTGCCTGCCCTTTCTGCATTGATATGAATTCCTATGACCATGATCAATTTGGAATCACTCAACAGGAGTATTCAGCATTACAAGGAAGAATCACCATTACAGAGGTGAGTACATTCTCTGTCCGTGAGATTATTGCCATGGAATATGCTGTTTTAATTTCCCAATCACCTCTTTTGTTCCCGCAGGAATTTGTCACTAAACTAAAGGCAAATTTTACCGAAAGGGAAATGGTGATCCTGGCCAGCACTGCCGCACAAGTTAATTACTGGGCTCGTCTGCTGCAGGCTTTGGGTGTTCCCCCTGCCGGCTTTTCGGATCACTGTGAGATTATCCCGCGAGCCTCATCATGATAAACATTTGATTTAAATAGACGCCATATACAATGGTTGACCATGGAGCATGAATCTATATCAACGATTATCGATTGCAATGTAGCATAAAACGAAAGAATGGAGAAACAAGCAGGAGGAGATAGATAAAAAGCCATGAATAATTTTAAAATATTTCTGAACCAGCAAAAGAGCTGGTTTACACCTACAATGTTGCAATATCGTTATGTCCGGTAATGTGTTTCTTTCCAATTGAAAGGATCAACGAAAAGCTAAGCCGGAGCCGCGCCCCTGGCGCGGCTCCGGCTTGAGCGCTTTGTTACCCATTAATTTTCTGGCTCATCTGGCAGCTGAGCACCATGCCATACTGCCACCACCCATACATCATTATCCTTCACCTTATAGAAAAAACGATAGGGCTTTACAACGACTTCACGAAAAGGAAGTTCAGGAAACTCTGGAAGCGGCCTTCCCGACTCGGGATACTTCTTGAGCCGGGATAGAGCTTTCTCTGCTTTTTGACGAAAAGATAGTGCAGCAGAAGGCCTGTCTCGGTGTATATACGCAATGGCATCAAGAAATTGGCGGCGGCCTGTAGGCGTGAATAGTATTCTCAAAGTTTTGCAGCCTCAAGATAAAGGTCGGTTTCTCTCAGCACATCGTCGAGTGCATAACCAGTTCCTGCTGCTATTTCTTTCTCGCCTCTGGCTAGCAAATGTAAAATATCCATTTCATGCTGTGCATTTTTATAGACTTCCATGCTTACCATCACAGCAGCCGCTCTTCCTCGCTGTGTAATAAAAACCGGTTCTCTTGAAGATGAAACACTTTTCACTACATCGCTGGCATTTTGCCTAAGATCTGAAATGGGTATAATTTTTGGTGCATGTGGCATTAGTTGTACCTCCTATTGTATGGTTAATTATACAACCAATAGATGCTTTTGTCAAGATTAGTGGCAATATTATTGTAATCTTATACGGGTAACAATTAATATACGTGGCAGGTATTTTCCGAAATTTTGTTATCTTTATACTCGTGTTAAGAAAATAAAAAGTAAAATAATTAAAATCAAATGAAATAAAATGAAATTACGACACTGGGCATTTCACAGTAATAAAGACCAAATGCCCGGCGGGTAATTTGTGGGATATTTGTCCAGTCTAAACAAAAACCTACATTGATGAATTCTGGCTGAAAGGGGGTATGCTTATTTAAATTGCCTGATGCTCTCTTTCAGCTATACGTACCAAGTTCTGCTTTTGTTGGTGATCGTTTTTGATCTTCAAGACACATCGGAAATGCGGATGGTGGTAATTTCAGCCTACAATCGGGCACCTCTCAAGACATTTGTGGCCTCCTCATATAATGCTACAAAGCATCCGATAACGGCCAGAAAGAACAGACCAATCATTAATTTCGGAGCGGTGCCCAGCAATTCATCCAGAAGGTAACCAAGCCAGAGGAACAGAAAAGAAGCAAGAACAAGAGCAAGCCCCCAGGCAGACAACATAATGATTCCACGAAACGAAGAGGGATCTGCGTAATGTGCTTTGTGTACTGTTGCAGACATAATTTATGTCCTCCTTTCGTGTCTTTAATATTGACAGGAGATTCATCGCGTCAAAATATTAACGTATCCCGGCAATAATTTTATTCCTTATATATAGAATAACGATCGTTCTGTGGTTTTTCAAGCCAAAACTGTTTTTTGTTCATGTTTTTCCCAGGTATAAAGGATCAAGGTTTTATCTTGACAATAGAACGATCGTTCTATAAGATTGCAACATGGAAAAACAGAAAGACATACACATTGCGGAGGTGTTTTTTCCGTTTCTGCCTGCCGGAAAAGGGGACATCTATGAAGGATTTAAAATTATTAAGCTTTTTTATAGCATTCATGGGACGCGATTAGAAAATGCTTCAGCCGCTCCCGCGCTTTGCCAGGTTGGGGGGTTGGCGGTGAGCGGCAGGGTGCACGCCGGATTTCCTTCTCCTGCGGAAGAAGAACTGCGTGACGTGATTTCGTTTGACGACTACCTCGCGCCGCATCCGGAAACATCATTCCTTCTTTCGGTTACGGGCGATTCCATGATCGGTGCGGGCATTATGGAGAAGGACCTGGTCATTGTTGAAAGGGGGCGCCAGCCGCGGGACGGTGATATCATCCTGGCGGAAGTGGACGGCAACTGGACGATGAAATATTTCCGCAAAAAAGGAAGAACCGTTACGCTGGAGGCAGCAAATCCCGGATATCCCCCCATTGTCCCGCAGACGGAGTTGCGGATTGCGGGAGTGGTAACAGCGCTGGTTCGAAAGTACCACAGATAGGCTGTTAGGCTGTAGGCTGTTAGACTATCAAGCTGTATGTAGACTTTTAGGACTATGAGGTAGGGGATTTATAATGCGTGATCATACAAAGTTGCGGGCGTTTGAATTGGCGGATGAGCTTGCGTTGTTGATTTATCAGCTTACCAACAGGTTTCCTCGGGAAGAAGTTTACGGGTTGACGTCCCAAATGAGAAGGGCAGCGGTTTCTATTCCTTCGAATATCGTGGAGGGTTGTGCCCGGGAGAGTCAGTCTGAGTATCTTCGTTTTTTGGAGATCGCTTTCGGTTCTTTGAGGGAACTTCATTATCAATATGGTTTGGCCAAGAGATTGGGCTTTATGAGAGAAAATAAATTTATTAATTGTGAAACAAAGATGCTGGAAACGCAAAAAGTGATCGGCGCATTAATCCGGTCAATGAGGAGAACAACAAAGAGACCACATGGCACCACTGAAGATAAGGCTATTAGACTGTTAGGCTAAGAAGTGCGGCGCGGAACGCGCCGATTTTATAAGGCCAAAGGCCTACAAAATAGAGCTAATGGCCTAATAGGCTATAGCCTATTAGCCTTATCTTCAGGCAATTTACAGCCTACAGTCTAACAGCCTTGTTTTTTAAGGAGCTACAGCCTAATAGCCTACAGTCTAACAGCCTTGTTTTATGAGTGATTTAATTTTTTCCCTTCATTCCTGGCCGCGGGCCATCGTTCACATCGACGGCGACGCGTTTTTTACGTCCTGTGAAGAAGCGATTCATCCGGAGCTCAGGGGCAAACCGCTGATCACCGGGGGTGAGCGCGGCATCGTGGCCTGCGCAAGTTATGCGGCCAAAAGGGTCGGTATCAAGCGGGGAGTTCCGCTGCATGAAGTGCGCAGAATGTGTCCGGGGCTGATCGTCCTGCCGTCGGACTATGAAACCTACAGCCTGTTTTCCCGGCGGATGTTTGCCGTCATGCGCCGCTTCACGCCTGATGTCGAGGAATATTCCATCGACGAGGCTTTTTCGGATATCACCGGCATGCGCCGCGCTCTGCGCTCATCCTACGAAGATATTGCCCTCCGGATGAAAAAAGAAATTGAACGGGAACTGGGCATTACCGTTTCGGTGGGATTAAGTATCACCAAAGTGCTGGCCAAGGTGGCATCCAAGTATCAAAAGCCCGCCGGGATGACTGTGATCAAAGGGCGGGATATTGCCGGGTACCTGAACGATCTGCCGGTGGAAAAAATATGGGGGATCGGGCCGGCCACAACCCATTATCTGGGAAAGCTCGGCATCCATACGGCACTGGCTTTTGCCCGGCTTCCCGAAAAAACCGTGCGTCAGAAATTCACCAAGCCGGGTGTGGAAATCTGGCAGGAACTGCGCGGCGATTCAGTTTATCCGGTCATCTCAGACGAAAAAAGCGTTTACTCCTCCATCAGCAAAACCAGAACGTTTGCTCCTCCGACGTCTGACGCCGATTATCTTTTCGCCCAGCTTGCGCGCAATATGGAATCAGCCTGCATTAAGGCAAGGCGCTACACCCTCGCGCCAAAGAAAATAATCGTATTTCTGAAAAAGCAGAATTTTGAAACGGACGGCAGTGAAGCGTCCATTTCGCGCCCCTGCGCCTGCCCGCTGGAATTTTCCAGCATCCTCCGTGATTTGTTCCATGCCTGTTACCGGCCGGAAGAACTGTACCGTGCCACGGGCGTGATTCTGCTGGATCTTATTGCTGAGAGCAATGTACAGTATACGCTCTTTGATGATCCCGTGAGGGCTGAAAAAATCCGGGACGTTTATGCCGTGACCGATGAACTGGCCCAAAAGTTCGGCAAGCACACGGTGCATCTCGGATCAACGCACCTGATGGAAGAGCTGGGCAAAGGCCGCCGGGGGGTGCCTACTGTCCGTGAGCAGACACAGCTGAAAGGGGAAACCTCCCGCCGCCATCTGGCCCTTCCTCTCCTGCATGTCAAGACGTGAGGCGTAAAATCATAAACATTTAACTTAATTGTAAATATTTCTTGCATTTCGTTTTTTATCTGCTAAAAAAACAACGAGCGTTCGATGTTTTTTGACCGGACGCTGATGTATCAGCGGGAATCTTAATCAGCAGCATTCAAAAAGTTTTGATCACCACGATCAAATTTTCATTTTGACCGGAGGGTGAAATCTTACAAGGCGTTCATTTTAAAATTTTGAGTACCTGGCTCTTAATCATCGAGAGGTAAAAATATTATTTCTGAAGGAGGGGTTTATGTCGTTAAATCAACTGGTGGATTCGCGTGATGTCCGTTTTATTATGTTTGAAATGCTGGAACTGGAGAAGCTTAACCGATTTGATCGTTTTAAAGATTTTGACCGCAATATTTATGAGGATACGCTTGATCTTGCCGAAAAAATTGCCCTGGAACAGTTCTACCCATCGAACAGTGATGGAGATAAAACAGGCCTGAAATTTGATCCCAAGAAAAATGAAGTCAAGGTTCCTGAATCCTTCCACAAGGCCTTTCATTCCTATATTGATGCAGGTTTCCACTCTCTTGTATTTCCTCCGGAAATGGGTGGAATGGGTTTTCCTTCCTGTGTTTCGATGGCGGCGTCGGAGTATTTTAATGCAGGCAACACGGCATTGACGATGTATTGCGGTGCGATCACCGGCGCGCTTTATATCCTTGCGTCTTTTGGTTCGGAAGAAGTTAAGAATACGTTTATTCCCAAAATGATGGAGGGGAAGTGGGGCGGTACGATGTGCCTGACCGAACCGGGCGCCGGATCTGACCTGGGTGCGCTGAAGACCAAAGCGGTCAAACAGCCAGACGGCACTTATTTGATTACCGGCCAGAAAATCTTCATCTCAAACGGCGAACACGACATGACAGAGAATATTATTCATCCGGTGCTTGCGCGTATTGAAGGTGATCCTGAAGGGACCAAGGGAATTTCCATTTTCGTTGTTCCGAAGTTTCTGGTGAACCCGGATGGTTCTCTCGGGGCGCGCAACGATGTCATCTGCTCAGGGATCGAGCATAAGATGGGACTCAAGGGGAACGCTACCTCCACGCTTAATTTCGGCGACAACGGAAAGTGCGTCGGCTATCTGCTTGGCAAGGAGCGTCAGGGCATGAAAGTGATGTTTATGCTGATGAATGCGGCCCGCATCCATACGGGAGTTCAGGCAGAGGCTGTTTCCTCCGCCGCTTACATGCACGCTGTGACCTACGCCCGTAACCGCATTCAGGGCGCCCATATCACGCAAATGCTGAACCCCGCCGCCCCGAAAGTGCCGATTATCGAGCATCCCGATGTAAAACGCATGCTGCTCTACATGAAAAGCACGGTCGAAGGCATGAGGATGCTCTTTTTGTTTCTTGCCTATCACGAGGATATTATGCATTCATCATCCTCTGCCGACGAGGTTAAGAATTCGACGGCGATTGTGGAAATCCTCACCCCCATCGTGAAGGCCGGTATTTCCGATGCCGGCTGGCTGGTTACCGCTGAAGCCATGCAGGTGTATGGCGGCTACGGTTACTGCCAGGAGTATCCGGTGGAACAGTATGCGCGCGATGTCAAGGTTTTCTCGATTTATGAAGGCACCAATGCCATTCAGTCGCTTGATTTGCAGATGCGCAAAATCCTGATGAACCCTGAAATGTACAACTATCAGGTCCTCAAGAAATATATCACAGACACGATCGACAAAGCCAAAGGCATCGTGGATGAACGCTACGTGGCGCCGGTTGCTCGCGGACTGGAAAAACTCGGTGAAATCATCGCCATGATGGGCAAGCAGCTTCAGGAAGGCAAGTTCATCGCCCTGGTGGCGAACGCAACCCCGCTCCAGCAGGCGATGTTTCCGCTGATTGTGGCCTGGCTGCACCTGTGGAGTCTGACGATTACGCTTCCGAAGTCGAGGGCCCTGGTGGGCGATGCCAAAGGCGCCGACCGTAAAAAGATCCTCGAAGATAACGACGAAGCGGCATACTACAGCGGGCGCGTGCTGTCTTCACAGTTTTTCATCGGCGCAGAGTTTCCCAAATTCTTCGGCATGGTGGAGTGTATCATGAATAACGAAGGCGCGGCCATTAAGGTCGATTCCGCAAACTTTACCGGGGCGCTGAAGGAGTAAAGTCGAAGGACAGGAGGCGGGAGAGAAACACCAGGCAGGGAAGTTGAACCTGAAAAGCAGAATACGCGATTTTTGAAAATATTATTTCAAGGAGGTCCCGGCTTATGATGACGAAACCCTGGCATAAATTTTATGATTACAATGTTCCCTTCACGATCCGTTATCCCCGCAACCCGGCGCATAAGATTTTTCTGATGACCGCCGGGATTCACCCGGATAAAATCTGCACCCGTTTCTACGGATCGGATTTGACTTACTGGCAAATCCGCGAGCAGGTGCTCAGAATGGCCAATGCGCTTGCGGCGAAAGGGGTGAAAAAGGGAGACCGCGTGGGCGTTCATCTGCCCAACTGTCCGCAGTTTATCATTTCCTATCTGGCCATTATGCATCTGGGCGGGATCGTGGTGAATATGAATCCGCTCTATACGCCCGCCGAACTGCACTTCATTATCGAAAACACCGAAATGGACACGCTGATCACGTTCGATATGTTTCTGGACAATGTCCGGAAAGCGGTTACGGACACCAAATTGAAGCGCGTGGTGGTCACGAAAATCACGGATTACATCAACGGGCTGGGTGTGAGTACGGCGAAGAGCCTGGATCTCGAGGAAGGATGGCTTCATTTTTCCGAACTTATTGAAAACTGCAAGGATACACGTCCTCCCCGCATCCCCATCGTGCTGGAGGATCCGGCCATGATCCAGTTTACCGGTGGAACAACCGGGTTTCCCAAGGGGGCGCTTTTGACCCACGGCAATCTGGTGGCGGCTACTTTTCAGGCCGGCATGTGGGCGGCGCCCGGTGTGTATTCTCCCCACACCATGCCGCAGCAGGAACGCAGTGTTCTGGCGGTGCTTCCGTTGTTCCATGTCTATGGAAATATTTACGCCATGAACTGGGCGTTTTTCAGCTGCGCAACGCAGATTCTGGTGCCGCGGTTTGATATTGATGAAATCCTGGATACGATAGTCAAGGCCGGCCATATTGTGTTTTTCCCTGCTGTGCCCACAATGATTACCGCCATTGTCAATCATCCGAAGGCGGCAAGCCTTGACCTGGGGAAATACATAGGCTTGCTCAGCAGCGGCGGCGCCCCGATGCCGCTGGAGCTCATTGAACGCGTCATCGATCTGGGCATTATCTTCAATGAAGGATACGGGCTTAGCGAATCGAGTTCGGTGATTACCGCGAATCCTTTTGGTTACACCAAGGTCGGTTCCATCGGTATTCCGATGGCGGACAATGATTTTCGCATTGTGGATGTGGAAAACGGCGTGGAAGATGTCAAGCCCGGCCAGTCCGGAGAATTGATCTTGAAAGGCCCGACCATCATGAAAGGTTACTGGAACAATCCGGCCGAGACGGACAATCAGCTCAAAGACGGCTGGCTCTACACAGGCGACATCGCGCAGGCGGATGAAGACAGTTTCATCTTTATCGTGGACCGCAAAAAAGACATGATCATTGCCAGCGGTTTCAATATTTATCCGCGCGAAATCGAAGAGGTCCTCTATGAGTATCCGAAAGTATCCGAAGCGGTAGCCATAGGCATTCCGCACGACTACCGCGGTGAGACGGTAAAAGCCTTTATCGTTTTACAGCCGGGAGAGACGGCCACCGAAGAGGAAATCATTGATTTCTGCAAAATCAAACTGGCCCCCTATAAAGTGCCCAAGATTGTGGAGTTCCGCGATGCCGTGCCCAAGTCCCCTGTGGGCAAAATTCTGCGCAAGGTTTTACGGGATGAAGAGATGGCAAAGACAAAAAAATAATTCATAGGACAAGGAGGGAGAACGATGAAGTCTGAAGATGTGAAAAAGATAGCCATGATTGGAGCGGGTGACATGGGACACGGGATTGCGGCTGCCTGTCTGTTGGGAGGCTACAACGTTGTCCTGCGTGACATTGAGCAGAAATTTGTTGACAAAGGGGTTGCGGGAATTATCACGAGCCTGGATAAGTTAAAAGAAAAAGGCAAAATAGCCCCGGACGTTTATGCGCAGGCGCTGGTGAGGCTTACCCCCATGGTGGATCTGCAGGAAGCCGTCCAAGACGCGGATTTTATTATTGAGGCTGTTCCCGAAAAGCTCGATCTGAAAAAGAGTGTGTTTGCGGACCTGGACAAATTTGCCCCGAAACACGCCATCCTGGCGTCGAACACTTCCAATATGAGCATTACGGATATTGCTGCTGCCACGAACCGGCCGGACAAGGTAATCGGGTATCACTTTTTCAACCCGGCCATTCTGATGAAGCTGGTAGAAGTCATCAAGGGGAAGAATACATCTGACGAATCCATTCAGATCGGTTATGAAATTGCCAAAAAGATTAAAAAAGTTCCCGTGATCGTAAAGAGAGACTCTCCCGGCTTTATCTTCAACCGGGTAAACGAACCGACGCTTGTTTTACTTTCTAAAATTCTGGAAGCGGGGCATCCTTCACCGGAAGAGTTTGATGCCGCGTTTAAGCCCCTGATGGCAATGGCGCCATTCGAACTGGTGGACTATGTCGGGATTGACGTAGCTGTGCACGGTCTGGAGTATTTTTCTCAGGTGCTTTCCAAGGATTATAAACCTTCAAAAGCGATTCTGTCTTATCTAAAATCCGGCAACCTGGGTAAAAAAACAGGGAAAGGTTTTTATGACTGGTCCAAGGGGAGGCCTTCCATTGATCTGACGAAAGCCACGAAGGAATTTGATATTAATCAGCTGATCGCCCTCCAGGTCAATGAAGCAACAAAACTGCTGGAGGAAGGCGTTGCGGATGATCCTAAAGAGATTGATCTGGCCATGGCCAACGGCGGCGGTTCACCTTTCGGACCCTTCGCGCTGGCCCAGGGGATCGGTTATCCTGAACTGGTCTATAAGCTGAATGAACTGCATAAAAAATTCCCTCTGGATATCTTCAAGCCAACCAAAACGTTGAAAGCAGGAAATATCAAGCTGTAAAAATTGAAATCAGCGTCTCTCTTTTGTGTTCCCCGGCCGGCCAAAGTATGGTCAGCCGGGGAACACAATATCGCCGGGGAGGATGTTTCATGTGCGGACGATTTGTTTTAATCACGGATTTGTCAGTCATCGCCGAAGAATTTGAAGTTCACGATATGTCCGTGCATTTTTCTCCCAGCCATACTGTCAGTCCCGGCCAGCATATTCCCGCTTTGATCCGGCAGGACAATCAAAACATGATGGTAACTTACCTGTGGGGGTTGATTCCTTCCTGGGCCAAAGATCCGTCCATTGGCGCAAATCTGTTCAATGCCAGGGCTGAAACCGTGGCGGAAAAACCCAGCTTCAAAAACGCCTTTCTCCACAGAAGATGCCTGATTCCCGCCGATGGCTTTTACGAATGGAAGATGGAAGGCAAAAAGAAAATTCCTTATTCATTTTCCTTGAAAACGGGTGTGCCCTTTGTTTTTGCCGGCCTGCATGAGAAGTGGATTGCCCCGGATAAAAAAACCGTGGAAACCTGCACCATCATCACAACACAGGCCAACGGTGTTGTCGAACCCATTCATGACCGCATGCCGGTGATCGTGCCGAAAGAATCTCAGACCCTCTGGTTGGAAACACAAAATAACGACGTGTCGAAGCTTCAGGACGTTTTAAAACCCTATCCGGCCGATGAAATGATTTGTAAGTCTACGACCTTTTAATCCAGGTAACACTCGACGAGAGTTATTTCTCTGTTTTGTCATTCCGTGCAAGCGAAGCGCGACACGGAATCCAGGAATATTAATGAATGGTTCCCCGCACTCGTGCCCTCGCGTGACCTGTATTAGGGTATTCGCAGGGACAACTGGATTCCCGCCTTCGCGGGAATAACGACTTTTTACTATTCTGACACAGTTTCATTTGGCATGACAACAGTGCATTCAACGATGAGGCTGTTAATCCATCAACTGCGGTGCCGTATCTGTGCTCCTCATGATGTATGTATAATTTCCTTGCCAGAAAGATGAATAAACTGATAAGGAGCGCATGCAACAACCCGTAGAAAGGATACAGAAAATGAAATGAGTTTCAAAGGCATTGTAACGGTTATTCGCATTCCTTTTCTGATTTTGGCGCTGATCCTAAGTATTCTGGGCGCTGCCGTTGCCTGGTATGAATTCAGACTTTTCGGCTCGCCGTTTAACCTCGGATATGCGGTGCTGGCCACATTCGGCCTTCTGGTCGCTCACGCGGCAGTCAATATCTTTAATGATTATTTCGATGCCCGCAGCGGGCTGGATTATAAAACCCGCCGGACTCCCTTCAGCGGAGGAAGCGGCGCTGCGCCGGAAGGATTGCTGACTGTTTCAGAAGTTTTCTGGCTGGGAATTATCTGCTTACTCATCCTGATTCCGATCGCTTTATTTTTTGTACTGAAATCTGGCTGGATGCTTTTACCGCTTTTGGTGCTGGCCGCTATTCTGATAATCTTTTATACCCCTTTCATCCTGAAAATGGGGTACCCCGAGTGGTCGGCCGGCCTGGGGCTGGGGATTCTGCCGGTGATGGGCGCTTATTTTGTTCATACCGGCGCATATTCAGCGAGTTCCTTCATCGCTTCCATGCCTTCTTTTTTCCTGGTACATAACCTGCTTTTACTCAACGAGTTTCCGGATGCCCAAGCGGATGTAACGGTGGGAAGGCGGACGCTGCCGATTATTGCCGGAAAGAAAAAAGCGGCTTATTTTTTCTCTTTCGTTACTTTGTTGGTTTATGTCTGGGTGGTCTGGGCGGTTATTTATGATCACATGCCGGTGTTCACGCTTTTGTCGCTTCTGACATTGCCCCTGGGTTTCCAGGTCATCAAGGGATCGTTCGGATATGACGACAGGGGAACCTTTCTCAAGGCTATGGGACAAAATGTTTTGCTGGTTCTTGTCACACAGGCTCTGATTGCGGCGGGGTACATTTTAAGCGGAATTTTTCTGAAGTGACATGGATCAATCAACCGTGGTAGATTTGAAAAATTGAATCAAGAAAACAGAATCAGAAAGGAGATCACAATATGGAATATTATTTGATGCTGTTCAAGAATGGTTCATTGAAAATCTATAAGAACAAACAGAGCCGGGGAAGAATGGAAGAAGGCGCACGGCAATTTGTCTGTTCCAGCAATGTGACTGTGCAGGATTTACACGTCTGGGCATCCAACGGTTATAAAAAGTTAAATACCGTTCGGGAAATTGAAAACTGACGTTTAGTGAATTCTGAACAGATCATACTGGTGGGTAAGCTGATAGCCTTTCTCCCGGAATAATTTCAGGCAGGCATTGGCGACGCCATTGTCATAAAGAATTCCCTTGTTTGTTTCTATCTCTTTGAGGGCCGCATCCAGACCCAGCGACGCACGATAAGGACGGTGGGTAGCCATGGCCTCCACAACATCTGCCACGGCAAGAATGCGCGCCTCCATGAGGATTTCATTCCCCTTCAGATTTCTCGGATAACCGGCGCCATTCATCCGTTCGTGATGCTGGTGGACGATTTCCGCCAGGGGCCATGGGGAATACACATGCTTCAGCATTTCGTATCCATCATGAGAGTGTTCTTTAATCATGGAAATTTCTATGTTGTTCAATTGGGTGGGTTTGGACAACACATCCGACGGGACGGATATCTTCCCTATGTCGTGGATGGAACTTGCCATACGGATCCCTTCAATTGTATCGTTGGGAAGCCCCTTTTCTTTGGCGATGGCCAGGGCCAGATTGGAGACTCTCTTCTGATGTACGGCCGTGTAGGGATCTCTAACTTCTGATGCCATGCCCAGGACCTGGATAGTTGTCTTAATGGACTTTCTCAGGTTTGTTAGAAGTTCGCTGAGTGTTTCTTCCGCTTTTTTGCGCTCGGCGATGTCCTTACTGACTCCCATTACAGCCAGCCCGCCTACATAGTTGATGACCGTCAAGTTAATGACAGCATCCACTCTGGTTACACCGTCTTTCTTAATTAAGCAGAAGTCATATTCGCTGGAGGAGTGAATACCCTTCATCAGCCGGGCATGGTGTTGTGTCACCATCTGCAGGTATTCCGGTGCGATGAACTCTTTTATGTTTCTACCGATTAACTCTTGAGCGCTATAGTCTATTACTTTTGCAAATCCTTCATTGGCATAAAGGATATAACCGTTCCGGATAATGAATATACCGTCCTCGATACTCCGAACAAGTCCGCTATAATTCTCTTCAGAAACGCTAAAATCATCTTCTGCATTCACCCTTTCCGCTGCTTCCAGATTTATCTTTTTCATTTTTCACCTTATTCATGTCCGTTGAAGTTGCGCCCTGCTTTTCCAATACGATTTTCCTCTTCAGGTATAAACATTTCAGACAAGTTAGCAATCAGTGTGCCATTGATTACCTTTTAATAAAAATCATATTATATATTATTGATATTATTAGAGTTAATTATGTTGCTTGCGGATGATTTGCTCCCCTGTGTCTTATGAGAAGCAAATAGTACAACTAAAAATGGTAGTTCATTATGAACCATTGATTATTTTTTGATGGAGTCTATGTGATTGATCATTATTGATGAAGAATTGACAAAAACACCTTCGCCAGCTCGCAGGGACACACATTTACGGTGTGACAAGCGGTGATGATTACGGGGGTTGATTGATGAAAATACCATGCACTGGTTCTTATATCAGTCGCCACACGACATACATGAGCAACCCGGCCAGCAGAAGGATTTCACCGTACATCCAAATTTTGCCCTTGCGTCGTTCGATGAAAATGACCTGATCATGATGACGCCGTTCTTTATGGGGATATCCTGGTTTCATTCTGTTCCTCCCGAGTTTATTTTTTACGGGCAATAAAAGCATTCTTTTGATGATTTGTTTTCTTTATACCATAAAATCAGGTCAGAATTCATCTTTAATTATTGCACACATATGCAAAATATACATGGAAATTTCCCAATGTTTCCTATATTTAAGATGCACGGGTGTTCAATAATTAAAAAATACGGATGAATGACATGAGCAGATACTGGAGCAAGACAGTTAAGAACATTAAGCCTTATATTCCCGGAGAACAGCCGAAAGACCGTAAATATATCAAGCTCAACACCAATGAAAACCCTTATCCGCCCTCTGCCAAAGCCATAAACGCCATCAAACTTGCCGCCTGTGACACATTGAGGCTTTACCCTGATCCTTCAGGCGATGCACTGAGAGATGCGATTGCAGAATATTTTCGTCTCAAAAGGGGAAATGTTTTCATCGGCAACGGCTCCGATGAATTGCTGGCATTTTCCTTCCCCGCTTTTTTTGAGCCGGAGAGGCCCCCGATTCTTTTTGCCGAGGTAACCTACAGTTTCTATCCGGTTTATGCGGAGTTTTTTAATATTCCCTACCGGTTGATTGCGGTCGATGATGAATTTAGTGTTTTTGTGGAAGATTATTTTCAGGAAAACGGGGGAATCATCATCGCCAATCCGAATGCTCCTACCGGGAAAGGATTGTCGCTTGCAGACATTAAAAAGATTCTGGATAAGAACAAAAATCGGGTAGTCATTATTGATGAGGCTTATATTGATTTCGGAGGCCAATCCGCTGTCTGCCTGATCGACGATTATCCGAATCTGCTGGTGGTCCGGACATTGTCCAAGTCTCATTCGCTGGCAGGATTGCGGGTGGGATACGCTCTGGCGAGTGAAGAACTGATCGAAGGGATTATCCGGGTGAAGGATTCAATTAATTCCTACACCGTTGATCGCCTTGCACAGGCCGGAGCGCTTGCAGCCATTCAGGACGACGCTTATTTTCAGGAAACAAGGTCGAAAATTATCCGGACCCGGGAACGTGTGTCGGCTAAGCTCAAAGATTTTGGTTTCCGCGTCATTCATTCAGAGGCGAATTTCGTTTTTATCAGCAGTCCGCAGTATCCCGGACGCGTCCTGTTTCAACGATTAAGGGAAGAAGGTATTCTTATACGATATTTTGATAAGCCAAAAATTGATAATTTCCTTCGGGTGACCATCGGGACAGATGAGGAAATGGATCGTTTTCTGGAGGTTATCGGATTGATCTGCGGCACGACTTGATTCAACAGATCATGCTCTGAATATGAATGTATCCATCTGAAGTTATTCGGTTATTTGTCCCAGAAATGATGTGCTTCCTGCTGTTCCCGGATCAGTGTGTCTTCCACTTTTTTACGGAGTGATTCAAACTCATCATCGTTCATTTTTTCTGGAACTAAAAAGGTTGAGCCGAATCGGACAAGAATTTGGCTGAATGGTTTGGGAACCATGAAACGATCCCAACTGTTTGCTTTCCAGGCTTTTTCATAGGAAACAAGTCCAAGAACAATCAATGCGTCGGCATCTCTGGCCAACGCGAGCAGACCAGGTTTAATGACACGGGGTGGTCCGTTAGGGCCGTCAACAATATGGACCCCGATAGGGTCTTTTCGGAGTCCTTCAATCATCGCTCGAAGGGCCTGTTTGCCGCCCCTGGAGCTCGATCCCCGAACCGGTTTCCATCCGATTTTCTGGACGATCCTGGAAATAAAATCTCCGTCCCGGCTTTGGCTGACCATGATGCAGGGGGTCAAATCGAACATCGGGGGAACAAAAAAACCTCCAAAAAATCGCTGATGCCAGACACCAATAATTACCCGACCTCCGTTTTCTGCATGCTTGAGGACCATTTCAGCGTTTTCAAGATGAACGTGTATGGTTTTCGTATAGAGATTCAGCAGAAAATAGATCACGGAAGACAGCACAGAGTTTATCAAAAAGTATTTAATTTCCTTTGAAACAGACATGGGAATGTCTCCTTAATAAAGCATGTTTTCTATTCATCATCCTGTTTTGCCGGCAATGTAGCACAAAATAATGATTTTAAAAATATGAACTCACTTCACATCACAAATCATCCGGTTGTTTCTACATATGAAGGATAAGAATCTGCTCAAAGACAGGTTTCTTCGATTAAATATCCGTTAAGGAAATCCCCTTTAAAATGAAAATGGGCTACGATGTTATTCGTAACCCATTTTGTTTACTCAGATACTTTCCTGTGCAACTATATGAAGCGTGGATGCCGAGCGCCAACCGCGATGATATCGTTTAAGGCAGTGGCGGGAAAAATATACCAAATCCAGGGGGTGGAGGCGGCAAATGGCCGATTGGCGGAGGTGGGGGGAATCCCGGTCCCCTGCGTCCATGATGATACCCATGTCGGTAATAGCCCCTGCGACCACGATAATCCCTGCGACCACGATAATCTCTGTCGCCATAGTAACCCCCGTGATGCTGAGGACCAGGGCCGCGCATGCCGGGGGGTGGCCCTCCTGGTCGGGGTTGGGCCAGGGACGTCACCGCGTTTATGCTAATGATCATCGCGACCAAAAAACAAGCCATGACAATCTTTCTTAATATGGATTTTAAATTCCATGGATTTGATCTTTTCATATCTTCAACCTCCAATTTTAACCAGTTCCGATGAACTGTTTGGCGTCAATCGGTAACCATTATCTCCTGCCACGTTTGCTTTGCCTGCCATGTCTCCCGTATTTGCCTGTTTCGAACAGGAGATCGGTAATGATCTTCTGTTGATCTGACATGCTGTTGTATAAGGCCTCGAAAGGCGGGAGCAGCTTTTTCATCTGGGCTAAATAGGCTTCGGTGTTTTCTGTGTGTGCTTTGATGCGTTCAACAGCGGATCTTTTTATATTTTTTTCAATTCTTTCGGCTCTTGCTTTTGCACGGGCTTCATGACGGGCGTCAGTCTCTTTCGCGTTTTCCCGCATTACCTTGGTAACGTCGTTCCATAATGGTTTCTGGGAGTCAGTGAAATTCAGCGCGCCTTCCAGTTGCTTGATCTGGATCTCCGTGTACTCGGCAGCAGTTTTTCTTTCCATGGCGGGTGCTTTCTTGCTTGCAGAGGCGGCATAAGAAAGATTTGTGTTACCCGAAACGATGAGTAATAGAAAAACCAGCAATACCATAATGAGTGTTGCCGGAAGGGCAAACCAATTAGCTTTTAATTTCATAATGACCTCCTTTTGGATTAGATTTTCAGTTGAAAGTATTAACGGTTTATTTAACATACTTTTTAAAACATAACTTAATGTTTCTCTTTTGACAAGATATTCTTTTCGAGCGAGTGGGTATGAGAAGACATGTCAAAGACGATTATTGGTATCAGGAAAATTTTTTCTCCTACGGTGACGTCCTAATATGTTGTTCAGGGAGAGACATCATCCTATTGCTATAACACCGTCCTATATTTCATTGACATACAAGGATGAAATTTCTATACTCAAACGTCCATAAACATGCCTTCATCAGGCGTGTTGCTTAAGTGTTGAAAATTCCGCATAATGCCGGAGTATATCAATAAAATCAGAAGGAATGAAAAATAAAATGCCCATCAACGAAATTCTCTCACGGAATGCAGCCCTGTATGGTGAAGAAATCAGCCTGGTTGAAATCAATCCGGAAATCAAAGAAGTTGCCGCAAACTGGAAGGATTATGAACTTGTCGAAACCAATCCCGAAAAGAGATACAGACGGGAAATGACGTGGCGCGAATTTGATGACAAAGCCAACCGATTTGCCAATCTTTTGTTGGGAAGAGGTCTGCAGAAAGGACACAAAGTTGCAATTTTACTTATGAACTGTCTGGAATGGCTTCCTGTTTATTTTGGTGTTTTGAAAACGGGTGCACTTGCGGTACCGCTGAATTATCGATACACGGAAGAAGAAATAAAATACTGTCTTGAACTGGCGGAATGCGACGTTTTGATTTTCGGCCCGGAATTTACCGAGCGCGTCGATGCAATCCGCGGGCAAATTCCAAAAATAAAGATGAAGCTTTTTCTGGGCGTGGGCCGCCCCGCTTTTGCGGAAAGTTATTACGCGCTTACCGCCTGCTGTTCCTCGGCGGCGCCGAAAGTCAACGTTTCCGATGATGATGACGCAGCTATTTATTTTTCATCCGGGACCACGGGGTTTCCCAAAGCGATTCTTCATACACACCGCGCGCTGATGATATCATGCGAAGTTGAAATGAACCACCATGGACAAACCAGAGAAGACAATTTTCTGTGCATTCCTCCACTGTACCACACAGGCGCAAAAATGCACTGGTTTGGCAGCCTGCTTTCCGGCAGCAGGGCTGTTTTGCTGCGCGGCGTGAAGCCGGAATGGATCATCAAAGCCGTATCCGAGGAGCAGATAACGATTGTGTGGCTGCTGGTTCCATGGGCGCAGGATATTCTGGACGCGATCGAACGTGGAGATGTCACGCTTGCCGACCAAGAACTCGATCAATGGCGCCTGATGCACATAGGTGCGCAGCCGGTTCCGCCCAGTCTCGTCAAACGCTGGAAACGGTTTTTCCCGAAACACGATTACGACACCAACTACGGACTGTCGGAATCGATTGGCCCTGGATGTGTGCATCTCGGCATTGAGAACATTCACAAAGTCGGCGCGATCGGAAAAGCCGGTTACCGCTGGGAAGTGCAGATTGTGGATGAAAACGGCAAACCGGTAGATCAGGGCGCGGTCGGTGAACTCTGTGTAAAAGGTCCGGGTGTGATGAAATGCTATTACAATAATCCGGAAGCCACTGCAGAAATCCTGAAAAACGGCTGGCTGTTTACGGGGGACATGGCCAGAATGGATGAGGACGGCTTTATTTACCTGGTTGACCGCAAGAAAGATGTCATTATCACCGGTGGCGAGAACATTTATCCGGTGCAGATCGAAGATTTTTTACGTACCCATGACGCAATCAAGGATGTGGCGGTGATCGGCCTTCCCGATCATCGTTTAGGGGAAATTACCGCTGCGATCATTGAGCTTAAACCGGGTTTTGTGAGTTCAGAAGCCGAAATTATGCAGTTCTGCGCTGCGCTGCCGCGATATAAGCGTCCTCGCAGAATCATCTTTGATTCTGTGCCACGGAATCCCACCGGAAAAATTGAAAAGCCAAAGCTTCGGGAAAAGCATTGCGGCAGCGAAAGCCTTGTCGAAATGGAAACGGAGAGTCCATGAAAAAGATGTCCGCCAAAGACAGGTTTATTTTTTAGATTTGCCTTGATAAAACAAATAGATAATTGTAAAAATGATACAAATCATGGTTTGATGGGAAGAGGGAAAATATGATTGCATATCAGCTTTCTGTTTCTGCGGAAAATAAACCGGGGCAGCTTGCCCATGTCACAGAGGTTCTGGCCAGGGCTGAAATCAGCATCCGGGCAACAACCATCTCAACTGCCGGTTCGTCCGGAGTAATCAATTTGATCGTCGATGAACCAAAACACGCAGAGAAGGTATTGACGGAAGCTGGCATGAAGGTTCACCTGAAAAATGTTTTAGCCGTGCTGATTCCCGATAAGCCGGGAGGCCTGAATAAACTGATGCAGCTTCTCTACCGTGAAAGCATAAATATCAATGATGCCTGCGGCTTTGTGCTGGAATGTTCGGAAAAGGCTGTATTTGTCGTTGATGTGGATCAGATTGAAAAAACGGAAAAGCTGCTGGAGAAAAACGGGTTTAAGACCTTAGATACAGAGTCTTTGTCGGCGATTGAACCGTTCCACTATATGAAATACTGATGACGCCGTCAAATGCACCATATGCTGTGTTGCGCGTCATCTCTCGTCAATGCGGTCTGCGTACGGCAGGACTCATTCCTCGACGATTCGCGCGCCTTGCCTCTGGCGTGTTTTACGATATCATTACCTTTTGAAAGAAGAGGACAAAACCATGGCACATCAGGACAAAGGAAAATATTTTAAAAAGCATCCGGAAGGCACGAAGGTGCAGGAGGATTTGAAACAGGAAATCCTCAAGCAGGTCAAAGACAACAATATTGCCTGCAGGGCTGCAGAAAAAATAGCTCAAAAAACAAACGCAACGCTTTCCGAGATCGGTGTGGGGATTGACCTGCTCAATTTCAATATTGTTCAATGCCAGCTGGGGCTTTTCGGATTTGACAGAAATCAAAAACGCGTACCGGCCGCCGAGACCGTGTCCCCTGATCTGGAAGCAGCCATAAGAAAGGCGATGATTGATAACCGGTTTTCCTGTCAGGCAGCCTGGGAGATCGCGGACAGACTCAAAATCAAACGCCTCGACGTATGCGCCGCCTGCGAGAATCTCAAAATAAAGATCAAACCCTGCCAACTCGGCGCTTTTTAACAGGAAAAGTTGAAGCCTTTTGTTTGCAGGATTTCAAATGTCCGGTAATTCATCACTTGGCTGAAGATGATGGGTTCTTTTTGTACATGAAGAAAGGGTAATCAATATGATCCTTAACTGGCAGGAATCCTATAAACAGAAATTGACTGACGCGCAAACGGCTTTGTCACGCATTCGGCGTGGTGCGCGGATATTTATTGCATCTGCATGCGGAGAGCCGCAATTACTGGTGAAGACTCTTCTGGAGAAGGGAAGAAATCTTGCAGACGTGGAATTGATTCACTTTCTTGATCTGGGGCTCACCGATTACACAACGGACGTTTATACAGAACACTTCAGGCATAACGCACTTTTTATCGGGGCCAACGCCCGTGCGGCGATTAAAGAAGGCCACGCCGATTACACGCCCATTTTTCTTTCGGAAGTGCCTCTGATGATGCTGCGGGGTGCCATGCCCATTGACGTTGCCCTTATTACTGTATCAGAGCCGGATATGAACGGCTACGTCAGTCTGGGGATTTCGGTCGATATTACCAAGACGGCGGCGGAAGTGGCGAGGTACGTGGTGGCGGAAGTCAATTCCAATATGCCCCGAACGTTGGGTGACAGCTTCCTGCACGTCAGTCAAATTTCTGCATTTGTTGAAAGCGACACGCCGCTTCTGGAATTTGAGCAGAAGTCGCCGAACAATATCGCTCAATCGATCGGGAAACTGATTGCGGATTTGATCGACAATGAGTCCACCATTCAGACCGGCGTGGGGAAAATTCCGAATTCCGTGTTTCCTTATCTTACCAATAAAAAGGATCTGGGCGTTCATACGGAAACGTTTACCGAAGGTCTGATCGATCTGATTGAAAGTGGTGTTGTGACTTGCCGAAAAAAATCTCTTCATCCCGGAAAAGTTGTTGCCGCTTTTTGCATGGGGACCAGGCGTTTGTATAATTACGTGCACAATAACCCTCTTTTTGAGTTTCGGCCATGCCAGTATGTCAATGATCCGTATGTGATTGCCCAGAACGACCGGATGGTGTCCATCAATTCTGCGCTGACCGTTGATCTGACCGGACAGGTCTGCTCGGATTCTCTGGGTTTTGAATTTTACAGCGGCATCGGGGGTCAGGTGGACTTTGTTCGCGGTTCGGCCATGTCACGACGCGGCAAATCCATTATGGTGCTTCCCTCCACGACGGAAGACGGCAAAATTTCACGCATTGTACCTCATCTTTCTTCAGGCAGCGGAGTCGTTGTGACACGAGGGGATATTCATTATGTTGTGACAGAATACGGCATCGCTTATCTGCATGGGAAGTCCATTCGGGAAAGAGCCATGATGCTTATCAACATTGCGCATCCCGATTTTCGCGACGAGCTTCTGGAAGCGGCCAGAAGGCAGGGTTATATCTACCGGGATCAGATGCTACCGGTGGTTTTGTATCCGAAAGAATATGAAGTCCACTGGGTTGACAAGAAGGGTACACAGATTTTTTTCCGTCCGGTTAAGGCAACGGATGAGCGTGCCATTCAGGATTTGATTTACGAATTGCCGGAGCAGGCCGTCTATACGAGGTTTTTTCAAAACCTGAAATCCTTCTCCCATAAAGTGGCCATGCCTCTGGCCGCCATTGATTATAACGATAAAATGGCCATTGCCGCGGTGATCGGCAAAGAGGAGCCGGAAGGCCGCGAGAGAATTGTGGCCATTGGACGGTATATTAATAATCCGAATACGCGGTATGCCGAGGTGGCTTTTACGACCCATCAGGACTGGCAGGATCGGGGCATCGGGACATTTCTTTTGCAATACCTGATCCGCATCGCCAGAGAGAAAAACATCGCGGGATTCACGGCGGATGTACTGTCAGGCAACAAGCCGATGATGCATGTTTTTTCCAAATCCGGCCATCCCATGACGACACATCTGGATAACGGAGTTTACGAACTGAAAATCAACTTTGTGAAAGAAGACAACGAAAATGAATAGTCAAAATACTGAAAGACCGCGTAAATCGTCCATGGACACAAGACGGGATTTCATTAAAAAAAGCGTAATGGTTTGCGCCGCTTTGAGCCTGCCGCTTACTTTTGCTGAAAGTGGACGGGCTCTCCCGCGTGAATTGAAAATCCGAAACCCGAAACGCGCGCTGATCTTGTGTTACAGCCAGACAGGATTTACCAGCCGCTATGGAAAACTGATCGCCTGCATTTTAAAAGAAAAAGGAATCACCGCGGATCTGGCGGATATGCGGAAGTATGATAAAAAACATATTTCGGATTATGATCTGATCCTGGTGGGTTCCCCTGTTTTCTATTATGATATTCCGCCAAATGTCAGTGGTTTTCTGACCGCAATGCCGAAAATTTCGGGTATTCCTGTGGCGTCGTTTGTTTCTTATGGAGGACCGGAGGGTAATCAGTACAATGCTTTGTGTCACATGCTTCGCTTGCTCAACGACGCCGGTGGCGCGGCTGTGGGGATGGCCGCATTCCGCAGCATTCCTTCCTATCCCACGCCCAACTGGGACAGTGCCAATCAGAGAGCGGGAGAGCATCTGCCGGATGCATCTACTTACAGGCAGGTGCGAAGTTTTACAGAACAGTTGATTGAGCGAATCAGCCGCGGTGAATCAATTATTTATGAATCGGAAATAACGGTAAGAGAGATTTTGAGGACACTGCCGCTGATCTGGTTCAACAAGAAAGCGATCACCAAACACACGGTTGATGGTGAGAAATGTATCGGTTGTCAGGCCTGCGTCAAGCAATGCCCCGTTGGCGCAATCCATCCGGAGAAGCAGTTTGTGGATCGGGACCGATGTGTGGCCTGCTTTGGCTGCCTGAATAACTGTCCGGCAGACGCCGTGGTGATGGAGTACACGGGGAAACGTCTGTATGGTTTTCCGGAATACCTCAAAAGAAGGAAGATTACCATTCTGGAGCCTGCGGAATTTCAGTCATACCGGCTTTGATCTGCCGGTGTCTCACGGAACATCTCGTGGGCCGGGAATAAGCGAAAGATAAAAGGAAGCACACAGGAGGCGAAATGACGGGCATCGGACAACTGCTCCAGAAGACGGTGAGTTTCATTAAACAGGATGTATGGCGCATCCAACGGAAGCATCTTCCCCCTGGGAAGTCTTTTTTCCTGAATATGCTGAGGGTGGTGATTCTTTCCGTGCGCGGTTTTGATGAAGACAAATGTCAGCTACGCGCGTCTGCTCTGACCTTTTATTCGCTGATTTCAATTGTCCCGGTCCTGGCCATGGCCTTTGGTGTTGCCAAAGGATTCGGTTTTGAAAAAATTCTGGAAAAGCAACTGCGCGAGAAACTTGCGGGTCATGAGGATATTCTGGCCAACGTCATCCAGTTTTCCCACTCTCTTCTGGAAAATACGCAGGGTGGATTGATGGCGGGGATTGGCGTCATTATGCTTTTCTGGGCAGTTCTTAAGGTTCTGGGCCATATTGAAGAGTCCTTCAATGACATCTGGGGCGTCAAAAAACAGCGTCCGCTCAGCCGGAAATTCGCTGATTATCTGTCGCTTATGCTGATCTGTCCGGTGATTCTTATCCTTTCCGGCGGTGTGACGGTTTTTGTTTCCACCCAGGTTGCCACTATTATGGAAAAGTTTACCGTTCTTGGGAACTTTCGATCCACGGTTTTTTTCCTGCTGGAACTTCTCCCCTATACCATGATGTGGGGTCTTTTTACGTTTCTCTATGTATTTATGCCCAATACACGGGTGCGTTTTTCTTCGGGATTGTTTGCGGGAATCATTACAGGAACAATCTTTCAGGTGGTTCAGTGGTTCTACATTACGTTCCAGGTGGGTGTTGTAAAATACAACGCCATATACGGAAGTTTTGCCGCGCTTCCGCTTTTTCTGGTATGGCTTCAATTGAGCTGGCTGATTGTTCTGTATGGAGCGGAACTTTCCTTTGCCCATCAGAATGTGGATACCTATGAATTTGAACCGGATGCGCTCGGGGCCAGCCATCGTATGCGGACACTGCTTTCTCTTCAGATCACGCATCACCTGATTGCCAATTTCCGCGCGGGAGAAAGGGCATTAACTGCGAGCGAAATATCCAACCGATTGGAAATACCGATCCGTTTTGTCAACGATATTCTCTTTGAACTTGTCGAAAGCAATATCCTTGCGACAACCGACAATGACGATGGCACAGATCCGGCTTATCAGCCGGCGCTGGATCCGGACAGGCTGACGATCCAGTATGTAATGGAAGCAATAGAGAGAAGGGGGATCAACGCCATGCCTTTTATCCATGCACAGGAATTTGAAACATTGTCCGCCTCTCTGGAGTCGTTTCGAAAAGCGATTAACCAGTTACCGGAAAATATTCTGCTTAAGAATCTGTGATGGCTGTGCGTTATGATTTGACCAGGAATATGAAAATGAGCAAACAGATTGAAACTGTTTTTTGGAGTAGATATTTTGGAAATACTTGTCATCACCCTGTTGCTTTTAATGAATGGCATCTTTGCCATGTACGAGATCGCTTTGATTTCTGCTCGCCGTTCCAGTCTGGAAGAAGAAGCAAAATCAGGCCGGTTGGGCGCTAAAACTGCGCTTACCCTTTTAGCCGAACCGGAAAAAGTTCTATCCGCTATCCAGGTGGGCATCACACTCATCGGTATTGTTTCCGGTGCCTTTGCCGGATTGGCTTTGGCGGAAGATGTGGCCCCCCTGTTAAAAAATATTGACTGTCTGGCTCCGCATGCCCATACGCTTTCCATTGTCATTGTCGTAGGTTTCATTACCTATCTTTCGTTGATTATCGGAGAATTGGTGCCCAAAACCATTGCGCTCAATAATGCAGAAACAATAGCCATCCTCCTTTCCCCTCCCATGAAGATATTCGGTTTGGTAACCTATCCTTTAGTTTGGATTTTAAGTATTTCCACAAAAATAGTTCTGAAATTATTTGGTGTCCAGAATCGCAATGAAGCACTGGTCACGGAAGAAGAACTGCGCATGTTTTTGAAGAAAGGTTCAGAACATGGCGCAATTGAAAAAGAAGAATCCGATATCATTAATGAAGTCATCCGCTTCGGTGATAAACGAGCTGGCGCTCTTATGGTTCCCAGGGTTGATGTCGTCTGGATCAACATTCATCAAACGAATGATGAAATATTATCTGAAGTGTTAAACTCGCCTTATCCCCGTATGCCGGTCTGTGAAGATGAGATTGATAATATCAAGGGTGTTGTCAACGTCAAGGAGGTGCTGGCCTACTATATTCAACATCAAACCTTGCATCTGGAGAAACTTCTGTTTGATCCCCTGTATATTCCGGAACAGGCTCCCGCCCTTAAAGTACTGGAGATGTTCCGGAAAACAAAGAAACACTTTGGTGTTGTTATCAACGAATACGGATCCATGGAAGGCATTGTTACTTTACATGACCTGACTGAAAATATTATGGGGGATCTCCCCGCTCCGGGTGATATTGATGGCCCTGAGGTGTTTCAGCGTGAGGACGGGTCCTACCTCATGGATGGTTCGATAAAAGTGGAAGACGTGGAGGATTTATTGAATGTCCCGTCCTTTTTTGGCAAGGATGAAGAAAGGCCGGATGTCAATACGCTTGGTGGCTTGGCGATGTATCGATTGAACCGTATTCCTTCTATCGGCGATAAGTTTTCAGCAGAAGGTTATTTATTTGAAATTGTGGATATGGACGGCAACCGGGTCGATAAAGTACTGGTTAAGTCGGTCCCCTCCGAAACAGACAAATCATCGCCCTGATTTTCAACGCGATGACATTTCTTCAACATACTGTTTAATAAGCCTCATCATCATGTCTGCGTTTTTACGTGTTCCGGTGATGATTTCCTCCATGCTCAGCGGTTTTTCCACCAGGCCGTTGCCGTAATTGTCGATGGAACAGGCCGATGCATACGGCATGCCCATTTCCAGAGCGATAACGGCTTCATTGGCCATGGTCATGCCAACAATATCGGCATAATTTGCCATCATCCGGATTTCCGCCTTCGTTTCCAGACGTGGGCCTGTGACCTGCCAGTAGGTTCCTGTTTCCACAATGTCCAGGTTGATGTTCCTTGCCGCCGTGATCAGTTTGAGACGAACAGATTCGTCCAGAGACGGTGTGATATGCGCGAGCTTATCCTGGTGGATGGTAGGAATGGCTGTGAGCGTGATAAAATCGTCGGGGATGACGATCATGCCCGGATACAGGTTCTTCTTCAGCGCTCCGGTAGAGTTGATACCAATCACCTCGGTCACACCCATATCTTTCATCGCCTGAAGGTTCGCAAGATGATTGATTCTGTGGGGCAGAATATATTCAGCGGGATCATTGCCGTGGCGCACAATGAAAACCATTTGATCGGTTACCGTTAATAGCACTTCCCCGTATTGATTACGGGTCTTTACCTGACGTCCTATCTGGAGAAGCTCGCTTCTTTCCATCATAATTGTTCCTGATAATACGCCGACTGGTGCCATCATGCCCTCCTTATGTGTTCTGATTCATAGCAGATTAATGCCACGCAGTCAAAAAATGATATGGATGGGACAAAAAGTCAAATAGCATTTGACTTTTTTTACTTCGCTATGCCATATAGACGAAAATCCAACAGGAGGGAGTCAGTCATGAGCAGCCAATTTCTGGGAGTGGCCACGGATGATAATTTCGAGGGAGAAGTTCTGAAGAGCGAAAAGCCGGTTCTCATTGATTTCTGGGCGCCCTGGTGCGGACCCTGTAAGGCGATCGGCCCCATCGTTGAAGAAATTGCAGCTCAATATCAGGACAAAGTCAAAGTGATGAAACTGAATGTTGACGATGCTCAAAAAGCCGCGGCCACCTATGGAGTGCGAAGCATTCCCACTCTGATGATGTTTAAGGGCGGAAAAGTGTTGGATACCATGATCGGTCTTGTGCCGAAAGAGAAGCTTGAGGAATTTGTTAAAAAAAGCCTGTGATCTTCATCTTGAGGATGAAACAGGGAGAACGCTACCTTCAATATTTATTATCGGGAATCCCAGTGAAACTAAAAAATGTAAGCATTATTTTAGCCTGTCTTCTGATCTGCAGCGGTTGTTCCTTTAATTTAGACATGATCAATAAGGACAACTTCCTGTCTTTATTCAAGAGGAGTCAACCGGTCAGAAATACACCGGAGGCTCTCTATTCAAGAGGTACAGCCGAGTATCAGAACGGAAACTATAAAAAAGCGCAGTCATTCTATACCCGGCTTAAAGAAGAATATCCATTGCATGAACTCTCCGTTCTGGCCACACTGGGCATCGCGGATTCCTATTACAGCAGGAAGGAATATGTGGATGCCCTGACGGCCTATCGTGATTTTACAACATATTATCCGACTAACGAAAACGTTCCCTATGCCCTCTATCAAATGGGGATGTGTAACTTCCTGGAAATCGGCGCGGTTGACCGGGACCAGACGGAACTGATCAATGCCAGAAGAGAATTTGAGAAACTGGTAGCCCGTTTTCCGCAAAGCAAGTTTTCCATTCTGGCTGAAAAAAAGATCCGGGAATGCAAGACGAAGATGGCCGAGCATGAGTTTTACATAGGGAATTTCTATTATAAACAGAAAAAGTATGCGGCTGCTTTGCAGCGGTTTGAAGTCATTGCCCGCGATTATCCAGGCGTTGGTCTGGATTTAAAAGTAGAATCATACATTGAGGAAACAAAAAAGCGGCTCGAGGCGGAAGAAACGTCGAAACAGCTCAAGGAAGAAAAGGCCAGGGCAAAAGCCCAGGCCAAAGAAAAATCCGGGGCGGATGCAGAAGCAAAAGCTAAGGATCAGGTTGAATCCGGTGAGAAAGAAAAAAGCCAGACAAACGAATCAGAAGCAGGGGACAAAACACAAGAAACCGTAACGAAGCCTGCCGCCCCGTGAACCATCCCCCCTTTTAATCATCTATCTTGCTGACGGCGAATTGGCGCTGGTAGTAAAGGTTTTCCAAAAATAAAATACTCTGTGATTTACAATTCAGCCATTTTGATCTTGCGGATAATGTTCTGGCGGAGAATTTCCGGTTGGTCCGCTGTGTCAACTTTAAAGCAGCAGTTGTCGGGGATCTCTTTTATCTCTTCATACTGATTTTTCTGCTCTTGCAGGATTTCCCAGCGGCCGTCAGACGGATTGTCTTTGTCCAGTTTTCTTTTTTCCAGGCGGATTTTTACAACATCATCCGGGCAACTGCATTCAATAATATAAAATGGTACTCGAAGCCTTTCGGAAAGATTGACCGCCAGCGATCGATCAGAGCGATTTTTAAAAGACGCATCGATAACGACCGGTCTGCCCTGCTGAATTTTTTCGGCAGCCAGTTCGATGGCTTTTTCGTAAGTCTTTTGAGAAACATCAGGGGCGTAGATTCCCTGACCGAAAGATTCATGATGCTTTTCAGACGGTTGAATACGGAGCATCTCCTTGCGCAGAATGTCTGTACGAATTACATCTGCACCGAGGCGGGCTGCAATCCTCTGTGCCTGGTAGCTTTTTCCGGAACCGATCAGTCCCGCGGTGAGGATCAGGGCCGGCTTTTCCAAACGTGCTGCATATGTGTACGCCTGGTCAAAATATTTTGAAGCGGTTTTCTTGATTTCCGCGCGCTCGTTTTCGGGGATTTCTTTCTGGTCCAGGCGAAAACTGATGACTTTTCCACGGACGTAAGCGTAATAACACCGATAAAAATTCAAAAGAGCCTTTAAATCAGCATCCTCGGAATATCGCAGATAGGCGTGCACGAAATCCTCCGCCTGACGGGGATATCCGTTATAATCCAAGTCCATAGTCAGAAAGGCAACTTCTGCCGCCACATCACCATACCGGAAGCGCTCATTGAACTCTATACAATCAAAAATAATGATATCATCCGCAACGCAGATATGTTCCAGATGCAAATCACCGTGGCAGTCCCGAATTTTATGCTGCGCAATCCTTTTTTCCAGAAGATCTTTACTGGAGTCCAAAAATTTTTTCACATATTCCCTGATGAAGTGGAATTGATAAGCAGGAATAGTAACATCGATATACTTTTCGGTTTGTGCGAAGTTTTCGTCTGTATTGTGGCGGATGGTTTGAATGGATCCCATCGGGTCTATTTTACCGCCTGTCTCGGCTGTTTCATGAAAACGCGCCACTTTTTCAGCTACGGCATTCATAATTTTTTCATCGGCCTGGTTTTGTGCCAGAAGAATTTTGAGCATTTTGTCCAGGGGAAGCATTTTCATCCGGACGGCATATTCGATAACTTGGCCGGTTCCGTCCAGAGACAGGTTTCCACTGTTATCCTGCAGGACCGGAACAACATCCAGGTAAATACTCGGGGCAAGACGCCTGTTCAGACGAAGTTCTTCCTCGCAATAGAATTTCCTTTTTTCCAGTGTTGTGAAATCGAGGAATCCGAAATTGACGGGTTTTTTTACTTTGTAAACGTAGTTACCGGTAATAAAGACGTAAGAAATGTGTGTTTGGACAAGCTGGACCGATTGAGGTTTGTGCGGGTAAAAATCCGTCCGGGTCATGCTTTCGACGATGCTGGAATGATTCATATGTTTCTCCGTGAACAACGAACTGCAATCAGACATTTGTACGTTAAAGTATGGCAGAACCTTTAAAAAATGATTCGGAAATCATCAAGGCCCTATAATGATTTGGCCTTTTCTTTTCTTTACCGTAATCGCTTTTAGGATGCAGAAATTTTGTCCGAAATCCAGGCTCCGCCGGCCATTCTGCAGCCGCCAGAGACCCGTTGCGGCAAAATATCAGATTCATTTGAAGCAGACAGGTTATTTGGCTTCTTTGAAAAAATCTTCGACTTTTTTAAAATTTTCATCGACTGCGCTTTTCAGGTCTTCACACCCTTTTTTGTATGCTGTCATCCAGTCGGCAATTGCTTTCTTTCCTTCATCCGGAAATATCGGCGATTTTTCCCAGAATTTATTTACCATTCTTTCGGTTTGTTCCTGCAGTGCCTGCATGGCGCGGAAATTGTTGTCAAAGGCTGTTTTATTGAAAGCAACCATCTGCTTGGCGATTTGTTTCGGGTCCATTGTCACCTCCGATGTAAAAAGGTTCTGTCTTATTTTTTTCCTGATTTCTTTGTTTGCTGTTTTTCTGCGGCAACGAAGTAATCGGCTGCTTTTTTGTAGCTTTCATCAGCGGCTGCTTTGAAGTCATCGCGGCTTTTTTTATAGCTGGTGATCCATTCATTAATCGTCCTTTTGCCCTCTTCCGGGAACCAGACTGCTTTGTCCAGAATGTTTAGCATGAGTTTTTCGGCTTGATCCTGCAGTGCCGACATTGCGCTGAAACTGTTATCAAAGACATTTTTGTTGAATTCTATCATTTGCCTGGCCATCAGTTTTTGTTCCATGACGATATCCCTCCCTAAGATGTTGTTGGTTTATTGTTGAACGATTTGAGACTTTTGTGTTGTGAATAGTTTAGCGATTTAATTTTATTTGTAAAGGGTTTTTTATCAAATGTAAGAAGCAAATGATTTGTCCGGTTTTGTAGCACATAAACTGTCCGGTTGCTAAGTTACCTGGATGGAGGTGA
>MWDG01000015.1 GCA_002070455.1 Deltaproteobacteria bacterium ADurb.Bin151
CCCTTTCCTTAAACATCGTTAAAAGCGGACATATCATGTGCTACAAAATAGGACTTTTCTATTTGCTACTAACAGTCCATTTCGTGCCTGCCAGACTAATCTTGACTTTGATTCCCATACCTCGCAAATTTTATGCGTGTTACAAGTAGATTTGTCAACATACACTTAACAATGAATGAAGTCAAAAATTTTGATTTCATTCAAAGGTTGCAATTGAATTTTCATTTAGTAAATAGCAACCTTACCAGAGTCCAGAAATGTTAAGAAGGAAGAGCAAAGAGGCGTGGTATAAACAAGGCAGTCAGGAGAATAGAAGCAAAGGGAGTTTGAGGTATAAACATGAAAAAGGGTAGAAATATGGTAGAAAACAAAAAAATGGAAGTAAATGCGTGTTATGTAACTTCTTGATTTTTCTGGAGCCGATGACCAGATTTGAACTGGTGACCTACTGATTACGAATCAGTTGCTCTACCGGCTGAGCTACATCGGCGTCCATCAGGAGTTTTGGTACTTATATGATGGAATGTAAGTTGTCAATATCAATCTATTGTGGCCTTAATGATTGACTTCTCCCTCATTTTCCTTTAGCTTCCGCCGATACAGCAGGTGAATATGGGAACCAAGATGATTCTTTTTCTTTTAACCTTTTTATTTCTCTACGGCGGGATTAATTTTTATTTTTTTTTCCGGGCCAGAAGCGTTCTGCACTTTACCGGTTTACTACAAGGACTGGCCCTGATTCTCATTCTCCTGCTGATTATTGCGCCGGTTCTTGTGAGGGTTGCCGAATCCTTTCATCTCGAACCGCTGGCGAGGACTATCGCCTGCATCGGCTATATCTGGATGGCTTTTGTCTTTTTTTTCTTCTTTCTCAGCGTTTCGCTGGAACTCATCCGGGCTCTTCACAAGCTGATTGATCCTTCGGCAAGTGTAGTTACGCTCAAAACGGCCTCGTTCTGGCTGTCAGTAATTTTATCATTTGTTCTGGTTGTCTACGGCTATATCGATGCCGGAAGAATCCGTGTCAAGCATCTGGAAATCAAAACGCAGCAGGTGCTGCCTGAAAACGGCAAACTGCGTATTGTTCAGATATCCGATGTCCACGTGGGCATCATCATCCGGGGAGACAGCCTTACACCGATTCTGGAAGCCGTGAAACAGGCCAATCCCGACATCCTGGTTTCAACGGGCGATCTGCTTGACGGTGAACTTGACAACATTATGCAGGATGCCACCCAATTTGCCGCAATCCAGGCCAGGTACGGCAAATTCGCGGTGCTGGGCAACCATGAATACTATGCGGGTCTCGATCGTTCCCTGGCGTTTACCAAAGCAGCCGGATTCGATCTGCTGAGGGACGACGTCCGGCACGCAGCCGGTATAACCATCTTTGGCGAGGATGACATCACCGGCCGCCGGTCAGGCAATGCCCCGGAAAAGGAATCCTTTAAAAAGGCCCTTTCTGAAAAGCACAATGGTTTTGTCCTGCTGCTAAAGCATCAGCCTCATATTCAACGGGGAGCCAATTTCAATTTACAGCTTTCCGGCCACACGCACGGAGGCCAGCTTTTTCCTTTCGGACTGCTTGTAAAAATCTACTTCCCGAAGATATACGG
This sequence comes from Deltaproteobacteria bacterium ADurb.Bin151, assembly GCA_002070455.1. GTDB lineage: Bacteria > Desulfobacterota > Syntrophia > Syntrophales > Smithellaceae > UBA8904. The sequence continues at coordinate 1,617 of MWDG01000015.1, forward strand.
TCTGCACAAGCTCGGCGAAAATAAACTGCTGTATATCAGCCGCGGCACCGGTACCTGGGGCCCGCCGGTTCGTGTTTTCGCCCCGCCGGAAATCACCGTGATTGATTTGATCGGTAAAAAATAATATTAGTGCTTTTCTGGAACAGAATTCGGATGCAGCTGCCTGATCGTCTTATCATCGGTTCTGGCCGGATATTTGCGTGACCATCATTATAAAATTGAACCGGGGAAATCAACCATGAAACGCCCTTATGTGCACGGTTATCATCCGAGAGAAAATGTTCGCCTACAGGATCAGGCATCCACTCTGGTTCAACTGCTGCATCACGACACCGTGTATCCGGCGGGAAGCCGTGTTCTCGAAGCGGGCTGCGGTGTGGCCGCGCAAACAGTTACTCTTGCCACAAACAGCCCGGATGCCCTGATCACCTCCGTGGACATCTCGGAAGTCTCCATAGCCGAGGCAAGAAAAAGAGCCGCTGATGCAGGTCTGGCAAACGTCCAGTTCCAGCAGGCGGATATCTTTGACCTGCCCTTCGCTTCGGAGTTTTTCGATCATGTATTTATCTGTTTTGTACTGGAACACCTTTCACAACCTGAAGAGTCACTCATTGCCCTCAAACGTGTGCTCAAAAAAAACGGAACCATCACGGTCATTGAGGGAGATCATGGATCCGCCTATTTCTATCCGGAGAGTGATGCTGCACAAAGAGCGATTCAGTGTCAGGTTGAATTGCAGAAACGGGCCGGCGGCAATGCCATGATCGGGCGATCACTATCCCCCCTGCTGCGCAGGGCAGGTTTCGACGCGGTTCACGTTTCGCCACGGATGGTTTATGTTGATTCGGGAAAGCCTGAACTTGTGGACGGTTTCACGAAAAAAACGTTCACCGCCATGATTGAGGGCGTACGCGATTCAGCCCTCGGAGCCGGTCTCATGGAGCGGGACCTGTTCGATCAGGGGATCAGGGACCTGTATAGAACCGCCGAAGATGACGGCGTTTTTTGTTATACCTTTTTCAAGGCTGTCGGCAAAAAGGTGCAGACATAAAACTATCAGAAACAGGAACAATTTCAGCATATCTTGAGAAGAAACCGTAAATATTTAGTTAAAATGGATATTATCCTGTCCCGAATCCCGCCCTTTCTCCACGATATTGTTAATACAGCTTTTCTTCCCGTTCGTGTTTGACATTCAGCAGGACATTGTTTAAAATTATCATATAATTTACATCCGTGTTCCAATGATTTTTTATCAAACAATCCATTAAAGGAGGTGCAATGGGCATGAATGTCTTTCGTGAAAAAAAGTGGTCTCCTTATGCGGCGGGTGCGCTGGCGGGGCTACTGCTGGTCCTGTCTGTTTTCGTCACCGGGAAATATTTCGGCGCTTCAACAACTTTTGTACGCGCCGCCGGTTTTGTCGAACAGACCATATTGCCGGAAAAAGTGGCCGTCATGGATTATTTCATCAAGGAAAAAGTCAAAATCGACTGGCAGTTCATGTTTGTCGTCGGTGTTCTTTTCGGATCGCTGGCAGCCGCCTGGATTTCAAAAGAAAAAAAGGCTGTCGCCGTCCCTCCCATGTGGGAGGCCCGTTTCGGACCCTCCCGCGCAAGACGCTGGATTGCCGCTTTTCTGGGAGGCATTGTCCTGATGTTCGGAGCACGTCTTGCCGATGGGTGACCGAGCGGACACGGTCTGAGCGGTCTGGCTCAGCTGGCAGTCAGTGGCTATGTTTCTTTAATAGGCTTCTTCCTGGCCGGTATTGTGGTGGCACGAATTCTGTATAAAGGAGGTAACCGTCATGAATGAACTCCTTATCGGCGCCATTACCGGCATCCTATTCGGATTTATTATGCAGAAGGCCCAGGTGATAAGATATGATCGGCAACTGGGCGCTCTTCGCCTGCAGGACATGACGATCGTCAAATTCATGCTGTCGGTCATCATCGTTTCCATGGTGGGCATTTACCTTCTGCACGATCTTGGCTTGATCAAACTTTCCATAAAATCTTTTGTCGTGGGCGGCAACGTTCTGGGCGGTCTGATTTTTGGCATTGGATGGGCCATCGTCGGATACTGCCCGGCAACCGCTATGGCGGCACTGGGCGAGGGGCGCTTTGACAGCGTCTTCGGTCTGCTGGGGATGATTCTGGGAGCAGGACTTTACGCCGAATTCTATCCGCAGATTAAGGCAAACATTCTGACTTGCGGTAATTTCGGGAAAATGACCCTGCCGACCGTTCTGGGGATCAATCACTGGATTGTGATTATCGTCCTGATCGCCCTGTTTATAGGTCTTTTCGCCTGGTTTGAAAAAAAGAAACTATAGCTCCGCGTTGAGAGGATGATGAACCCCTTGAAGCCTGCTGCATCTTCCGGATATGGCCGTCTTCAAGGGGTTACTCTGACCGGAGAGACGGCATCAATTAAAAGCGGTTTTCTGCGATATAATACATCTGCGGAACATTCATACTTTACCGCTACAGTATGTCCTTGACTAAAATCTGGAAATTCAAATGATGCGGAGATGGAAAAACGCGGCCCGGCTTTTGAATCAGGCCGCGTCCGGATGAATTATACCTGAAGGGTGTTAACCTTTCTGGTTAAGCGCGAAATTTTACGGGAGGCATTTTTCTTGTGGATCAGGCCTTTTGCCGCCGCCTTGGACAGAGACGGAACGGTTGCTTTGAGAGCGTTGACCGCATTATCTTTATTCTTGCTTTCAACGGCTTCCAGAACTGACTTCACTTTGGTTTTGATCGCGGATTTGGCGGCCACATTGCGTTCCCTGCGGACCTTGCTTTGACGATCGCGTTTTTCTGCTGATTTGTGTGTTGCCAAAAGTATTTCCTCCTGAACATCGTTTTTTATTAAGGTTTGCGTGTTTAACGCAATTATTTCACGCTGTCAAGCGTAATTTGCCGCACAAATCGGCGGCTTGCCCGTAACATGTCTCCTCTAATGATTATCTTGACAAAATCAAGAGTTAGGTCTATTAACGACCCATACTTCAAACATCTCTAAACTTTTTTAAACGACATTGCAAATAAGAAAACTTATCGGAAACTTCATCAAAATCCAAGGAGGAAGCTATGAGTGAAACGATGAGCAGGCCGGGTATGGGGTGGCTGCCGGATTATCCCGATTTCCGCGACCACACGGTAAACCATGATCAAATATCGGACAAACTCAGAAGGTTCGGTCAGAAAGATTCCATCAAAGACATGCTGAAAAAAACAGCAGTCGCCAGAACAGCCGGGACCGCAAAAATCCGCGTCGATTTACGGGAATGGTTCTCCCCGGTAGAAGACCAGGGATCGCTGGGTTCATGCACCGCCAATGCCGGCGTGGGCCTGGTGGAATACTTCGAAAAAAGAACAGGGGGAAAACATATCGATGCTTCGCGTCTTTTTCTCTACAAGACATCCCGTAACATGGAACATTTCAAAGGGGACACCGGATCTTTTCTGCGTACGACGATGAGCGCGATGGTTCTTTTCGGCGTACCACCGGAAGAATACTGGCCGTACAACATTGAAGATTACGACAGGGAACCGACAGCCTTCTGCTATGCGTTCGCCCAGAATTATCAGGCCATTAATTATTACCGGCTCGATCCGCCGGAAACCCGGAAAGATACGCTGTTGAAAAGAATCAAAACCAACCTGGCCGCCGGGCTGCCGTCCATGTTCGGCTTCACCGTTTTCAGTTCGTACATTCAGGCAAATACGTCCGGACAGATCCCTTACCCAACCAATGGAGAAAAGAGCGTCGGGGGACATGCCGTTATCGCGGCAGGGTATGACGATAAAATAAAAATAAAGAACACCGGCACCGGAGCCAAAGAAACTACGGGAGCACTGCTGGTTCGCAATTCCTGGGGGGAAACATGGGGAGAGGAAGGCTACGGCTGGCTTCCCTATGAGTACATATTGAAAGGACTTGCGGTCGACTGGTGGTCGCTTCTGAAAAACGAATGGGTGGACACGGGAAATTTCAAATAGAGGGTTTTAGACTTTTAGACTGTAGGCTTTCAGGTCTTTACTGAAAAGGCAGAAGACAGGTCTTAAGGCCTGCCTTCTGCCTTTTTTTATTTATTACTTCGCTAACTAAATAGTTAAATGAGTGTCTCTGATTTGTCCTCCGCTGGCGGAGGTGGCGTGAAACGCCGGAGGTGGAAATTGCAGAATTGAAACCCGGGCAATCCGAAGCGGCAAGCTTGGCAAATAGCCGAACAGTTACATCGCGCGCCCTGCATAAATTGACAACCTCCCCCTGCCCCCTCCATGAGGGGGACAAGAAAGGGAGGTAACATTAATTATTAAACTTTTAATTGCCGGAGTAATAGTTAATCTTCAAAATACTCATTCTTCATCGTAACGGTCAGGCCGTCGCCGGAGAGCAGGCGGATTGCCAGTCCTTCAATCTTCGGCAGTTCATAACCGTAGAAATAACGACAGGCAACCATTTTGCCGTTGTAGAAATTCACATCGGATTCACCGGGATTTTTCTGCAGCGCTTTTCCGGCACAGACGGCCTGCCGGAGCCACTGCCAGGCAATCGCAATAATGCCAAAAAATTCCAGATACAATGTGGCATCCGCCAGAAACATTTCCGGCCCTTCCTTGGCGGCAATCCCAAACAGATGAGCGGTAACTTTTTCAAGCTGCGCGACAGCTGATTGAAGCTGATCGGCAAAGGGCTTCAGTTGCATATCATCTTGCGCTTCCCGAATGGCCTTGCGTACTTCCGCCAGATACAGCTGGGCGGCCTTACCCTTCTTCATCATCATTTTCCGTCCCAGCAGATCCATGCCCTGGATGCCGGTAGTGCCCTCGTGAATGGGATGAATACGCACGTCGCGGTAAAGCTGCTCGAGGGGAAACTCCTCGCAGAATCCGTAGCCGCCGAGAATCTGCAGGCCCTGCGAACAGGACAGGATGCCCATTTCCGCGGGATAGGATTTGGCCACCGGCGTCAGAAGCTCCAGAAGAAGGTTGTAATTTTCACGTTCCTCTCCTTCGGTAACATGCTCCAGGTCCTCATAAAGACCGCATTGAACCAGCAGGGCCAGAGATCCTTCCACGATCGATTTCTGAAAAAGCAGCATGCGCCTGACGTCGGCATGCTCGATTATAGGAACCTGCGGAGACAATGGATCTTTGGAGGTCAGTTTTCGCCCCTGCGGCCTTTCCCTGGCATATTCCAGAGAAGCATAATAGGCCGCGGACGAGATACAGGCAGCAGCCAGACCCACGTCGATCCTGGCGCCGTTCATCATTTGAAACATATAGGCCAGACCCTTGTTGGCCTCTCCGACCAGCCAGCCGCGGCAATCGTCGTTTTCACCAAAGGCCAACTGGGTGATGGGAGCGCCGCGATAGCCCAGTTTATGGTAGATTCCCGCACAGTTGACATCGTTGGACTCTAGCGACCCGTCTTCCTTGATGCGTTTTTTCGGAATGATAAAGAGCGAGATCCCTTTAATGCCCGGAGGAGCGTCCTTGATTCTGACCAACGCCAGATGAATGATATTGTCAGCCCCGTCATGATCGCCGGCGGAGATAAAAAGTTTCTGCCCTCTGATCTTATAGTATCCCTCTTCTGTCGGCGTCGCCGTCGTGGTAAGATCGGTAAGCGAACTGCCCGCCTGCGGTTCGGTAAGCGCCATCGTCCCCTGCCATTCGCCTGCAATCATCTTGGGCAAATAGGTGTCTTTCATTTCCTGGGATCCGTACGATACGATCAAACCGGCCGCGCCGTGCGTGAGACCGTGATAAACGGCCGCGGAGTAATTTGCCGCGCCAAAAATGGCCGTCGGCAGAAAAACCCCGATGGTAAACGGCAGCTGCTGACCACCCAAATCATAGGGGAATGTTGATGCAATCCATCCACCCTCTCCCGCCTGCCGCATAATGTCGCGGACCCTGGGATGCACCTTGACCTCGCCTTTCACATATTCAGGCGCCTTGCGGTCCATTTCCTCAAACAGAGGCTTGAAAAGATCTTTGCCCATCCTCATTGCCGTGTCCAGGATCATGTCGAAAACTTCCCGGCTGTGGTCGGCGTAGCGGGGATATCTGAGCAATGATTCGGTGTCGTTAAGTTCATACAATAAAAACTTCAAATTCCGTTCACTGATAAATTTTTCTGCCATATTTTTTCCCTCGATTCTGAATAATCAAACCGGGTCATGGAACAGGGACCCGGAACTGGTGAATTCGTTATCACACCGGCGGGATCACGTCAAGAACCTTATAACGATCGTTGTAAAAATTTAATGAATCACATCACCGCTGATCCGGCCACGGCATTTGCTTTTTATGCTTCACACTCTTTCGTGATTATGGATTGCCGATGAATTCGGCAATCAAAGCGTTCACCGGATCCGCCTCTTCATGCTGGATCCAGTGTGAGGCGTCAGGAAACGTAACGAGCCTGCCATGCTTGCAGAAAGCCATGCTCTCGTAGGCCATTTCGGAAAGCAACGCGACATCTTTCATGCCCCAGATCAAAATCATAGGCATAGTCACGTCAAAATTTTTCGGCGGCTCCTGCTGCGTTTGAATCATCGCACGATACCAGTTCACCATCGCCGAGAAAGCTCCCGGTTGCATGAAGGCTTTCCTGTACTCCTCAAGTTCTTCCGGTTGAAACGCCCCCGGCCGGCTTGTTGCAGCCAGAAGGTTTACGGGCCATGCGTAACTGTTGGCCGACGCAAATTTCTCAACCGCCCCCGGCAATTGAAAATAAAAGATATACCAGCTTTTCTGCATCTGCCTGGGATTGGTAAACAGGGTTTTGGCCATTACTTTCGGGTGAGGTACGTTCATGATAACCAGCTTTGCTATTCGCTCAGGATATTTCAGCGCAACCCACCAGGACACGGAAGCTCCCCAGTCATGCCCGACCAGAAAAATCTGTTCGCGCTGGTAGGCATCGATCAGGCCGACAATATCTTTGGCCAGTTCATCAATTTTATAGGCGGTAATCTCCTGTGGTTTGTCGCTAAGGTTATATCCCCGCTGGTCTGGGGCAACAACCAGATAACCTTTTTTAGCGAAATACGAAAGCTGCTTTCGCCAGGCATACCAGAACTCGGGAAAACCATGAAGGAAAAGAAGCATCGGACCATCGGCAGGCCCGGCTTCCATCACATGAAGATTTATCCCGTTGGTTTCAATAAAGCGTTCGCGTAAATCCATCATATTCCCCTCAGACAGGTTGATAGGCTGTAGCCTGTCAGGCTATTCTTTTCATTTATCGGGCATTTCACATCCACCCACTTGAACCTTGATCCTTAAGCCTTTACCTTGAACCTTGAGCCTTTATCCTTGGGCCTTTCTAAATGTCCCAGGCTGCTTTGGCCCCATCCGTCGTCGCCTCAATAATCCGGCGCGGCGCGGCAGCATCACCGACAATGAAATGGCGGATGCCTTTTTTAACCAGCATGTCTTTCAGCGTATTGCGCGGCGTCACCCCGACGGCAATGACAACCTGGTTTACAGGCTCCAGTTTGCGGTCTTCGCCTTTTTTGGTGACAACAACCGATCCTTCCTCAATCTTTTTAACAGTTGTTCCGAACATCAGCCTGACTCCTGCCAGCCGAAGACGCTTGTGCAGCATGTATCCGTGAGCGGCCAAAGGCAGAACGGGGGAAGATGGCAGCATCTCAACCAGCGTAATATCCTTGATGCCTTTTTCGCGCAGAAAGTCAGCCGTTTCCATTCCTACTAAGCCCCCGCCGATCACGACGACGTGATCGACCGGTTTTACTGTACCGTCCAGAATCTGCCAGGCATCGCAAACGGTGGACGAGTTGGTGCCTTCGGCCGGACAGGTGGATTTTCCGGCCCCAATGGCCAGAACGACGGCATCAGGTTTACCGTCCTCAATCATCGCCTCTGTAACCTCTGTATTCGTTTTAATCGTCACGCCTTTTTTTATGCACTTTGCCGTAAGGGTTTTAATATACCTTTCGTATACTTCTTTGTGAGGGGCTTTTGCGGCGTAAAGGACATTTCCACCGGTTTCTTTTTCCTTCTCGAAAAGGACAACCTGGTGCCCCAGTCTAGCGGCCTCGTAAGCGGCCGTGAGACCGCCCGGTCCACCACCTATAATCCAGACCCTGCGGCTGACGGCAGCCGGCCCTTCGGGGTAAAGGAGTTCCTGTCCGGTTTGAGGGTTGATTGCACAACGGATCGGAAGCTGCTCCAGCGACAGGCGTTCAATGCATCCCTGGTTGCAGGCAAGGCATTCGAGGGTATCTTCGGGATGGCCTTCCCGGACATTTTTCAAAAAATCGGGGTCGGCAAGATGCTGGCGCGCCACGGCGATCATATCCGCATCGCCACGTGCAATGACTTCATCCATTACATAAGGATCAACATACCGTCCGACGGAAATGACGGGAATATCCGTCACATCCTTGATTTTGCGGGCCAGATACGCCTTGAAGCCCGGAGCGTATTCAACCGGCGCGCTGGGATTCGGAGTATCAATGTTCACTTCGGGACTGCCGTGCGTGCCGAAAGACACATTGATGATATCTGCGCCTGCTCCAACCAGATCGGGGATGATGGTCTGGATGTCGGAAATCGTGTAACCGTTTTTGATGCACTCTTCTCCGGATATGCGGATGGATATGGGAAAATCATCACCAACCTGGCGGCGTGCTTCCCGAAGACATTCGACCATAAAACGGGCCCGCCCGCGGAAGTCGCCTCCATATTGATCCGTGCGATGGTTACAGTTGGCGGAAAGAAACTGCATGAGCAGGTAACCATGCGCTCCGTGAAGCTCGATGGCGTCGAACCCTGCTTCCCTTGCCCGCCGTGCGCCTGAACCGAAAGCGGCAATGGTTTCCTGAATATCGTCCAGCGTCATTTCGCGCGGAGCGCCCAGAAAACCGAAAATGTAACTGGGGATGGCCGACGGCCCGACAGCTTTGTTCTTCTTTTGCAGCAGATAATTTTCCCGTCCGGTATGATGCAGCTGCAGAGCGATTTTACTTCCCTGAGAATGGACCACATCGGCAAGTTTGCTCAATCCGGGAATAAACTTGTCATCCCAGACGGCGATGCATCGGGGTGCAGCTGAACCCAGGGGATGCACTTCCGTAATTTCCGTTATGATCAGACCTGCACCGCTTTGTGCGCGACGCTTCATATAGGCCAGATTTGCCTCGCTGACGGTACTATCCGGATTGCCCAGGGCCGTTCCCATGGCCGGCATGACCAGGCGGTTGGACAGTTCAAGGGAACGGATTTTAATGGGTGATAATAAGTGCTGAAGGGTTTTCATCGGCAATCTCCTTTAACAAAAGAGTTGGTTCGATTAAGGCATCGGGCCTTTGCCGCCGTCCATTAACGGACAGCGGCAAAAAAAATCTGCAAACAGACGTAAAACGTTCATCCACCGGATTAATGCAATCCCAGCAGAAATGCTCCGTCAATGACAATTTCCGCGCCTGTCGTATAACTCGAGGCGTCGGACGCCAGGTAAATCGCCGCTCCGGCAATTTCATCCGGCTCTCCGATCCGGCAGGTCGGCAGATGCTGGCACATTTCTTCTTTTTGTTTTTTTGCCTCTTCCGGAGGCAAATGCGCCCAATGAGAATTCATCATCTTGGTGCTGATAGGCCCCGGACAAATGGTATTGACCTGGATGTTGTCCCTTGCCAGTTCCATGGCAAATGTGCGCGTAATATGACGAACACCTGCTTTGGAGATGGAATACACACTGACAAAAGGCTCCGGATTGAAACCGTCAATGGATGCGATGTTGATAATTTTTCCGCCGCCCTGTTTCTTCATGACTCTCGCCACCGCCTGGCTCATGAAATAGACACCTTTCAGATTGAGATTCATAATAGTGTCCCAGAGACGCTCATCGGTTTCGAGCACCGAAGCCATGGCGGGACTGGCGCCTGCATTGTTGACCAGAATATCAATCCGGCCGAATTTCTCGAGTACCGTATCCACCACTCTCTGGATTTCTTCAAACTTACCCAGGTGTGCGGGCACAACCAGAACATCACAGCCGATACCGGTCATCTCACAGGCCGTTGCTTCCAGATCCTGAGCCTTGCGGCTCGTGATAGCGACTTTAGCTCCGGCTTTCGCAAAACCGTAGGCGATTGCCTGGCCAATGCCCCGGCTGCCGCCGGTGACAATTGCCACTTTACCTTTTAAAGAAAATTGAGAAAGATCAAACATAGCAGGGCTCCTTTATCTTTAGTTGTTCAAAAATAATTTTAAAAGGGATTTGCTAACCTCTTAGGAAAGCAATCCCGGATGCCAGCCGTTTTACCTGCCTGGCATCCGGGACAGGGGACATTTATTTTTTAGGGGGCTTGGGAGCCAGTGCTTCACGGTCCCCGCCGCTCATTCCGGCAATGAATCTCACCAGTTTCTTGCGGGATTCAATGTCGTACTGGGTTGTAATGGCAATCTGTTCCATGATGGGAGAACCGCCGCCATGGTAGTTGCCTATGTTCATGATGCCGCCCGAGGCTGAGCACAGATAGTCACCCAGGTATCGCCAGAACTGTGCCTGGTCTTCTGCACTTATCTTCGGATTGCGCTTGGTGTATTTCAAAAGCGGCTCACCCGTTACCGGATTGGCAAAGTCCTTCTCATGGGGGAAGGTCGCCGTGACACCACCGGAAATATCACACAGAATTTCCGCTTCACGATAAACCGCTTCACCGGAGAGACAGCGACCGACGTTGCAATAAATGGAATGCGGAATGTAAGATCCGGGGCCGAAAGGAACAAATCCCATTCCGGGAATGTAAACCTCCGGTTTACCAAGATCGGAGGCCGTGTAGCCTGCGGCGTAACCCAATTCGATGGTCATGATAATTTCGGCCAGTTTTTCACGCACATGTTCCGTCTTGTAGATATTGTTGACCTCGGCAGCCAGCGCCGCTTGTCCCAGAATCACATCGCCAATAGCCGGTTTGCAACCGGAATAGGAATGACGATGAAACAGGGCGAAAAGAAGCGCCAGAATTCCGCCGTGCATATGTTCGCCGGCCAAAAAGACTCTTTCCCATGGGATGAAACAGTTATCAAAAATCAGATAGGAGTCTGTGTATCCCGGCATAAAACCACGTTTGTAATGCTCTCTGGTGCGAAAATTGTGAATCGTGACCACCTGTGTCATTCCGTCCCAGTCACCCGGCACCGCAAAGGCCACAGCATAGTCGGAATCATCTGCCCGCAGGGCACGGGTCGGCAAAACAATGATTTCATCGGATACCGAGGCTTCAGAAATGTGCAGTTTGCAGCCTTCAACAACAATTCCGTCCTTCAACCTTTCCTTGATCCGCACATAGGCGCCAGGATTGGGTTGCTCGGCGGGACGCAGCATCCGGTCTCCTTTTGTATCCGTCTGCGCACAGGCAGCAACCAGATCTTCTCTCTGGAACCGGGTAAGCCATTTTTTGAAGTTTTCATGATAATTGGTTTCGCCGGGTTTCACCTTGTCCGCTTCGTATGATACGTTGTAAACGGCATTTGTGCCGTCGATGCCCATACAGCGCTGAATGCAGCCGCCGACTTTCTGGCAGAGCATACGTGTCATATCCTGCTTGCGGTGCAAATCGGTTGTGTTCTGATGAATGTGGGTAAAGCGGTTGATCTTCTCTCCCGTCAGATGAGACGTGGCTGTCATCAGATCTTCAAACTCCGGCTTGGCTGCTTCATCATACGTTGTGCCTATCGTATTGATACAATCCATCTGAAGTTCATCTGTACGGTCTATCAATTGGCCGTCATAATAAATATTTCGTTTCATTTTGGCCAATCCATTGATAAAATCCTGTTTTGTTCTCATGAGTGGTGCTCCTTTCTTTTATACGTTTTATCCATTTTATGTTTGGTTCTCCGGGGAGCGCTTGCACCGCTTCCCGGTAATTTCGCCGTCTGTTCGTTTTGCAGAAGATGCCCAAGTGCACGGGCATCTTCCAGATTCAAATGCAGGGTGAGACCCTGTTGTTCTTTTTTCGCCCGTATACCGTTGAGGACAATTTCCAGAAACGGATCAAGCATGTCCATGATGCTTTTTTCACGCCTGGGCATCCCCTGCATGTGCCAGTGAATGAATAGATGTTCAATGGTGCCCATCAGCATGGAACGAATCAGGTAAGCGTCTGCATCGGAGCGGAAGGTTCCGTCGGCGATGCCTTCGCGAATGATCTCCAGCAGACTGTGGGCTGAACGGCGAATGGCCTCATGGGCGGCTGTCTGACGAAAGCGCTTGTTGGACATGAGCTGAAGCAGAACCAGCGCGGAATAGTGCGGATTATTCTGATAGAGCTGAACGTAGCTGAAAAGGATGGCCCGCATCCTTCCTTCGACATCCTTGATGAACGGCAATACTGCCTGGGATTCTTTGGCCGTGTCATTGGAAATTTTTTCAGGGATGGCGAACAGGAGATCTTCCTTTGTGCCAAAGTATTCATAGATGGTGGCCTCGGAAACCCCGGCTTCTTTGCTGATTTCAGAAATCGTCGCCTCCTGAAAACTCTTTTCGGCAAATATGCGCAAAGCCGCATCCATAATCCGGTCTTTTCGGCTTTTCGTTCTGGAATGGCTGGCCATAACAAATCCTTTTTCAAGTTTGGTTTAACCTATAGCATCATAGTCGTACTGTCAAGTATTATTTTATTTCATAGTGAAACTATGATTTTTTAATGATATTTATAGCCGTTGGTCGACAAATAAGCCTATATATCTGTTTTTACTCAGGGATAGACGCGGAAGAGAGGCAAAAGGATCAAGGATCAAGGACCAAGGTTCAAGGAATAAAATAATGAATTATTCATGCGACAAATGATGGACAACTCGCAAAAATTACTTATGCGTATGCTGAACGAACCAGCGCTATATCCGCTTACACATCGCAGGACTGCTCATCCGGCCAAGCTTTTTGCAGGCTTTGCCACAAACACAAAAGGCCTTACCATCTCAACAGATGGCAAGGCCTTTTCTTCAGCACAGAAAAAATTTTTAGAAATTTATAAAAAAGGATTATCTGCGAAGCAGCTCTCCAAATAACTATCAGCCTATAGCCTACAGCCTTTAAGCCTCTTTTTTATTTTCTCCTCGCTGCCGCGAGTTTGGCCTGAAGCTCGTCGATTCTCTTATGATTATCCTCTGAACCGATGTAGGTCCTGAAAAGCCATTCCTGGATGCGCAGGGCCCCGTCAAGGTCTTCATTGAGCACTTTATTGGCAATTGCCTTGGTTTCTTTAAGACAGGCGTGATCATAAGCGGCCATTTCACGGGCAATTTCGCCAACGGATTCCAGCAGTTTGCCTTCCGGAAAAATCTTGCTTATGTAGCCCATCTTTTCCGCCTCATAAGCGTCATAGATCCTTCCGGTCAACGCTACTTCTTTAGCCCGTCCCAAGCCGATGATGCGCCACAGCGGATCCATAATGGGCGTGAGGGACAAAACGATTTCACGCTGTCCGAATTTGGCCCGCTCGGAAGCGTAGCGAATGTCACACATCATGGTCAGGTCAAACCCGCCCGCAATGGCCGCACCGCCAACCGCACAGATCACCGGTTGCGGACAAAACAAAATCGACCGGTATGCACGATGAAACAGGTCAATGTATGTCTCATTGGAAACTTTTTCGAGTTTGCGGATTTCATTCAGATCAAATCCTGCCGAAAAATATTTCTCGCCGCCTGTAAAAACCACAACGTTTATGTCCCTGCGGTCGGCAATGGCTGCGAACAGGGCTGCTATTTCATCGAGGACCTGAGGTGCAAGAGCATTGCCTTTGTCCGGCCTGTTGATCGTTACGGTCGCCACTTTTGCGTCTACGTGCAACAGCAGATATTTCAGATCCATAAGTTTGCCTCCATTTTTCAATGCTTTTATTTTCTGAATGATGGCTTCAGAGAGTCCCCCTTCCGGCATCTCCTGGAAATCAACGGATTGACCGGCAACAACAATCCAGTTTCCGGTCAACTCCTCAAGCTCGGGCTTCCTGGCACAGGCCGTTGGGCAACCGCATAGCAAAATACCGGCGTCAAAAATCTTTCCGGTTGATTGGTCTGTGAACTGATAACCACTTGCAAGAGAACTTTCTACATCACGGATGATTTTTAATCTGTCGATCTGGCAGTTGCAGCCGCCGCAGTATTTGACAACTATATCCAAATGGTTCGAGCTCCGGTTTTTTCTGACTTTAAGCCAGGACGCAGGATTTGATAAAATCCTTTATCTGTTTGTCACTCAAACCAGTACCCGGCTTGCCGTCCAGGCGTTTGACGGCCCGGCCTTTGTCAAAAAGGATCAACGTAGGGAAAATGTCAATGTCGTATAAATCGGCAATGCGCTCCTCATCGTCGGCAACCAGAAGAAGGTGCCGTTGCTCTGTCATCGCCTGCTTTTCAAATACAGGGAGGGCCTTTCTGCAAAACGGACACCAGGAGACATAAACCATGGCGATGACGTGATCATGGTCATTGAGAGTCTGTTGAAGGTCTTCGAGATTGTCCACGGAGGCGCATTTCTCACTTGTGCCCATAGAGATTTTCCTCCTTGCTGACGATGATATAATTATTTTTTCAAAGGGGCTCCCGCAACAAATCTTTCCTGCAGCTTGCGCATCCCCTTGAGCCACCTTGTATAGTCGGATGTTTTTCTCTGCATGTAGGTTTTGACTTCCGGGTGAGGCAGGATCAGAAATTCATCGGCCCGAAAGGCTTCTATCACGGCGTCTGCCAACTGTTCGGGTTTCATCATACCGTCCACCGCCGCCACGCCGCCGCCCTGACGCGTCATTTCCGTATCCACCGCCTGCGGGCACAGGGCAAATACGGAAATACCCTGATCGCCGTAAGTAATTGCCAAATTCTCCGCCAGCCCCACCGCCGCGTGCTTGGTAACGGAATAAGGCAGGGAACCGATCTGGCTGAGAAGCCCCGCGGCGGAGGCCGTGACCATAAAGGCGCCCCCGCCTTGTCTGATCATGCCGGGCAAAACAGCGCGCGCCGCAAAAACGTGGGACAGCACATTAATTTCCCATATCCTCTGCCAGGTTTTATTATCCACTTCATAACCGCCCAGGGCGAGGATTCCCGCGTTGGAACAAAAAATATCAATCCGGCCATGCCTGTCTTGCACAAACTTCACCAGGCGGATGATGTCTTCTTCCCTGCTGACATCGCACAACACTGCCTCGCCTTTGATCTCATCTGTTACAGCTTTCGCACCCGCCTCGTTGACATCCGCCGCAACAATTGCCTTTGCACCTTCCCTGAAAAACCGCAGGCACAATCCCCGGCCAATGCCGGATGCCGCTCCCGTGACAACAATGACCTTTCCCGTGACTTCCATAAAAACTCCCGTGCTCCATTTCCTGAGACGTCCAAACGTAGTAATCGTAAGGATTATTTGACTCCGGCCAGTTCCTGAGAGCGTTTTGCCGCTGCTTCCACGGCGGCCATC
The DNA here is from genome assembly GCA_002070455.1 of Deltaproteobacteria bacterium ADurb.Bin151. Taxonomy (GTDB): domain Bacteria; phylum Desulfobacterota; class Syntrophia; order Syntrophales; family Smithellaceae; genus UBA8904. Next base: position 17,097 of record MWDG01000015.1, read on the forward strand.
AGTGTCGCGCGGATATTTCGCTCCTCCAACACTTTTAATCCTGCGGCCGTGGTTCCGCCCGGCGAGGTGACCATATTCTTCAGCTGCGCCGGGTGCTGCCTGCCTTCAAGACAAAGCCTGGCTGATCCCAACACCGTCTGTATGGCAAGTTTCTCGGCCAGATCGCGCGCGAGTCCGAGATGAACACCGGCATCGGTCAGGGACTCAATGATCACAAAACAATATGCCGGGCCGCTGCCGCTCAAGGCGGTCACGGCATCCATGAGTTTTTCATCCACTTCCACAGCCAGACCCACGGCATTTAAAATCGCAAGCGCATACTGGACATCGTCTTTTTTTGTAAAATGTCCGCTTGCCACGGCAGCCGCGCCTTCTCCCGCCATGGCGTTGACATTCGGCATCACCCTTAAAACGCGCGGGCGTTTGGACAAGGTCTTTTCGATAACATCCGAGGGAACTCCTGCCACGATTGAGATAAACAGCTTCGATGGATTCACGGCAGAGCGGATTCCTTTCAGGGTTTCCTGAATATTCTGCGGTTTGACCGCCAGAATGACAATGTCCGCATCTTTCACGGCCTGTTTGTTGTCGGCACTGACCTGAACTTTCAGGGAAGATCGCAAATCATTGAGTCTGGCGGGATCAATATCCGTCACGATCACATTCTTCGCGGGAAAAATTTTGCGGTCAATCATCCCCCGGGCAAGAATACTGCCCATCTTTCCGCCTCCGATAATGGCCACTGTCTTGCCTGTAAACATAATCTGTCCAACCTCCATGGGAATGTAATTACATGCACTTTTTCCAGGCATCCTGTCAATATAAATCCTGTGCCTTGCCGATTCTTTGATTGCATAAAAATTTGCTTTTGTGGTAGTCACTTTCGCAGGGAGGAATGGTGCGATGCTGAAGCAATTCACGGTAAAAGGGAAAAGTGTGGCCTGCTGGGTGAATCCGGACAATTTCGGCTCACACGGACAGAGCCTTGTCTTTATTCATGGATCAGGAAGCAATTCCACCGTATGGTCTTTCCAGTATGCAAACCTTCATCAGGATTTCAACATTATCGCGGTGGACCTTCCCGGTCACGGCCAATCGGAAGGCGACGGAGAACAGGACATCGCGGCTTATGTTGGCATATTGGAAGCGATTCTTGACACCCTGAAATTGAAGCGGCCCGTGCTGATCGGCCATTCGCTGGGAGCCGCAATCGCCCTTGGTTTTGCGGCAGTCCATCCGGAAGAAATCAGCGGCGTCGTGGCTGCGGGCGGCGGGTTGACCATGCCGGTAAATCCCGACATTATCAAAGGCTTTCTGAGTCAGCCGGATATCATCATGGACATCATCTGTAAAATTTCCCTGGCCAAGGCAAACCGGCCGGTGTTCTATGATGCCATAAGAGCAAGCCTCGCCGAGGCCCGTGTGGAAGTGATGGCCGGGGACATGACGGCCTGCAGCAAATTCGATCTGACAGGAGATGTGAACAAAATCAAAACCCCGTTGCTGGTGGTTTGCGGCACGGAAGACAAAATGACCCCTCCTGCTTCATCGGAAAAGATCGCCGCGGAAATTCCGGGCGTAAAGCTCGTGCTGATCGAAGGCGCGGGCCACATGGCCATGATGGAGAAACCGGAAGATTTCAATCAGGCCGTAAAAGACTTCTGTGAGTCCATCAGATAAAACCCCTCTCATGAGGCAGACATGTTTGTGCTGAGTAATTTCATAACTGCGATCGCCCGGGTGATTGATATTATTTTAACGGTTTATATGTGGATCATCATCGCCCGCGCCCTGATCTCCTGGGTCAATCCTGATCCCTACAACAAAATTGTTATTTTTCTTTACCGGGTTACCGAGCCAGTTCTGCGCCCGGTACGCAGAATCATTCCGCGGCACAGCCTCCCGATCGATTTTGCTCCTCTAATCGTTTTGCTGATCATCATTTTTTTACAGTCTTTCCTGGTAAAAACCATGCTTCAAATGGCCACAGGTTTTTAGAAAGGTCTGCAAAATGTCCTCTTCAATACTTATTCGAGAAACGAAAAACGGTCTGAGTTTTGACATCCATGTAAATCCGCATGCCTCCCGGGCCGGCATTTCGGGCATATCGGAAGGCATGTTAAAAATAAAGGTTACCGCACCGCCGGTGGAAGGGGCAGCTAATGAGGCCTGCATTGACCTGCTGGCCAAATCATTGAAACTTCGGAAAAGCCAGATGAAAATATCCACCGGCGCAAAGGGACGAAAAAAAACCATTCTGGTCAGTGAAATCAGTAAAACCGATCTGGAACGGAAAATCCGGCAATTGGAAACCGGGCATTCATCATAGCAAAGCGATACGCATCAACGCCTGAACATCATAATATGCGGGAGCTAAAAAACCGGGAAATGGTTAGTCCAACAGAAAAATCAGAAAATGCCAATGTCGCCAAAGCCGCCGGGATTGTGGGCGCGGCAACCATGGTCAGCCGCGTTTTCGGGGTCGTCCGGGACATGGTGATCGCCGCCCTGTTCGGAGCGAGCTGGATGACCGATGCTTTCTGGGTTGCCTTTCGCATCCCCAATATGCTCAGGCGCCTTTTGGGCGAAGGTTCCCTGACCATTTCCTTTGTACCCGTTTTCACCGAATACCTGCAAAAGAAAACCAGGGAGGAGGCCCTCGAGCTGGCTTCCAATGCCTTTACCATTCTATCTGTCATTCTGGCCGCCGTGTCCGTGCTGGGCATTCTCCTGTCGCCTGTGATCGTCGGATTGATTGCACCCGGCTTTATTACAAATCCGGAACAATTCGCGCTCACGGTTTTCTTGAACCGCCTGATGTTTCCCTACATCTTCTTCATCGCCCTGGTCGCCCTTTGCATGGGTATTCTCAATTCCTTCCGGCATTTCACCTCACCGGCCCTGTCGCCGGTCATGTTAAATATTGCCATGATCACGGCCGCGTTCACGTTGCGCGACTGCTTTGCCCAGCCGATTACCGCGCTGGCCGCAGGTGTGCTCATCGGCGGCGTGCTTCAGCTGGCCATGCAATGGCCGGCCCTCCTGAAATTCGGTGTCAGATTCAGGTTTCGGTTCAACCTCCGTCATCCGGGAATTGAACAGATCGGCCTGCTCATGCTTCCCGCGATCCTGGGCGCTGGTGTGGGCACCATTAATGTTTTTGTAGGAACAATCCTGGCTTCCCTGCTGCCCGGCGGCTCCGTCACGTACCTATTTTATGCCGACCGCATCATGGAATTTCCGCTGGGTATTTTTGCCATCGCCATCGGAACGGCTGCACTGCCCAGCTTTTCCAAACATGTCGCCCAGGGACAAATCGACGAGCTAAAATCAAGCATTTCCTTTTCCCTGCGGCTGATGCTGTTTCTAACCGTCCCTTCCATGGTCGCCCTGATGGCCCTGAATCTTCCCATCATCTCCGTTTTATTTCAGCGAGGCGCCTTTGATGTTCAGGACGCGGTCTATACCGGCCAGGCCCTGTTCTGCTATGCGATGGGCCTTTGGGCCTATTCGCTTCTCCGCGTTTTTGTTTCCTCTTTTTATTCCCTTCAGGATTCCAAATGGCCGTTTAAGGCAGCAGTGATCACCCTGATTGTAAATGTGCTTTGCAGCCTGGCCTTGATGTACCCTTTAAAACACAACGGAATTGCCCTCGCGGGTTCCATCTCCGCCTCTGTCAACGTATTGATTCTGGCCTTTGTCCTGAAAAAGAAAATCGGTGCGTTTCTTGACCGCGCTTTCTATACTTCATTGCTGAAAATCGTTGCTGCGTCCGTGATAATGCTCGGAGCCATCGGGCTGATTGAATATTTCATGCCCTGGAACACTTCCGCCGGTCTTCAATCAAGGTTGGTTTTCCTGGCAAGCACTGTCACCGCAGGCGCCTGCGTATTCTTTATCTCGGCCTACCTCCTGAAAAGCCCGGAAATTCATGCTTTCATCAGCATGATCCAAAAAAGACTAACCCGCTCATAGCCTCTCTTGAGCCGACAAAAACATTGACTTCAATAATTCAAAGTGATAGTAGTTTCCGTCTTTTGCAAAGCGGATCAGCAAAAGGAAATGAAGGAAAATTATGCTGGATATCAAATACTTACGGCAAAACATTGATCTCGTCCGGCAAAAAATGGACGAGCGGGGACAAAAAATTGATTTTGACCGCTTTTTAGATCTGGAAGCAAAAAGGCGGGACATTCTGCAGGCGGTGGAAAGCCTGCGCAATGAACGCAACAGCGTGTCCAAACAGGTCGGCGAACTCAAAAAGAAAAAAGAGGACGCATCCGCGCTGATCGAAAAAATGGCCGATGTATCGACCAGAATCAAAGAATATGACGAAAACCTCCGGGTAACGGAAGAAGAACTGAAGGCTTTTGTCATGATCGTGCCGAACATCCAGCATGAATCCGTACCGCAGGGCGCGGGTTCCGAAGACAATACGGTCGTGCGCACCTGGGGTGAAAAACCGGTTTTCAGCTTCGAACCGAAACAACATTTCGATCTGGGCGAAAACCTGAATATCCTTGATTTTGCCCGCGGCGCCAAAATTACCGGAGCGCGCTTTACACTTTACCGCGGCGCTGCCGCTCAACTGGAACGGGCGATTACAAACTTCATGCTGGACCTGCATACGGGAAACCACGGTTACACGGAAGTATTCACACCTTTTATGGTCAACGCCGAAAGCATGACCGGCACCGGACAGCTGCCCAAGTTCAAGGAAGATCTTTTTAAAATTGAAGGTATGGAATATTACCTGATTCCGACGGCGGAAGTTCCCGTAACGAATATTCACCGGGATGAAATCCTGGAAGAGGAAAAACTGCCGATTTATTTTGTGGCATATTCAGCCTGTTTCCGTGCGGAAGCCGGTTCCTACGGCAAAGACACCCGGGGACTGATCCGCCAGCACCAGTTCAACAAAGTGGAAATGGTGAAGTTTACCAAACCTGAAAACTCTTATGATGAACTGGAAAATCTGACCGCCAACGCGGAAGAAGTCCTCAAAAGACTGAATATTCCTTTCCGGACGGTATGCCTGTGCACAGCCGATCTGGGTTTTTCATCGGCAAAAACTTACGACGTGGAAGCCTGGCTGCCCGGGCAAAATACGTATCGGGAAATTTCTTCCTGCAGCAACTTTGAAGATTTTCAGGCCCGTCGCGCGGCGATTCGATTCAGAAGGAAAGACAGCGGCAAGGTCGAATTTGTCCACACGTTGAACGGTTCAGGCCTGGCCGTCGGCAGAACGGTTGTGGCCGTAATGGAAAACTATCAGCAGGCTGACGGCAGCATCATCATACCGGAAGTCCTGCGTCCCTATATGAGAGGCCTTGAACGGATTACTCCGTGAGAGAAACCGGGGGAAACAGACAAACATCATGATGGAGGGATGGCCGAGTGGTCGATGGCGGCGGTCTTGAAAACCGTTGGACGAAAGTCTCGCGGGTTCGAATCCTGCTCCCTCCGCCAGCATCATTGCGGTGTGATCAGGACTTAAGCCGGGTTTGGCCGATGGTAGACGGGCACCCCGGGCGTTTCGGGAAATCCCTGATCCCTCCGCCGGAAATAAAAAGGCGGCGTCACGATCTTTATGGCGCCGCATTCTGAGAGGCCTGAAATAATCAGCGGAGAGATGGCTGAGTGGCCGAAAGCGATCGCCTGCTAAGCGATTGTACGCCCTTTAAAGGTGTACCGCGGGTTCGAATCCCGCTCTCTCCGCCAGTTATAAACCACTTCAGAGAAGTTCAGCTTCCATTATTAACCGTTCTTTATCGTCTGGGATAACAACATTTTCAGCTTGACGCCGGAATACTTTTATCGTATTAATTTTTATTAAGAAACAGCCTGTTCATCAAAGGCTGTTTCAGACGGGTCATTTTCGATAAGTTGTTTGGTTAATTGAATAAGCATGCCGATAGACCGTCGGACATAAAATATGAACAAGCGTTTTTCAGACCTGATTCTTGCCGCCATCAAACAGAGAATTTCCGACCTCCACATCACCGGTGGTTTCCCGTTGATTTTCCGCAGCGACGGCATTATTCACTTCGATAAAAACGTCAAGTGGACGTCTACGGAAATTGACGCAATGGTCAAGGAGATGCTCAGTGAACGTCAGCTCCTGACCCTGAGAAAAAAATGGTCTGTCGATTTTGCAATGTCGTTCAACCACGTTCGGGTGCGGATCAATACGTTCTACACGACGCGGGGATTAAGCCTGGCCATCCGCCTTCTGCCTGAAACCATCCCGGACATTACTTCTTTGAACCTGCATCCTTCTCTTAACCAGATCCGCGATCTTCGGTCCGGATTGATTCTTGTCTGCGGAAGCACGGGATCCGGCAAATCGACCACAGTTGCGGCCATCATTGAAGAAATCAATCGCACCAAACCCTTGCATATCATAACAATCGAAGATCCCATTGAATACAGGTTTAAACCCAAAAAAGCATTCATTGAGCAGCGAGAAGTTGGTGTACATGTACCTTCTTTTAACCAAGGTCTACTCGATGTTCTGCGTGAAAGTCCGGATGTGATTTTTGTAGGTGAGCTCAGGGAACCGGACACCATCCGCCTTACCCTGAACGCCGCCGAGTCCGGGCATCTTGTTTTTGCGACTCTTCATGCCACTGACGCGGAAGACGCCATTTACCGCATTAATAATTGCGTATCCGGCGACAACCAGGAAGTTATTCGCTATCAGTTTGCCTCCACTCTTTCCTGGCTTCTGGTCCAGCAGTTGACTTATATCGAAAAAGCGGGTTTCCGTGTGCCGATTCTATCCATCACCCGCGGGTCGTCATCTGTCAGAAGCAGCATACGGGACAATAAACTGACCCAGCTTGAAAATATTATGCTCGGCGGCAAAAACGAAGGCATGTTCACGATGGAACTCTACCAGAAAGAGTTTATCAACAACCGGGCATCTTTTAACCATCCGCACAGAAGCTTTGGCATGGGTGCGGAGTCCTCCAGAGAGGAAGACCGCGTTTCTTCCCTGATCGATCCCAATGCCGTCCAGGACGTCGTTTATATGGCTTCCGTAAACGACGCATACAAAGCGCCGGAATTTACGCACAAGGGAGACGAGGGACAATCGTACGTCATCCTGGAAGATCATAATATGGAGCTAAAAGACATCATTGCTCAATACGACCGGCAGGAACAAAATCCGCCCGCAGACAAAGGCAAGAAAAACAAATAACACCAGATTGATCAGACGTTGAAGCGGAAGTTAATGATATCGCCGTCCTGGACGATGTATTCTTTGCCTTCGAGGCGCAGGCGGCCGGCTGATTTTACCCGTGCGGCGGACCCGCCGTGAGCGGTGAAGTCCTCATAGGACATGACCTCCGCCTTGATAAAGCCCCTTTCAAAATCGTTGTGAATGGCGCCGGCGGCTTTCGGTGCTTTCGTGTCAACGGGAATCACCCATGCCTTGACTTCATCTTCTCCCACGGTAAAAAAAGATATCCTTCCCAGAAGAGAAAAAGCAGTTCGGATAATGCGGCCGAACGCCGGTTCCGCAATCCCCATGGAATCCAGGAACTCTTTCTGTTCGGCAGCATCCAATCCGGTCAATTCCGCCTCGATTTTACAGCAGATGCCCAGGACCGGTTCCGGCAGGTTCGCCTCCCGGGTGAAAGATTCGGCAAAGGAAAGATTGTCTTCGGCCACATTGACAACAACCAGCTCGGGTTTGATCGTCCAGAAAGAAAAACTTCTGAGTATAAACACCTCGGCGGGAGTCAGCCCTGCCGCGCGCAAGGGCTTCCCCGCTTCCAGGCAGTCTTTTAACTTGGGCAACAGGTCGTTTTGCGCAGCTTCCTGTGGTGAAACCGCCTTCCTGGACATTTTTGCCAGCCGCTCCAGTTTCTTTTCGATAATCAGCAGGTCGGAAAGCACCAGTTCATCTTCCAGCTTGTGATAGGCATCGAGACTCAGGGAAACATCCGGCAGCGAAAAGCCGTCGATCACATGCAGGATGCCATCCGCGCCGCTCAGGTTCTGGCGGATCGCTTCCCACGGATGATCCCCTACGGCGTGGACATCGCTGAACGGGACTTTGGCCGGAGATACTTTTACCGGTTTGTAGATTTCGACAAGCTTTTCGAAACGTTCGTCGGGAACAGAGGCCTGTCCGCGCACCACCGCCTCGTGCGACTGGCCGCTTTTTACTCCCGTCATGATTTCAAACAGGGTGCTTTTCCCGCTCTGGGGAAGCCCCAAAATACCCATTTCCATTGTTGACTACCTGTTCCTTACATGTTCAATAACGTCGCAAAAGGCTCTGGAAGCAAGGCGCGCAAAGCTGAAGGAGCGAGGCGTATTTTTCATACGCCGCAGTGACTGAAGATGCAGCGCAACGCAGCATACAGACCTTTTCCGGCGTTATTTTGTGAATTCTTTTTCGATGCGGCCCATCGCCTCTTTCAACCGCTCATCCGGCACGGTCAGCGAGATGCGCACAAAACCTTCTCCGTACTGACCGTAAGCCGTTCCGGACGCTACGACGACAGCGGTTTTATCAAACAGACGGTTGGTGAATTCCAGTGAAGTCATCCCCTCAGGCACGGGCACCCATAAATAGAAAGTTCCCTTGGGAGGATTGAAGTGAATACCGATTTTTTTCAGTGTTTTTAAAACCAGTTCACGTCTTCTTCCGTAAATGGATAGCATCTCCTCAATGAAGCCTGCTTCATTATGCAGAGCTTGAATCCCGGCATACTGCACCGCGTTAAAGATTCCGGAATCGGTATTTTCCTTCACTTTGCTGATGCCGGCAATCAGATCTGGATTGCCGCACGCCATTCCCAGTCGCCAGCCGCACATATTAAACGGCTTCGAGAGGGAATTCAGCTCCACGCCGACATCTTTGGCCCCCGGCGCCATCAGGAAACTCAGGTGTTCCTGACCGGAAAATACGATCTCACTGTAGGGGTTGTCATAACAGACAGCGATATCAAACTCACCCGCAAAGGCCACCAGCTTGTTCAAAAAATCCATTGTTGCACAGGCGCCGGTCGGGTTGTTCGGATAATTCAGGAACATCGCGGTGGCTTTTCTGGCTACGTCCGTGGGGATGTCTTCCAGCACCGGCAAATAATGGTTCTGCGGGAGGATGGGAACGTTGTAAGGAACTCCTTCTCCCATCAGGATACTGGACCGATACGCCGGATAGCCGGGGTCGGTCATCAGCACAATGTCCCCGGGATTGACACGCGCCAGCACAAAATGATGACAGCCCTCCTTGGAACCAATAAGTCCAAGAATTTCATTTTCGGGATTCAGGCTGACACCGTACCGCTCCCCGTACCAGCGGGCAATTTCTTTGCGGAAAGCAAGCATTCCCTTTTCCTCATCGGTGGGATAGCGATGATTTTGAGGGTCATTTGCACTACGGCACAATGCATCAACGACGGACTTAGGAGTGGCTTCCACCGGGTCTCCGATCGCAAGCGATATTACATCCACGCCCGCAGCTTTGGCCTGATTGATTTTTTTCCTCAATTCCATAAATAAATAGGGGGGGATTTTTTTTAACCTCTCCGCAGTCTGCACTGTTCAAACCTCCGATTGATATGATTGCACAGGTAATAAAATGATTGAACCCGCGAAAAAATGCAACTTGAAATCTTTCCGGATTCTACGCCATGCCCGCATGGAATGATGAAAAGGCCGCGAGGACAAAACCTCTTGTCCCGCCTGGGAAAAGAGAATGATGCTACTTGTAGGCCTCTTCAAAAAGGAGTCCTTGATAAACTATTTTCACTTTTCCTTCAAGGTAAATTTCCTCAAAACGGTCATCACGGCGGGTGAAATACACTCGCAGGATTTCGCCGCTTTGCACGGTGACATCTACCGGTGAATCCACAAGCCCTCGTCCGGCGGCAGCCAGAATGGAAGCGACAACACCGGTGCCGCAGGCGAGTGTTTCATCTTCCACACCCCGCTCATAGGTGCGGACTTTCATTGTCTGCCGGTCTCTCACCCTGGCGAAATTGGCATTCGTGCCTTTAGGCTGAAAAGCATCATGCCGGCGGATCTGCCTTCCCATTCCTACAACATCAAAGGTATCCAGATCATCCACAAATGAAACGGTATGCGGCACGCCGGTATCGATAAAATCCAGACGATACGGACTGCCGTCCAGCATGATTTCCCGGGCAATTTCCAGGGACGATGGGTCCGTCAGGCGGACCTTCACGTTATCGTCAAAAACCTCGGCGGTAACAATGCCGGCTTCCGTTTCTATGGACATTTTTTGTCCGGCAATACTGTTTAAATATGCAAAACGTGCCGCACAGCGGCTGCCATTGCCGCACATTTCCGCCACGCTGCCGTCTGAATTAAAAAAACGCCATTTGAAATCTGCAACTTCAGACGGTTCGATCAGAAAAAGACCGTCCGCGCCGACGGAAATCTTTCTCTGACAAATCCGGCGAACAAAAACCGGCAGATCAATGATTTGTAAAGAAAGATCGCGGTTGTCAATGATGATAAAGTCATTGCCGCTACCGCTCATTTTATAAAATTCGATGAAACGTGACTCGTCAACCTTCATATTTTTACCCGTTGAAACTCTGCAAAACCCGTTTCTGCAGCTCAAAAGTTCGCGGGCTTGCAGAGGACTTCCCGAATTTTAACATCCAGAAACGAATGCGTATTGGCCGGCTGCAAAACCAGTGCCGTATCGAGCCCGGAAGACGATCCCCCGGTGGAAATGATATTTTCATCCACCCGCACGCATCCGGCATCCGTTGCCATCAGAGCGGCTTCCACCGCCACTTTCGTTCCCTGGCCAAAAATCCGCAGCGTGTAGGCGATGATTTCATCCACCTGATAAGTTTCCAGCTTCCTGCGCACCGAGCGTCCCACTCCGCCAAACGCGTGCGCGGCGGTGACCACCTGGATTCCCATAGCCAGCAGCCTGCGGCGAGTGGCTTCCGTCATCAGCTGCTCATTGGGCTTTTTGAAGCCGTATACCGTAGTGACCGCTACAAGTTTCGCGGGGTCGATCATTTTAGCCGCGGCAAGCGCGCTTTTCCCGGAATAGGTCGGAATCACAATTCTGGAGATATCCTGCAGGGCGGCCCTCTGGGAGACCATTTCCAGAACCTGTCGTGTGTTTACGGCTCCCGGCCTTTCAAAGTAGCGGCAACTGCGGTCCGTATAACTTTTAAAAGATTTCATGATTCTCCCGTCAGGTCTCCTGAACAATATCTTCCTTGCGGGCAAGCGACCGGGTTACACGCAAAACTTCCTCAGTCGTGGTGATGCCGGCGAGCACCTTGTGTATGCCGTCCTGCTGAAGCGTAATCATGCCCTGCTTGATAGCCTGTTCGTTGATCTGATTGGCATCCGATGTTTTGAGAACCAGTCTTTTGATATCATCATCCACCACCAGAATTTCAAAGATCGCTGTCCGACCGCGGAATCCGGTATGCATGCAGAGATTGCAGCCTTTTTTCCGATAGAAGGTGTTGTTTTCCAATATCAATGCGGTCAGCCCCAGATTGGCCAGGGTTTCTTTATCCGGCGTGTAGACTTCCTTGCAATGCGGACAAAGCACGCGAACAAGGCGCTGGGCAATGATCGCCACAATGGATGATGTCACCAGAAACGGTTCAATCCCCATGTCAATCAGACGCGTTACGGCACTGGCCGCGTCATTGGTGTGAAGCGTCGAAAAGACCAGGTGGCCGGTGAGCGATGACTGGATAGCGATTTCCGCGGTTTCCCGGTCGCGGATTTCACCGACCAGAATGACATCCGGGTCCTGCCGAACAATGGAACGAAGACCGGCGGCAAAGGTCAGATCGATTTTGGGATTGACCTGAATCTGCCCCACACCGTCCATCTGATATTCAATCGGGTCTTCAATGGTAATGATGTTGATTTCCGGCCGGTTGATGGTGGAAAGCGCCGCATACAACGTTGTGGTTTTCCCGCTGCCGGTAGGCCCCGTCACCAGGATAATTCCGTAAGGTGACTTGATCAGACTGTCGAGCAGCTTGATTCGCTCGTCGTGCATGCCCAGATCCGAAAGCATCAGAATATTGGCCGATTTGTCCAAAAGACGCAGCACTACTCTTTCACCAAAAGCCGTGGGGATCACGGATACGCGCACATCCACCAGGCGGTCGGCAATCTTCAGTTCAATCCGGCCGTCCTGAGGAAGACGCTTTTCAGCAATGTTGAGCTTGGCCATGATCTTCAGACGGGAAGTGAAGGGCGACTGAATCCGCCGCGGCAGATTCAGGATGTCATAGAGAATTCCATCAATCCGGTAGCGGATTTTCAACGTTCCGGAATAGGGTTCAACGTGAATGTCGCTGGCACGGTCTTTAATGGCGCCGGAAACCAGCAGGTTGACCAGTTTGATGATCGGGGCGTCGCTGGTTTCGTCAAGCAGGTCGGCAGTTTCATTGATTTCCGAGATCAGATCGTCCGCCGTCTCTTCACTGATTTCTTCAAAATAATCTTTGGCGGAAGAGCGGCTCATATCGTAGGCCAGATTAATGGCTGCGGTGATCGCGTCCTGCGAAGCAAGGACAACCGGCATGTCCTGCATTTGTAAAAGCAGCCGCAAATCATCGGCCGGTTGAAAATTTACGGGATCATTGACAGCGATCACCTGAAAATCCGTGGTGATGATCGGAACCATCCTGTGCTTTTTTAAGTAATGGATTGGAACGTTTTGCGTAAAATCGATATTGATGCTCTCCATCGGCAGCTGCGGCCAGAAGGGGATGCTGAAATGCTCAGACAAAATCTTCAGCAAACGGATTTCATCGATGGCTTTCTTGCGAATCAGCAACTCAAAGAATCCCGTGTCGCCTTTGCGTTTATGCCCCGCTTCAGCTTCGGCCAGATATTCGGGCAACACACCTGCGGCCACCAGTTTTTCATTCAGGGATAAAGTCTTTTGGGTCCCGGGAGCGGCATCTTTTTTGTCATGACCGGAGGAAGCATTCAGCGCTGTCAGAATTGTGGACATAGTCAACACCGCCTTTTTTAGAGGCTAAGGGGTTACCGGCCTGCCGCCGGGGGCAGGCTTTCTGGGTCCGGAAGGATACGCATCGTTGCTTCTTTCATTGAGCTTGATGATTCCTTCAACCACTTCACCCATCGAACCTCTTTTTTCTACATAGAGTTGGCTGGCGTCCTTCTGTGTTCGAACAATATGCGGAGTGAGAAAAATATACAGATTGGTTTTTTCCCGTGCCACCGTTTTCGCCTTAAACAGCCACCCCATGATAGGAATTTCCCCCAAAAAGGGAACTTTGTTGGTGCTGTCATCCGTGCTGTCGCCTACCAGGCCACCAATGACAACTGTTTCGTTGTCTTTGACAACCACGGTGGTTTTGGCTGTTCTTTTTAAGGTTGTCGGTATGGATGGCTTGGTGGTATCGGTGGACACGCCGGCAATCACTTTTGTTACCTGTTGAGAGATCTTCAGCCTGATAAAGTTCTCCTGGTTGATGTTTGGCGTGATGGTCAGAATCACCCCGACGTCCTTGTATTCATATGTGTTGTAATTTACCGGATAAGCGGAAGTCGTTGAAGTGGAATCCTGCCTGGTCAGATACGGCACATTCTCGCCAACGTTAATTTCCGCCTCCTCATTATCCAACGTCAATAACTGCGGCGTAGAAAGAATCGACACATCCGTGTCGTTCTTGTAGGCTTGTACCATTGCGCCGATCGAGGGAAACAGGACATCTCCAATTCTAATTCCTGCACCGATAATGCCCATGGAAAAACCGCTGGGAAGGCCAAGCGCGGTTGTCGCGGTGTCGATGACAGTGGAGGTCAGGCCCGACAGAACACCGGTTCCAGAACCGACAAACGCCGCTGATTTGGATCCGTCAATCCCGCTTATTGAACCGGTATCTTTCACACCGCTCCATTCGACTCCCAGTTTGAAATCCTTGTTGGCCTTGACTTCCATAATCAGGGCTTCGATATAAACCATCGGTCTGGGCACATCGAGCTGTTTAATAATATTTTCGAGAATTTTATAATCCTCCCGTTCGGCCATGATGATCAGAGTATTAGTGGCCTTATCGGGAACAACCTGAACATTCCTGGAAACAGCAGGCGCGGAAACTTTCTGTCCGGCTGCGGCCGTTCCGGTTGCGGCTGCAGCGGAAGCCCCACCTGTTTCTTTCACAATGTTATTGAGCACCTTGGCGAGGTCTTCCGCAACACTGTTCTGAAGACGAAAGATCTGGATATTGGACTCGCCGCGCGGCACATCTTTATCCATCATCGCCACCAGTTTACGGACGTTCGCCGTATCCGCGACACTGGCAAAAATGATGACCGAGTTGGTTCTGGGATCGGCGACAATCTTCACGGGCGACGCATTGGCACGGCGCTGCTGAAAGACACCTGTCAGGGATTTGGTCACTTCCGACGCAGAAGCATTTTTCAGGGGGACATAGGTAATCTGCTCGCCCGCACCTTCCACATCGAGGGCTTTGACAATCTCCTGCATACGACGAACATTGGACAGATAATCAGTGATGATCAGCAGGTTCGCCGGCGCATAAGACAGCACCGAACTGGTTTTGGGAATAATCGGATCAAGCACTCTCTTGACTTCATCGGGGTTGGACCTCTCCAGTGTGATAATCTGGGTGACCATTCGGTCATCCGCTCCGGAACCATCTTTTTTATAACGTGTTTCCAATCCCTTTTCACGCGCGATGGAGGAAGGAACGATCTTAATCATATCCCCCACCGGAACCGTCGCGAAGCCGTTGATTTCCAGAACTGACAAAAAGACTTTATAGACATCCTCAACCGGGATCTTTTTGGGGGAAACAATCGTGACCTTGCCTTTCACTTTTTCATCAATAATGAAATTCTTTCCGGTCAGCTCACTGATAAACTTCACAAAGACTTCAATGTTCACATTGTCAAAATCCAGCATCACGTACTTGCCGGCGTCCGTTTTCTGAGCGGATTCCATGAACGTTTTCTTCGCGGACGGAGTATCTTCCGCCTTGCGCAAAATGGTTTCCTGCATCCGGACGGTCATGGCCGGATCCGATTCGTCTTCTAAACTTCCGTTTCCCGGCCTGACTTTCGACGGGCTGTCCTGGTTAACTGTACGGGAAGGTGGTTGTTTCATACCAGTCGAGGACACAGCAGGCCTCGATGATGACGAACCGGCAAATCTCCCCTCGTCAATCCGGGCAGCACAGCAGGGCACAGCAGCACCCGCCATGAATATCACGGCCGCTGCCAGACTAAGCAGGAATTCCCACATATGTCTCTTCACAACAAACATTTTACTTTTTCGGCACCTGCACCAGTTTTTTGAACTCCGGCAAATTTACCAGAATTTTTAAATCGTTGTCCCGAATCGCCCATTGACCGGCTTCCGGATTGAAACCAACCGCCTTTTTTAGAAAATATATGCTGTTTTTTGTATCATTTTTTCGTGCATAAAGACAGGCCAGATTATAATGCGCATCAACATAATTGCTTTGTCTGTCAAGAGCGTCATTAAAACAGTCAAGGGCTTCCCTGTATTTGTTCTGCTGCATGTAAATCACACCCAGGTTGTTGAGGCTCGCCACGTGATGCGGATCCATCTCCAGCACTTTTGTGTACAGAGCCTGGGCCTGATCAAGCTGCCCTTCGTTCTGCCTTTTGAGGGCCTGCGCATAGCGCACATCAATCTCATTTCTGTCAAAAGCGCTCTCTCGTGTTCCCTCGCCTTCCGCCCGGCCCGGCTCTACGCCGGATGCGGCCTGCGCCGGCCCATGAGACGACGCCTGTGGACGAGCACCCTGCCTGTTTTCAGGCGTTTCTTTGAGCATCTCTTCCAGCATCGCAGCTTCAGGCGTTTTGTTCACCTGCTTTTCTGCAGAAGGCTGAACGGCTGCTATCACCGGCTTTAGCTGAACCGGCGGACTCTGTTTTTCCCGCGGCCAGTACAGTAAAGCGGTTACCGCGACTGCCGACAACAAGACAGCCAAAATCCCAACGGCCCAAAACCGCCGGTTCGATCCGGACGCTTCCGTCTTCGCGGTGGAAAACGCATCGATCAACGGCCAGTCATCATCACCGTTTTCCTTTCGCGCCTTGCGTAAAGCGTCGTTTATGTAGCTCATAATACCCCCGCGGTCAAGCACTTCCGGCGCCGGTCAGGCCGTCAGACGCATCCAGAGTTTCCTTGCGGAACTTGACGTTTTCTGAAAGTAATCCATTCCGATGTCTTGCACGGCCTTGCGAATGATACCGCGGTCAATCTTCATTGCATTTTTTGTGTAGGCAATCAGCAACGCCCGGTCACAAATGGCATTGATCCGTCTGGGGATCCCCTCGGAAAAATGATAGATTAAATGGTATGCTCCGGAAGTGATCTGGATATTTCCGGGGCCGCCGGCCACCCGCAAACGGTGTACGATATATCGCCGGACATCGTCGGGAGAAAGAGACCGAAGTTCGCAGCGCACAGTGATGCGTTCGTTGAGTTGTCTGAGCGCCGGAAGGGCCAGCGTCGTTTTGAGCTCCGGCTGGCCAACGAGGATGATGTTCAAAAGCTTTTCCTTCTCCGTTTCCAGATTGGAGAGCATCCGGATCTGTTCGAGCACACCATGGGAAAGGTTCTGTGCTTCATCAATGAGCAAAACCGCGTTTCGTCCCTCGGAAAAGTTGACCAGCAGAAAACCATTTAAAGCATCCACATACGCTTTCTTTGTCATGGGCTCATCCGAAAAGGGAATGCCGAATTCCCGGCAAATGGTTTCCAGCAGGTCCATTTCCGAAATGGCGGTGTTGAAAATCAGAGCGGTTTCCACCAGCCCGTCAAGCACCGCCAGAAGAGCCCGGCATATCGTCGTTTTACCGGTACCGATATCGCCGGAAATCATCATGAAGCCTTTTTTCTCCACGATTCCGTAAATCATATAATTGAGAGCATCCCGATGCTGTTCGCTCAAGAACAGATAACCCGGTTCAGGGGACAATTTGAATGGATTTTCTTTCAAACCATAAAACTCTGTGTACATGGGCAGTACATTCTCCAGATAAGGCGGCTTATTGAAAAGTATAGTTAACCGTCTCTTTCTTCCCGCCGCGTATCAGGTTGACCGATACGCTTCCGCCAGCCTGCATGGCGTTAAATAAATTGATAATGTCGTCAGTGTTCTCCAGCTTTTTATTGTTAACATCTACGATAACATCCCCGTTTTGTATCCCCAGACGCTGATATACACTGCCGGGGACAATATTGGAAACGATAAAGCCCTGTGGAACGCCCGCGGAAAGGAAAGGCCTGACAATCGCCTGGCTCATGACGGATTTAATATCACCCAAAGCCTGCGCCGATTCCTGCCTGCTGATCCCGACAGGTTCGTTTCCCATAACAGCAGGTCCTCCCGTCAAGGCGCCTTTATCGGCTTCCTTGACCTTCATCACAAACTCTTTTCCTCCGTCTTCCAGAACAGCCGTATTGCGCGTAATGCGAATCAGTTTGGCTTGGCCAATCATCTCTCCCAGTTTGTAAAGTTTTTGTTTGCCTTTGCCTTTTTCCTCAACAATAACATATCCTATGGATTCATTTATGGCAACCGTCCCTTTCAAATCAAAGGCTGTATATTCCTCGCTGGGTAAAAATTCCCCGACCGCGTTCTCATTGGCAACAGGCTGAAGCGTTGTTGAAAACAAGTTTCTTTCTGTAATGATTTTATACTGTTCAACACTACGCCCCTGCATTACGGATTCCACCGCCGCTGCAGGCACAATATTTCCGTCTTTCGAACCATAAACCATTTTCAAGCTCAACACATTATAAAAGATGTCCACCAGAAGAAAAGAGAAAATTGTAATGACCATAACAATAATGAAGGGCTTCACATAATCTGCCAGCAGCGAATAGTCCGCTCCAACCGCTGTGATCCGGTCCCATCCGCTTCTCATTGAACGGATCATATTTGTCCAGATATCCTGCATGTCATCTTATCCTGTAAATGCCTTCCCGTTCATCAAATATAGCGAAATGACGGACTGGCGATCGTTCCACCCACGGTAATGTTCAATTTGACCTGGTTGTTGCCGGACATCTCCAGCATACCCTTTAAATTAAGCCTGCTTTCCTCAAAACGGGGGGCCAGCTGAATATCGCCCTGTAAAGAACATTTCATCCGCGATCCGAAAATTTCAAATTTCTCAAGCGTTACAATACCTTTTTGCCATTTGGCCTTCACTTCACCGCGGTCATACTCAATACGGCTGACCCCCAAAAACGGCTCCGGCAGCGCGTAACTGCCATGGGTCAGAAAAAGAAGCATTTTACCTGTGGAAATCCGGTTTGCTGGATTATCAAGAATATAAAACGCCGAACCCTTCACACGGCCCGTCATTCCTCTGAGCAGGGGGAAAACAGCCGGGGGACAGCGCGCCAGATCAATATCCTGTAAATAAATTTCCCCGGCGGCGGGCGGATTCACCTGCTCAAAAGAAAGGAAGTCCGCGCGGCCCTCCAGGCTTCCGCCGTATGCACGGCTTCGGAAACGAATGGTTTTGTTTTTTCGGAAAATACTCAACGGATTGAATTGCAGATCCACAAACTCGCCTTGAAACAACAGGTCGGAAGGCGCCTGCACGGGATGCAACGTTACCTCTTTCAACTTGATCCCCAGAGGCAGGGAGGGCCGTAGCGAACCGGTTTCTAAAAGGTAACCTGCGGAATTCACAGTGGACTCCAGTTTTTGCAGGACCAGTTGCGAAGGAAACAGAAAGTATAAAAACAAAACGGTAATGCAAACCGTGTAAATCGCCAGCAATAGAATTTTGTTTTTCAAGAAGCGCATGACGTTTATTGACCTCCTGACCCTTGGGGAACCGGCGCATAAGAGGCAATGATAAACTGGGCGCTTACGTAATCCGGACTTTCCTTCATTTTTTCGACCGTGAGCCTTTTGATTCGAATCAGTTCATCAGGTGATTCGATTTGATAGATAAAATCCGCAAGCTGCTTGATCGTTATTTTTTCAAGCTTCAGATCCGTAAGTGTCTCTTCAACAGACGTGGACTTAACCCCCTGCATGGAATTCATGTGAGTGATCGATCCCCGGACATTGGCCAAATTTGCTTTTTTCTCCAGGTAGGAAAAAAGGGTGAAATTGGAACGCCGTGAACCGAGAGTATTCTTGATCCGCGACATTTTTGCATTCTGCACAGCCAGCTCGGCATCAATCTTTACCAGTTCATCCAGTTTTTTTGAATTGCTGGTGATGGATTTTTTCATTTTCGCCCGAGAATCCCAGAGCGGGAAAACAGCAAACTTAAGCAACAGAGTGAAAATCACCACGACGGCACAGGCGATCATAAGGTAACGCTGCCTGGTATCCAGCTTTGTCCAGTATTCCCTGATCATAGCAGCTCTAACCTCAAATCAAAATTCACCTTGGCGCCTTCTTGGGCAAGGCTGGTGGAATTAATGATTACGTTTTTAAAGTACTTCGATTTTAAAAGGTCGTCTTTGACAGAGGTCACATCATCGATTTTTTTTGCCTCCCCCTTGACCAAAACAACATCGTTTTCATAATGAAAATGAGTAATTTGAACATCCAGCGGGGGTGAAATCAGCGTGGACATGTCTTTCAATATTTCCAGGACGCTGACCCCTGAATGGCCATCGCCCGCTCCGTAAATCTTTTTGTCTTCTGCGAGTTTTGTTTTTAACTGCTGCACCGGATCAACCATCACGGCAGGCGGCGGATAATATTTCTGAAAGATTCGACTGATCCTGTTTTTGAGTGTACCAGCCTGCTTCGCCTGTACCTGATAATCAAGAACCATATCAACCGTCAAAACGAAAAGCATGATCCCCAGAACGGCAGCTCCCCAACGCAATCCCTTTTTCAAACTGAAGCCGATGCTTTTGCGGACAAATTCGCCCTGGATGAAATTAAAGGATTTGCGCGATGCAAAGGCCCTTTTCACATTGAATAGTGCGGTATTCATAATGGACGGCTGATAATGATCCTGCAATTTCCTGTCAATTACTATCTGCCCGATTCTGTTGGTATCCAGAACGGCTACGGGCGCGCGAAAATTCTTCTCGAGCTCTTCAGTGAGCGGCTCAAACAAAGCCCCGCTTCCCGTGACCATGATCTGGGCCGGAGAACTGTGCAGGGTCTCGTTGAGCAACATAAATTCAATAGTGCTCTTCAGGGACACGCAGAACTGGCGGCACACAGCGGTTGCCTTTGGAATGTTTGTTCCATAGCTGGCATCGATTTTCGCGGATTCTGCTTCAACGGTGCTGCAGGACAGATCCTGCGCCAGAGCGGCCGTAACGGTGTTGCCGCCAAAGGCAAAGGAGCGTATCTGGATGAGGGAATTTTTTTCATAAAATGCCGCGAAGGTGGACGAAGCCCCGATATCGAGCACGATACCTACGCCGGTTAAGGCTTTTTGCTCCAGAAATGGCAGAACGAGCGTCGCTGAGGAAATATCGATGACGGCCACATCACCGAAACGCCCTTCAACCGCCAAAAGAATTTTCCGTATTTTTTCTTTTTCCACGGCGGCCACCAGCAACCCTTCATCAGGCAGGGGAAGATAATCGACAACCACCTTCTCCACGGGCAGGGGCAGTAACGGCTCCAGTTCAAAAGGCAGGGTCTTTTTGATTTTTCCGTCATCGTGAAAAGGCAGATGGACTTGCCGAAACATGATGTCAGAAGGCGGCAGTGAAACAACACAGCGAATCCTTGAAGGCACGGCAGGCAGGATGACCCCTGCCATTTTTTCCATTGCCGCGTCCAGATCAACGCCTTCTTCCAGACGCACCGTTTCGGCGGCAATCACATGGATGGCCGAACGGCTTCCGGGAACGGCCAGCACGGCTTTTACGGCATCCGTTCCAATGTCCACGCCGAGAATCATTTCGGGCATTAATCCTGCCTCCAGCTCATGATTTTCATTGGTGAACGCTGCAGAACGCCCATAATGTTCTGTTTCATTTTATCTCTCACACCGGTTGTGTAAATCCTGAAATAATTGCTTTTCGCCACGTCAATCAAACCCGTTTTGATCGTGATGCCCCCCATCCCGGAAACGTTTTTATACCAGTCCGCAAAGGACAGATCATGGTTATCCGTTTTCCGGTACTCATCTATTCGATCAGCTAATTCATCCGTGATCTCCGGAGAAAGAGCCCGCAAAACCATTTTGGGAGCGGTATTAACGCTAATGACTCCTGTGCCGTAAATGGTCAAAAACTGCGCCAGAGCGGGTGTTTTTGCTGTTCCGCCAAAAAGTTCATTTGTCATGCCTTTTACCATAAGCAATTCTTCAATGCAATCCAGCGGGGCGTTTTTCGCGGCATAGGGCACAGACAACGACAAGTAGTAGGAGCTTTCCGCTCCCATACCGGTGATTTCCTCATTGTCATCCATCCAGTCAATGATGGCGTCCACAATTTCCACCGCTTTTGCTTCCTCCAGTCCAAATTCCTTCTGTTTCAAAAGCCGCAACAGGACCTCTTTGATGTCGCTATTCACCGTACCGCCCGTCACCAGCTTGTTGAGCGGAATTTTCCCTTTTTCATCTTCAATTCTTACAATAAAGGACCCCTCGTCGAACAAAGACTTGGACTGGGCGGACAAAATTTCTGCCTGCGCCCAGTCATCGCGCAGGGTTTCATATTCGCTTTTCGAATCGGCCAGCAGGGCGGCGGCGGCGTAAAAACCCGATTTAGCCATATAAACGAGTTTGAGACCGTCACCGATATTGGCCGCGTTATAGATATCGGAGCGCGACGACCGGTTCAATTCCAGGGCGGCAGCCACCAGGATGCTGAGAATCAGAATGACCGTGATCAGCGCAATGCCGGAATGACTGTGAAAGATTTTTTTAAAATACTTCATTTTCTCACCGGGATAAACACTTTCGTCACAAATCTATAGGGTTTATCGGCGTCCCTGGGGTTGGCCAGCGTGAGCTCAATTTGAACCAGGGCAGGCGGCCTGCCTTTTTGCGATTCCGAAGAAGATTCCGTATCCCAGGACTCCTGTTCGTCTCCGCTTGCATTGTAAAATTTAAAGTTCAGGGACTGAAGATTCTGGCATATAATGATCCCCTCCTCGGCTTTCTTATTCAGATCCGGTTTGGCCTGAACAACATCGAAACGCCAGAGCGAAAAACCACCGTTTTTATCCTCCCGGACAAAATAGCTGATCGCCGCCGGAGAGCCGGGAACCTCCCCCTCATCGAAAACGAGATGGGCTGCAGACCAGAAAGTAATCGCTTCGAAGCTGCGTTTGCCAATACTGCCATCTTCCGACTGCAGCACAAAGGCGTCTTTGGAACGCTGCAGCGAAGTCAAATCCCTGCTCATTCTGTCCAGCGTGATGCGCGCCATCTGATAGATGCGGGAATCGTCGCCCAGCTCCCTGATGTTCGTCAACACTCCGCTGTATGCGGCATAGATCGTCGTCAGGACTATGCCCAGGATCGTAATGGCAATCAGAAGCTCCAGAAGAGTAAACCCACGGGGACAGGAATGATGAGCGGGCGGCCTGACTGACATGACTCAATTCCCGCCTGTCCGGTAAAGAACAAGTTGGTAGTTTCCACCTTTTGTTAAAACTTTATTGAAGACGTTCACTTCAATTTTTTTCAGTTTGGCAATTTTCGTGTCCGTCACCTCGGTTGTCCAGCCGTAAGCAGGATAGTCCGGTGCAAAATCCCCTTCCTGTTTTTTATTGTCCATGGATGTGTCCGCTTCAATTTCCGTCATTTTATGCTGGGCCAAAAGCGATGCCGTGGTAAGAAAACGCGCCTCGCCGGCCATGGAGATGCTCTGCGACTGCATGTAAAAAACCGCGACAAGGGCCATCGCCAGGATGGACATGGCAACCATGACTTCCAGGAGCGTAAAGCCGGCTTTCCTATAAAGCACTACCGTCCCCCTCTATTGCGATATCCTGACCAAAACCGTCATCCGGCGAAATCTCAACATATTGATCATAAACAGCGGCGACTCCCAGAAAGGGATTCAGAACAAGCGTCATCCTCTCTTCATTCTCTCCGAGGTGAATGATCCGCGGAGAGCAGATATTATTCCGGCCAAACTTGATTTTTACTGTGCCTTCTGAAATCTTTTCACCTTTCTGATTAATAATGTCCAGAATGGCCACACCGGCCGGAAACTTTTTTGCATTCTTTTTCATTTCATCCTTCTTCTCCGGGGTCATATCGGAAGTGATTACATAATAACCTGCCCCGGGGATGTCCAGCACAAGAAGATAATCCATCTGATCACGGACCGCTTCCACGCGCAGCTGCCGTTCCAGGCCGATGATCTGCCGCGATACTTTTTTGAGGTTGTTCACCGTCAGGATATCGCGAGTCGTGGGCACCGCGAGGGCCAGAATCACACCGATCAGCCCGACCACCACAATCAGCTCTATGAGTGTAAAACCCCGTTTATTCAATTTCCCAGTTATTGATGTCCTTATCAAAGTCTTCTCCACCCGGTTCCCCGTCAGCACCGTAACTGGTAATATCAAAGTCTCCGTGGCTTCCGGGACATACATAAACAAATTCATTTTTCCAGGGATCTTTGGGAACCTTCCCTTTTTCCAGATAGCCTCCCTTGCGCCAGTTTTTCGGAAGTTTGCCCGAGGTGGGAGCTTCAACCAGGGCTTTCAGGCCCTGTTCAGTAGTGGGATAACTGCCATTATCCAGCTTGTACATTTTCAGCGCCGTTTCGATTCCGACAATCTGCATTTTTGCCGTCTGCTGCTTGGCCTTGTCTGATTCACCCATGAAACGAGGAAGAATAATACCGGCCAGCAACCCTAAAATGACGATGACCACCATCAGCTCAATGAGTGTGAAACCGGCTTCCCTGTTATGGTCTTCTCTGTGTTTTTTCATAATCAACCCCTTTTTAACAACCAAATTTTCAAGGCTTTGTAAAAACGCCATAGGCAAGGCATGCGAGGTCTGAGGAATGAGGCGTACTTTTTCTGTACGCCGCAATGACGAAAGACGAAGCATAATGATGCATATGGTGCTTTAACAAAGCCGTCACCTGACGAGCTGGTTCATTTCAAAAATCGGCAATAATATCGAAAAAACAATAAAGCCGACAATCAAGCCCATCAGCAGGATCATCACCGGTTCCAAAAGGGATGTCATGACCATGACATCCGACTGGGCTTCTGTTTCATATGCAACGGCAATGCGATTGAGCATTTTTTCCAGAGAACCGGTCTGTTCCCCGATGGCGATCATTTCCGTTACCATCGGCGGGAAAAGACCACTTGCCGCCAGCGGAGCGGCCAGGCTCTGCCCTTCTTCCACTTCTTTGGCTGCCCGGTTAATCGCCTCTCCGATATAAACATTATTGACGACATTGCGCACAATTTCCATGGCCGAAAGCAGCGGCACGCCGCTTTGCAGAAGCGTTGCCAGCGTCCGTGAAAAACGCGCAATGGCGATTTTCATATTCACCGCCCCCCAGACAGGCGCTTTGAGGCGAAATGAATCCCAGAAAGCACGCCCGGCCTGAGTTCCTGTCGTAAAATATTTGAAAGCGGCAATCCCGGCGAAGAGGATCAGTAAAATCAGCCACCAAAAAGATTTCAGGAAATTACTGACGGCAATCAGGACGATGGTGATCATCGGAAGCGTTTGCTCCATATCAGCAAAGATTCCTGTAATCTTCGGCACGACAAAAGTCATGAGCAGAAGAATGACCAGTGAACCGACCAGGAGCATGATCAGCGGGTAGGCCAGCGCAGAGCGGATTTTACTGACCAGTTCCTGCTGGCCTTCGCTGAAGTCGGCCAGACGCTCCAGGACCAGATTGATCGTGCCGGAGGCTTCACCGGCCTTGACCATGTTGATGTAAAAAGGCGGAAAGATGCGTGGAAAGTTTTCCATGCTGGCCGTCAGGCTTTTTCCTTCATTGAGATCAGCGCGGATCTGGGCCAGGATTTTCTGCAGCAGCGGATTCCTTGTTTGTGCCAGCAAAACCGTAAAGGAAGGCACCAGCGGAATCCCGGCACCCAGAAGCGTGGAGAGTTGACGGGTAAAAATCGAAACCTCTTTGGCTGAAATCTTTTGCAGAAAATTGATTTCCAGCGCACTGGAGAGCGCGGAACTTTTTTTCTCTTTCGCCTGACGGATCTCTACGGGATAAATCCCTCCATCCCGAAGTGCCTGCCTGGCCGCCGTAACACCGGGAGCGTCCACAAAGCCTTTTCGCTCGCGTCCCCTGCTGTCCAACGCCACATATTCAAAGACACTCATGTGACCATACTCCACACTGAAAATTCATGATTTAACTAATGAAATGATGTTTAACATAATTTCATCAATGATTCAAATGGTTCTGCCGCAAGGACAGGGGGGATTCTCCATGGAATAAAGCCAACAGCAATGGTTCTGCCGGCTTTTGCTGCCAAACTTCTATTTCATTTTCCGGATGCGCACTTCGATGCCCTTCTCCTCTTTCAGCAGGCCGACAAGTTTTGCCGTGTCCGTTTCTCTCTGATGATAGGGATACAGGATTTTCGGATAGAAAGCCCTCGCCGCGTCGGCAACCATTTCGGGCGTCATAGTATAGGGAAGATTCATCGGCAGAAACGCGATGTCGATGTCTTTGAGCTCTTTCATTTCCGGAATATTTTCCGTGTCCCCCGCAAAATAAACCCGCTTATCCCCTAAAGTGACCACATAGCCGTTTCCAATGCCTTTGGGATGAAAGGGCATCCCCGGAGCCCTCATATGTTTGATATTGTATGCTGCAACAGCCTCAATTTTCAAGCCGTCCACCACCCGGGTCTCACCGTTTTCCATGACAACAATTCCATGAAGGTGCTTTTCCACACCGGGAGTACCGACAATTTTTGTAGCGGCAGTTTTAACACATTGCACAGCATTCAAATCCATGTGGTCATCATGATCATGGGTAATCAGAATCATATCCGCCCCGGGCAGCATCTTGTAATTTGCTTCACACGAAACAGGATCCACATGAATAATCTTATCGTTCCAGGACAACATCAACGAAGCATGCCCCAGAAAACTGATGACCAGGTCACCTTCCGGTGTTTTGATAATATCCGACTCCATTATCCTCTCCTTTCCGATCAATTTTTCATTTCAGACAAGAAACCGTGTTCATATACCGGGCACTCAGTTCATCCACTGATTCCAGCCCCAGGCACTTCAGATATGACTTGACAAATCCCTTGAGAAAAACAGCCGGTGGAAGATTCTGTGCCTGACCTTCTTCAATACTCTGGATATGATTTACCCGTATTTTCGTTTCTTCGGCTATTTGTTCAATGGTCAGCCCCAGTTCGGTTCGGATCTGCTTCAAATCCTGGCCGGACAATACACTTTGCGCCAGGATATCCTTGATCACCTGGCTTTGACTGATCCTGTCCTTGAGCGCGTCAGAGCTGACAAAAACCGTTCTGGCGGTGGGGCCGCGGCTGATATGAAAAACACTGACAGGTTTTTTCACTTCCGGCGCGGTTTCTTCTTTTGCATCGATTTCTCCGCGGCGAACCAGTTCGTCATCGTATTCCTTTCTTAACTGGTCGTTGATCAGGGTCTGGTATGCTTTTTCGATAAGAGCCAGAATCTCTCTCCTCTCCTTTTCCGAAAAGAAAGAATAACTCACCAGGGAACCGGGTTGATACAACTGCATCGCCGCGTTATAGGCATGCCGTATTTCATACGGAACCGCGTTTGGCTGAAGGTCCAGCATTTCATAATAGTTTAACTGGTTAAAATCTTTCCGCATGATTAAACTCCAGTGGCATCCTTTGCGCCAAAGATTTTATTTTTTCCCGTCACATGTAGTGCAACGTCAGTTGTTTGCCCACCGACTCAACAATATGTTTTCCCAGCTCCCGCAGATCCGAGGCTGTTTTCGTGTAGGGATAGCGTTCCATAAACGAGACCTGCTGACAAATCGCGTCATGAACATGATCATCATAGGCCACGTTCCCCAAAAACTCCATATTCAGTCCCAAATGTTTTTCAACCATCCGGCTCATCTGCAGTCCGAGAGAAATGTTGTCATGCTTGCGAACCTGATTGATAATGAGCTTGAAGCGGAATGCACTGAATTCATTCTTGAGCTGTAGATATTTTTCCGGATCCGTCCGGGCAATCACCTTCATCAAACAGTCAGGTTTGTTATAGGAACCCTCACCAAATTGCCGGTCCGCCTCCGTTTCCATCTCTTTGAAATCGGTTATATTGAAGCAATAACGGATCCGCCGGAAATAAATGGAGCGGATCAACCGGTAAACATTTTCAACAGAAGTCGGCTCCGGCGTGGTGATAAAAATGCCGTTTTGAGAAATAAGAAAGAAATCAAGCGTATTGAACGACGTTCCGGCACCTAAATCCAGCAGAATCCGATCAAAGTCCAGTTTCGCGATTGCGCGCAGGGTCTTGAGTTTCTGCTCGTAGGGCAAGTTGGCGACATCGAAATTATCATGAGCGCCGCTGATTAGATAGAGGTTTTCAGACGGTGTCTCCACGACCGTGTCTTGCAGAAGGGGAATTTTCTTGCGAATAAAGTCGGAAAACCCTTTTTTGGGCTCAGGCACACCGACCAGGGTATGCAAATTTGCCGCCCCCAGATCAAGATCGATGATCAGAGTTTTCTTGCCCAGCTCAGCCGACAACCGCCCCAGCGAACTGGTAATAAAACTCTTGCCGGAACCGCCCTTCCCCCCGCCAATGGGCCAAACATGCGCCATAAGCCATCCGCCAATTGATTTGTCTTGCGTTTTTTATATACGATTAATCAATAATATTCAAGCCATAAGTGAAATCAGCCCGCTGTCTTGAACTTAACAAAAAGCTGTCATGGAAGTCTGCTGCCCCGTCAGGTCTGCCAAAAATCGAATGCATTAAACCGTATAAAAATCTCTGGCGACAACCTGCTTGACTTATCATCATATTGCCTTTAAAAAAACAAGCGATATCCAAAAAAACCGGTCGGACAAATGAATGATCGATAGCGAACCGAAAATTAAAGTGGCCCTCCTGCAAAAATGTCCGGAATCCCGAATGAAACTGGAAGGCAATTTTTTTCTGCCGGACAACCGTGCCTTAACCGGAAAATTATCCGCCCGCGCTGAAAACGGGCAAATCGTTCTTGCCGATTCCGACGGACGGGAAGTCATCCGCCAAAAAGAAATCTATCTAACCCCCGGTGCATCATCAGACGCGTTTTTTTCCGTTGGGGATGTAAAAATCGGCATTGACTTTCACTGGCAGAGGACCCAGGAGCAATCTTTCCGCGGCGCCCTGCTGCTTTCGATGTCCGGCCAAAATGACTTTCATCTTATCAATGTCGTCCCCCTGGAAGACTATCTAGCCTCTGTCATCTCGTCGGAAATGTCCGCCGAAGCGCCTCTGGAATTTCTTAAAACACAGGCTGTAACGGCCCGCAGCTGGCTGATCGCCATGCTGGCCAAAAAGAAAGCCCCCCGGCAAACACCACCAGCGATGAACGATAAAAACGAAATCATCCTCTGGCAGGATGTCAACGATCATGAAGGATTTGACGTCTGTGCCGACGACCACTGCCAGCGGTATCAAGGCATCACCAGAATCATTTCCGAAAATGTCGCACGCGCCATTGATGCCACAAGGGGTTTGTTTCTTGTTTATGACGGCGAAGTTTGTGATGCACGCTATTATAAATGCTGTGGCGGACAAACAGAGATTTTTCCATCCGCATGGGAAAACCGGTCTCCTGCCTATCTCCAGAGCATTACCGACAGTGACCGCGAACATCCACCGATTCAATCGGAGAAGGACGCGGCAGACTGGCTGACCTCCCGGCCGCCCGCATATTGCAACACAGCGGATGCAGAATTGCTGGGCAGGATCCTGCCGGCCTTTGACCGGGAAACAACGCATTTCTACCGCTGGCAGACGGCCTATACACGGGAGGAACTGGAAACCATTCTCTGCAAAAAATCCGGCCTTGATTTTGGCAATCTGCAGCATATCATCCCGTTGGAAAGAGGCCCTTCCGGCAGAATTCGCAGGCTGAAAATCATCGGGTCAAAAAGAACCGTCGTCGTGGGAAAAGAGTTGGAAATCCGCCGCTGGCTTTCGGATAGCCATTTGCTCTCCAGCGCTTTTATTGTAGCCGTTGAACATGATCCGGACGGCCGGATCAGGCGCTTTATCTTCCATGGCGGCGGATGGGGGCACGGCGTGGGCCTGTGTCAGATCGGCGCGGCGGTGATGGCATCCCAGGGGTATTCTGCGGAAAAAATTCTGGCGCATTACTTTAGGGGCGCGGTTTTGAAAAAACTTTACTGAACAGGGCACCCGAAATAAAATAACTGGAACCAATACCTCATATCCGGCTAA
>MWDG01000016.1 GCA_002070455.1 Deltaproteobacteria bacterium ADurb.Bin151
CCCTTTCCTTAAACATCGTTAAAAGCGGACATATCATGTGCTACAAAATAGGACTTTTCTATTTGCTACTAACAGTCTTTTATTGATTTGTGTTGAATAGATAATGAATGATATTGAAAATTCCAAAATAATTCAATGCTATATTGTTTTGCTTCTGGTCGTTTAAATTGAATGCTGATATTTATTTAATATATACCTTGCCAATATTATCTTTTAAAGGAATGACGAACCATGATGAAAAATTTTTCCACAGCACAGATGTTATGGCTTAAGAGTGTTCTCGCATTCTTTCTGGTCATATTTGTAACGGGCTGTGGCAGCTATTTCAATTTTATGACTAAAAAACAGAAACTATCGAAGGCCTTCAGCAAAGAACAAAGCGCCGACTTGCTCATGCAGCTGGCACCGGAGGATGCCTATCTCTTTCTTGGCGAGCTTCACTTCAACAGGTTACCTAACGGCCCCATTCTGCTTGTGGCAGTGACTGACAAGTTCAGTGAAAGAGAGATCTCTGCACTTTCCCCCATTCAGATGCCTCTGGATTATTATCAAATCCACCTGCATGAAGGGACTTATGAACTGTATTCTTTTGCCGATGTTGACGGTAACTGTTATTTTGAATCGCATGAAATGGTGGGGAAAATGCCGGTGCCTATTACAATAGCAGACGAAAAAGTGCATTTGGCCGCTTACAAGAGCTACGGATTCAATGCATCACATGTCGGCATATTGAACAATGAAAAAGCGCGGGAAACCTTTTACGGAGTGTTATCAGATCTTGACAAGAATTGATTTATTTTTGAAATAATTGAAAGCTAAAGAAAAAAAATGGAGAATATTTTACAGGTGCGTAAAATATGAATTGAGGAGTCTTGACACCTGTCTTTCATAATGCTGGTTTTCCAGTGGCTTCAATGTCTCCTGCCAAGAAATAGCCGGTATAGCGTTTTCGTAATACACACCCTGAATATAAGAGGTGTGTCGCTGGATAAACGTTTTTCGAATAGCCGCTAATCGAAATAGTCCCGCATGTCATTCGGAATCGCGTCCTTGTCGACCTGAAAGAGCTCGATGAGCACATCATCCGGCGCGGGAACCATGATATATTTCCAGACGCCGATATTTGTAATGCCCTTTTTGAATGGCACGTTCATGGCTTTGAGTTTTTCCAAAACGCCGTTGATGTCGTCGGTCTGTATTCCGAAATGATGAATGCTTCCCCTTCCTGAAAATGAGGGAACCTGATCATAGAAATGAATGCGGCCCGTTCCGACACGCATAAAGACGTTTCTGGCTCCCGCCATGTTTTCATCGAGGACAACTTTGCCGCCGAAAGCATCCCGGTAAAACGCCAAACTTTTTTCAATATCTGATGCAAACAGATGAACATGATGAACATGGTTCATTAGATCGCTCCTTTCTTCCATTCATCCTTAACCGCAGACCAGATCTCCGGCCAGGCTGCTTCGTTTTTGCGCCTGAACAGGTCCTGATGGCCAAGCGTTTTGACACCAAGTTCTTCGGGCCGCCGGAGGCGGATCTCGTGTTTTGCGCAGGGCATGAATTCCAGAAACTGCCGCGCGCATTTGAGTTTAGTCATTGGATCGTCTGTGAAGACAAAAGAAATGACCCTCGCTTTGATGTCATTAAAGTAATGCGGCTGCAACCTGTTGGCCAGCTCGCTACGGAAATATTCGCCTTTGTGCGACCAACGGCGCCAGGTACGGAAGGCTCCGGCCGGCAGGGTGGAACCGCCCCACAAACCACCTGCGGGAATGTATCCCTTCATCGCCAGCTTCATCGGCCCATAAAT
Source organism: Deltaproteobacteria bacterium ADurb.Bin151 (assembly GCA_002070455.1). Taxonomy (GTDB): domain Bacteria; phylum Desulfobacterota; class Syntrophia; order Syntrophales; family Smithellaceae; genus UBA8904. Next base: position 1,814 of record MWDG01000016.1, read on the forward strand.
CCACCAGAAAAAAAGATCAAGAAACTGCTGTTTCGGAAAACGATGCGACCACCAAGTTCCAAATCCGACACCAATGAAGACATGGCGCGCGATCTTGTCGTGGTTGGGCATAAAGCCGACCAGGTGCCCGCCGGCGCTGTTGGCGATATGAATAACAGGAATGCCGGGCACGGCGGCGATCAGCCGGTCGAGTGCCGCCGCCATGTCCAGGCGTCCCCAATCCGGGAAATCCGTTTTGAATGATTTTAGACTTTTCGGAACCGAGGTCCCGACGCCACGGTAGTCGTAGAGGAAACAGGCTGCGCCGCACGCGGCACCGTACCTCGCGAAGGGGAGATAGAAATCTCTGGGAAATCCGGTTGCCGAAGAGATCAGCACCGCCGCCTGCGGTCGATCGGGAAGCAATAATGTACCCGCAAGCTCAAACCCGTCCGCCGCTGAAAAAGTCACTTCAGTCTCCATAGTTTTATTCACATCATTCATAGCCGATGCTTAAAATGATCCTCAATGATTTTTCTTCTGTCTGATCATCCAGATGGATTCGTTTTCCAGCCTGAATGATCAATCATCCGCTGGGAAATTCGGGAATTATGAGTAACCGATGTAACATGATAAATACCAGTCGGATAATGAGTCTGATGATTCGTTTTCATAGAATTGTTTTTATTATTTTGCATTTTTCAATTATCCAGACAAAGACCCGGAAGGTATTCCCACCGGGTCTTTCTAAATGATGTGAAACTAACATTTCAGTGATCAGGTCAAAACTTCTGTTGACCCCAGGCATTTGCAGAAACTCTAACGATAGTTGCACCAGTCAACACATCGGCGTTCTTCTTCCTTCGCCTTTCTTTCACAACGTCGCTGGTATCCGGGTTTTGAATGTTCTCTGCATCCGGTCAGAGTGGCCTCAAAATCGTCACGACAGCGATCGATACAATGGCCGCGATGGCCGGGAGGAGGAGGACCTGGTTCGTGATAACCGCGATCAGGGGATGGATGTTGACCGGGATATTCTACTTTAAAACGGTTACGGGCTGAGACCAGGTATCCGCCAGATCTGTAATTATAATATGCCCGTACCTCATACCTTCCCGGTCGCGGGGATCTAAAAGTCAGTACACCCTGCCGAGCTCCCGCGGGAATATACTGGAAGTCTCCGGCTTCCGTATCCGGCGCGCCTACCGGCACGATACATATCCAATCATTTGAATAGCCTGGCGCATTGAAAAAACGCACCCGGATATCCTCGCCCTGATAGACACGCTGATCCGTTTCGATCCACGGTTCACCACCGGCAGCCAGTGCCGTCTGGCAGCAAAAAACCATGATCATTAAAATGATTAACGCAGGAATTGACCTAATTTTTTGACTGGTTGTTGTCATCATCGTTATCCTCCTTGTTTGATAATCTCGATAAGGACATATTATGTGCATTGTCCATTAAATCGTTTATTGAACTATTCACACTTGTACTTTAACGAAATACCACAAAAAGAAATGTCTGAAACCATTTGTCACAACAAGATCAAATTATTGTAAGTATTATAATACCGCTTCCAACATTTTCATAATATTATTTTCCAGAATAATTAACGCAAAGTCAAATTATGAAGGATTGGCATTATTTATTACCTTTCCCCGTGACTTTTTTTGTAGTTCTGAAATTCCCCGAAAGAAAAGAATGCACCATTTTCTTGAGGTTTTCATGATCACAAAAAAATGAAAAGTGTCCGCACGCTCCGTTCAGTTCGAGAATGTCCGCGTGAATGAGACAGGCAAAAGTTCTTGTCTCTTTTATGCTCTGTATCTGATCCTGTTCAGCACTGATAACGAGGCATTTTGCCCGGGCTGCCTCTGCTGCCTTTACACGGGAACCGCCAAAATTTTTCAGAATATCATGATTCATAATGGCCCGAACCTGTGATGCCCAGTTGGCCGCGTCATACAGGACAAATTTTTCCTGTTCACCGGCTAGAAAGGTTGAAAAACCGGAGGGGCTGGTATGTTCCGTTCGGTAATCACGGGTCCAGACCTGCATGACATGAAGAGGAGTCAGTGCCTTCATGGCCTCCCGGCTTCCCTTGCACTCTGCAATGTTCTCGAGTATGCCCAGCTGCGCTGACCAGAAAAGCATTTCGTGGGAAGTGTTCCAGGGACCTCCGAGAATTGGAATACACCGATCCATAAATGTGGGATAGGAAACCAGCCACTCAAATGTCTGCATGCTTCCCATAGAAATTCCCGCCACGGCATAGACATGTTGAATATTCATCTTTTCAGTCAGCAGAAAATGCTGGGCCCGGACCATATCGCGGATACTGAAATGCGGAAAGTCTTGACCCGGCTGGTGCTGACTGTTAGACGGCGATGATGAAACTCCATTCCCGAATGAATCCATGGCAATAATGAAATATTTTGAGCTGTCAAAGAGTTTGCCCGGCCCGATGAATCCTAAAGCGAACAGTTCTTTTGATGTTCCGGCAAGCCAGGTCGGAACCAGAATGATATTTGACTTTTGGGCATTCAGGGTCCCGGCTGTAAGGTAGCCAAGACGGCAATCGCGAATGACGCTTCCGTTGTCCAGCTGGAAATCACCCAGGTTAGCGTATTGGACAGAGTCGTTCGCCAGGGTATTGCTTCCTGCTAAAAAAACAAACGTTAATAATACTAATACATGAAGGCGTATTTCTTTGACATGGCAAGGCATTTTGTATTCACCCTCTTTTGGTCCGATTTCAACGGAATCATGGATTGCCTTTATCCGGAATACGTAATATGGATGCAAGATCTTCTGCGATCATCGGCTTGTAGAAGTAGTAGCCCTGGATTTCATAGCATAAATTTTCTTTCAGGAAGGCCAGCTGCTCTTCGGTTTCCACTCCTTCAGCCACTACATTGAGGCCAAGCGTTCTTCCAAGCTGTAAAATGATTTTGATAATGCCCTCATCTTTAATGTTTTTTGCGATACCGCGGATAAATTGCATGTCTATTTTAATTCGGTCAACCGGCAGGTCCTTCAAACGGCCGAGGGAAGAATAATCAGTCCCAAAATCATCAATAGACAGAGACACGCCGAGTGCTTTCATTTTATTCATCGTGCTGATCACATAATCCGTATCATGTGCTCCCAGACTTTCTGTAACTTCTAATTCCAAATAGCTTGGTTTTAACTTCGTTTCCCGCAATACCCTGTCAACAATATCGACGATATTCGGATTGTAGAATTGTTTCACTGAAAGATTCACGGCTACTCTCGCAGGCTTGAGTCCCTGATTTTGCCATTCCATGTTCTGACGACAGGCAGTCATAAGCACCCACTCGCCAATGGAATGAATAAGACTTGTTTTTTCCGCAAGGGGAATAAACCTGCCCGGGGGGATGATTCCCTTGCGGGGATGCTGCCAGCGAATCAGGGCCTCCGTTCCGATGATTTCAAGGGTATGGGGATTCACTTGGGGCTGATAATTCAAAAACAGCTCGTTTCTTTCAAGAGCCCGGTACAGGCTGTTGGTCAGTTCCATATTGTCCAGAACTTCCTTCTTCATTTCGACTGTACAAAATGAGAATCTGTTTTTGCCCTTGCTTTTGGCTTCATACATGGCCATATCCGCATGCTTGATGAGTTCGTCCGTATTTTCACCATCAAAAGGGAAGACAGCGATTCCGGCGCTGGCGGTAATAAAAAACTCCTGGCCTTTTATGGTGATCGGTTGATCGAAAACACTCATGATTTTTTTCGCTGATTCCTGGATATCTTTTATATCGGGAATCTGCTGCAGCATGACGAGAAATTCGTCCCCGCCGAAACGGGATACGGTATCGTATTCCCGCACGCGTGCCGAAAGCCTTTCCGCTATCTGAACGAGCATTGCATCTCCCCCGTCATGTCCCATGGTATCATTGACAGACTTGAAGGAATCAACATCAATAAATATAACACTGATGAGTTTTTCTGTACGCATTGCCAGACTGATGGCCTGTTTCAGCCGGTCAGTAAGAAGCGCACGGTTTGGCAAGCGGGTCAAAGGATCATAGTAGGCCATGTAGTTGATTGCTTTTTCAGACTCCACCTGGCGTAAAGCATCCGATAATAGATTCCCCAGTACCTTGATCATTTCCCGATGGTCCTGGTCCCATTCCCTTGAACTTTGAATTGCCTCAAATGCAATATATCCAACGACAGTATCGATGCCGGTCAGTTTCACAATGATCAGGGATTTGATCTGCCTGTTCCTCAGAGACTCTTTGTCCGGCATTGCACCGGGTTGAAGTTTTTCCGTATCATGAATGTGAATATACCCTGTATTGTCGATCTGATCTTTGACCCCTGGCAGGGCCAGAATTGTCTGATGGTCTTTTCGGTCAAGGGTGGAGGGAATTCCGGCGTTACACCATTCATGGGAGTGCACCAGCTGATGGTTGTCTCCGGAATACATGAATAAACCGGTCCGGTCCGCCTGAAAATGACTGCCGCACTGATGCAGCATTTCATTGATGATCCTATCGATATTATCCTGACCGGCATCAACAAATTGAGCGGAAATGCCTGCAAGCAATTTCTGGAGCTTGACCTGTTCTTCATTTTTCGTCAGCCGGTGGAAGTAAATGCGGTTAATATATAAAGCAATCCAAATGAAGACACCAAAAAGAGCTATTCGGAAAACATGGTTTGCAACACCAATCTTCACAGTCTGTTCCGGCAATGTCATCCATATCCAGAAAAGCGTCAGGAAAGTGGCGACGCTTACCATGTATATTAATCTTTTCTGACGGAATAAAATGGATACCAATACAAAAACGAGGGGTAACGCCCAGAAGGTAAGATGATCGTCAACAAAGCTAAGTACGATTAAAGGGATTGACAACGTCACCAGGATATTCAGCAGTAAATCTTTGACATCCTGTTTAATCTTGAACTTCTGAATTACCTGCAGGGAGACTCCCAGGGCGATAAGCAATAAGGTCTTCGGCAGGGACAAAATAAAGGACTTTCCATGAATGAAATTATGTATGGCAAAGTATAGAAAAGCACCCAGGATGCATATCCGGGTCAAATACAGGTAAAGCTTGGATTGGCTGGCTTCACTCAGAATCTGACCTTCCTGCGGCACAGTGTTTTTCGATTCCGGAGCCATTAAACCATATTTGATGATGCAATAATACATTGCCGTGATCGGTATCAGGATGATCAAAGGAGCGAGCTGGGGAAACTTGAATGAAAAGTAATAATTGATCACAAATTCTGTCAGGGTTCCAATCACAATAGCTAAGGCATAAGAAACGACGATCAAGTACGCCTGCTTCTTGATCACACGCTCTTTTGATGACCAGCCCCAGTGAAAAAACAGGCCGATAATCAGCAGAGAAAACACAATGTAATAGATATTGAACATCACGTCCCAGCCAGAAGTGGGCCGGACATTCACCCAGCCGGCATATGTGTACTGCAGGACATATCTTTTCACCGCTAGAGGGCTATAAAGACTGAAAACAAAGACATTCACAGCAGCGGGAAGATAGATAAACGCATAGATCCATTTCTTCCTGAGCACATCTTGTCTTCCAGTCAGGCAAAGAGTGTAATGGAGGAGAATACTGTATAATGTCCCCCACCCTAATGCGGCGACCCTTCTCCAGTTGAGACTCATATCATATGAAATTGCCGAGTTGGCCATCGAGAAGGAAAATGCCCATACGCACAGGGTCAGACAGAGACAAAAAAAGAGCCGGTGTATGGTGGAAGAAGGATTGAGCCTTATCACGTAAATGCCCAGCATGTAGTACATGACTACGGCAAGAAAAAACAGCAGCGAAATAAGGCTTGGTAAAGACATTCTTTATAGAATTCCTGTGGCAATTATTTTCGACCCGAAAATACTTTTGTGCGAACAAATGCCATGATCCGCAGATGCTGTTTGGTAAGTTCTTTGTAAAGACTCACTTTTTTTAACTATGCATAAGGGGGTTTTGCCTGTCAAGGAAATCATATCATTATGTCATCACGCAAACCTTTTCAGCGCAGGAAAAATTGCACTGCACCGCCTTTTCGAAGCAGGACAAATCATGTCAGGGCATCCGGCACATCTTTCCCGCACACACAGGATCATCAATAGCCGTCTCTTTGCATAAGGTTGACAGATACTCTGCCCGATATTACTAATTGCACAAATGTTAGTCTTTTTAAAAAAATTCACAAATGATGAAAAACGTTGTATGTATGTTGACATCGATTATCCGCTGGAACCAGAATACATGGCGGCAGATGGTTTCCATCCCCGCCCCCATGCCTGTTCCTTATGGGCCCGGCATCTCGCTGTCATGATCCACGACAGGCTGGATCAGAAGGAGAAAAAAACAATGACGATATCTATTCATAAAGGTAGCTTATGCCTGTTGAAATTGAACGCAAGTTTCTTGTAACAGGCAACGCATGGAGGCCCAGCAAAGGCATCCGGATTTGCCAGGGATACGTGAACCGTGATAAAGAAAGAACCGTTCGTGTGCGCCTTGCTGGTAAAAAGGCTTATCTGACCGTTAAAGGCCCGACAAAGAATATAACTCGAGACGAATATGAGTACGAAATACCGCTTGAACATGCTGAAGAAATGCTCAGACTTTGCGACGGGCCAATTATCGAAAAGGACAGATATACAGTGAATTATAGCGGGCTCCGCTGGGAGATCGATGAATTCTGCGGAAAAAACAAAGGCCTCATTTTGGCCGAACTGGAGCTGCAAAGCCCTGACCAGGCGTTTGAACACCCGGTTTGGCTTGGGCAGGAAGTCACCGATGACCCGCGATACTTTAATTCCAATCTGTGCATGCAACCTTACAGCAGATGGAAAATTCTTTAAAGCGGACCGCGGAACCCTTCCCTAGCTGCTTATGGTAAGGCCAATGGAAACCGTCCAATGTGCATTTTCTTCCAGGACATTGATACGAATAATTTAACAAAGGAGTATGCCCTTGAAAAAATTACTGATTGCTGTAGTGATGATTGCTTTACTGGCCCCCGGATGCGCGTCTTCACAAAAGTTCTCCGTCGAAGAGCAGTTCAAAAAAAGCTTCCCCAAAAACACTTATGAAACATTTTCGGAAACTTCCCTGAAGGGTGTTTATGAGGTCTATAACGGGAAACAGGTTTACTATTATCTTCCCGTGAATGATGTTCTTTTGCTGGGAAGCATTGTTACAAAAGACGGGAAAAATCTGACACAGGAGAGCAACTCAAAAAAAATGGCCGCCCGACTGGCCTCGCTGCCGCTGGACAAAGCCCTGAAAATCGGAAACGGAAAAACAACCGTTGTGGAATTCATTGATCCGAACTGCCATTACTGCAAATTATCTTTCGACTTTTTCAATAAGCGTAAAAAAGATGTTACGTTGCATGTATTTTTCTACCCCCTGTCCGAAGATTCGGAAAAGAAAATCCGACATATTTTATGTTCAAAAAACATGGAACAATCTTTCAACGAAGTTTTGGGAGGTAAACTGCCTGGAAACGCCCGTCTCAATTTATGCAGCGATAAGAATGCTGAAGAAATGCTGAGAGCGCACATCAACGCTGCATCAAAAATTGGTGTCCGGGGAACGCCATTGCTGTATATCAAAGGCCAGGTTGTACCGGGCTTTGATCAGCCTGTGATTGAAAAACTTTTAACCGAATAAACGGGAAGGGGGTTTTTTATGATGAAATCAATTGCGTTTTCGGTAAGCAGCATCTTTTTATTTGCCTTGTGTGCTGAAACGGTTTTTGCACAGCCTGCAGGCAAAGCGATTGTTGACAATGCCTGCACAACATGTCACGGAATAAAAAAAGTGACCGATGCAAAGAAAAACGCCGCTGAGTGGGAAATCACGCTGGACCGTATGATTAAAAAAGGTGCGAAGGTGAAACCACAAGAGCGTGCCGCCGTTTTGCAATATCTAAAAACATTGAATCAATAAACACAAACGGCTGTCTTTTTGTAAAAAAAGAGACAGCCGTTTTTTCCGGTAAGAAAATCGGTTGGTCCGGAGCTGCAATCATGAGGATGATACTGTCCCGATCAAACCGTTCCTTTCGTCTTATACACCTTAACGGACTTTGGACCCCGTTTTGGGTTCCCGGTCAAAACCAATCAGTGTCAGACCCTGGGCAGAATCCGTCGCCAGCAGCATACCGTGCGATTCGACCCCCATTAGCTTGGCCGGTTTTAAATTGGCCACAACAATAATGGATTTACCCACAAGTTCTTCTGGTCTATAATCCTTGCCGATTCCCGCAACGATTGTTCTTTCTTCCCCGATATCGATGCGCAGCTTGATCAGTTTGCTGGATTTGGGAACGGCTTCCGCCGCCAGAATTTTTGCAACACGAAGGTCCACTTTCGTAAATTCATCATATTCAATTTCCGGCTTGAGTTCGACCGCAGGTTTCTTCGGCGCTGGCGGCGTCTGCTGATCCGGATTGACACGTGGAAACAACGAGTCCCCTCGGGAGAGCGCGGCGCCCGCAGGCAACGGTTCATTCTTACGAATGACGTCCAAATTGAATGGTTGTGCCTCACCCAAACCGATCTGGCCCATGATCTTCTGAGCTGCCTGCGGCATGAACGGGGAAAGCAAAATGGCGGTGTTGCGCAGCACTTCGAGAAGCCGGTACATAATGGCAGACAGTTTCTCCCGGTTACCCGGATCTTTGGCCAGGGACCAGGGTTCGTTTTCAACAATGTATTTATTGGCGGTGCTGATCAATTCCCAGATGGCCATCAGGGCTTTATGTAGAGTCATATCGGCAAAAGAAGTCTCTACTTCTGTTTCCGCTTTAAGTGCCGCTATCTGTAAACTCGGTTCCTGATCCGGTGACAGCGGGTCGGGAATTTTCCCGTCGCAATATTTAATGGCCATGGTCACTGTCCGGCTGAGTAGATTACCGAGGTCATTGGCCAAATCGGAATTGAGGCGCGCGACAAAGGCCTCTTCGGAAAAATTGGAATCCAGTCCGAAGACCATATCCCTCAGCAGGAAATAGCGAAAAGCATCCAAACCGTACTTATCCTTCAAATCCAGCGGCCGGACAACATTGCCGAGACTTTTGGACATCTTGCTCTGATCAGAATTCCAGTAACCGTGGACATTCAGGTGCTGATAAGGCTGGATACCCGCGGCTTTGAGCATGGTCGGCCAGTAAATGCCGTGCGGTTTTAAAATATCCTTGGCGATCAGATGCTGGGCATGGGGCCAGAATGTTTTAAAATGATCGCCGTCCGGATAACCAAGCGCTGTCACGTAGTTGATCAGTGCATCAAACCAGACGTAAGTGACGTATTTGTCATCAAAAGGAAGTGTGATCCCCCACTCGAGGCGTGTCTTGGGGCGGGAAATGCAGAGATCTTCCAGGGGATCGCGCAGAAAAGCCAGAACTTCGTTTCGATACCTCTCCGGCCTGATGAAATCCGGGTTCTCCTGGATATGCCGGATCAGCCAGTCCTGGTATTTGCTCATGCGGAAAAAATAATTGCTTTCCTTGCGATGCTCCGGAACCGTTTGATGGTCGGGACACTGTCCGCCCACCAGTTCTTTTTCCATGTAGAATCGTTCACAGCCGACACAATAGAAACCTTCATAAGAACCAAAATAAATATCGCCCGCATCATAGACTTTCTGCAGGATGAAACGAACGGTCTCCATGTGATTCGCATCGGTCGTGCGGATGAAATAATCGTTGGTTACGGCCAGCTGGGGCCACAGGCTGCGGAACTGCAGGCTGATCCCGTCCGCGTACTGCTTGGGGCTGATTCCCGCCTTTTGTGCAGCTTCGGCAATTTTATCGCCGTGTTCATCCGTACCGGTGACAAAAAAAGTTTCGTGTCCAGCCATGCGGGCGTACCGGGCCAGAACGTCGGCAACAATGGTTGTATAGGCATGTCCGATATGTGGTGACGCGTTGACATAATAAATGGGTGTAGTGATATAAAATGGTTTGGTCATGATGGTTAACGACTCCTTATGAATCCACTTTTTTCTGACTCATTTTCCGTGTGCCTGCCGTTTGATGTTTTTCCTGCGCCTGCCCGTCCGAATTTTGCGCGGCTGCGGCTTTTGCCTCCCGGGCGGTTTTCTTTGTCCCCGCGTATCCTTCATGCTCAAAAGAAAGACAGCACATCAGCCTTCCACATAAGCCAGAGATTTTTTCGGGATTAAGCGACATGCTCTGCTCTTTGGCCATTTTTACGGTCACCCGGTCAAGATTCTGCAGAATTCCCGCGCAGCAGACCGTCCGGCCGCAAACCGCAAGGCCTTTGACGATTCTCGCTTCCTGACGGGCGCCGATCTGTTTGAGTTCGATCCTGGTTTTGAATCTGGCGACCAGGTCCTTCACCAGCTCACGGAAATCCACGCGCGAATCCGCGGTAAAGTAAAAGATCATTTTACTTCTGTCGAAAAGGCACTCAACGGTTATCAATTTCATAACCAGGCCTTTTTCGGCAATTTTTCCCATGCAATATTTCCGGGCTTCTTCTTCGAGCATTTCCAGCTCTTGTCTGACCCGCAAATCATCCGCGGTAACCTTGCGGACAACACTTTTCAGATTGGGAGGCACTTCTGACGGTTGACATCGAAGGACATCCGTTACGACCGTTCCCATGGCAACGCCATTATCCGTATTGACCAGTACCTGATCATCCTTGTGCAGAATCAGATCAACCGCGTTAAAATTGTAAATTCTGCCTTCTTTTTTAAATTTTATTCCGATGATGTTGGTCAACACATTGAAATCCTGATTTTTATTTTTACATGTGAAGCTTAAATGCCATTGCTTCCAATGTCAACGATTTGTTCACATTCATTTCCATCATTTCCCCTGATTTTTCAATAATGGATAGATTTTCCAGAATCTGTTCGCCCCGCAGGCGTTCTGCAAGAGAGGACACAACCGAAAGCTCATCGGCATTGATGATCATTCCGGTTTTGCCCGTTTCTTTATACACCAGCGCGTCCCGAAAATAGGTACCGAGAATTTTTAGTCCCTGCCTGACTTCCTTTTTATCCTGGCCCAGAAAAGACGCGAGGGCAAGCAGCCTCATCGGATCACTGCCGCCCGCGGCGGACAGAAGACGACCCAGTTCGGACCGAAACGCTATCAACTCTTCCGTGTTTAACTCGATCGCCCGTCCGATCGAACCGCCGGAAAGGAGCCCCAGCATGCCGGATCTGGAGGGATCCATTTGCATCTTTTCGGTCAAAAAACTTGCAACGGTTTCCGCTGTGAGCGGACTGAAGCGAACCTGCTGGCATCGCGAAAGGATGGTTTGAGGGAGCCAGTAGGGGCGTGAGGTCACCAGAAAGATGATATTGGCATCCGACGGCTCCTCAAGTGTTTTTAAAAGAGCGTTGGCCGACTGTTCATTCATTTTATCCGCATCATCGATGATCACCATACGTCGTCGGCCTTCCAGAGGCTTGAACGTCATCATCTGCTGGATATTTCGGATGGCATCAATGCGGATGAACTGCTCCCGCGTTTCCAGAAGGTGAACATCCGGATGATTGCCGGAAATCATTTTTCGGCAGGATGGACATTCACCGCAGGAATCATGGAACCGGTCCGGGTTTTCACAGTTGAGCGCCTGTGCGAATTCCAGCGCCAGTTTTTTCTTGCCGATGGCATTCGGTCCGCTGAAAATATAAGAATGCCCGACTCTCTTTTGAGCCATAGCTTTTTGCAGCATTTCGACTTGCTTTTTATGACCGTATAGTTCCGTAAAAGACATAAGGAAATGATATCATTTTGAAGCTTATCTTTGTTGATTGATAAACGCCATGACATGCCGGCAGACGTCAGCAGCAACTTCGTCCACAGAACGCGCTGCATCAATGACCTGAAAACGCCCTGGATCCGACGAACAGATTTTCAGGTAACCCTGCCGCACGCGGTTGTGAAAATCAATTTTTTCTTTTTCAAAGCGGTCGGCTACCGATGGATCCTTGAGTTGGGCATCACGGCGGCCGGCCCTTTGCAGTCCCGTTTCCACCGGCAAATCAAAAAGCAGGGTTAAATCGGGCTTTAATTGCTGTGCGCAATAATCATTAACGGTTTTGATGAAATGAAAATCAAGCCCTCTCCCCGCCGCCTGATAGGCAAATGTCGCATCGGAGAAACGATCACACAAAACATGTTTCCCGTCATTCAGCGCCGGCCGGATGACTTCTCTCACATGCTGCGCGCGCGCCGCGAAAAACAGGAACAACTCCGTCTCCGGACACATAGCCTGATGGCCGCGGTCAAAAAGGATGTCACCGATTTTGCGTCCGATGGGGGTCCCCGAGGGTTCCTGCGTCAGGATCACGGGAATATTTTTGCCGTTCAGGTATTCTCCCAGACGCCTGAGCTGCGTTGATTTGCCGGAACCTTCGACACCTTCAAAGGTAATGAATTTGTTCATGGATCGCTCTCTTAAAGTCAAGGGGCGTATGGTTCGGGACAAGACTTTTTCCTTCTTCCAGACTCATCTTAAAAAAAAGATTCCATCCTGAAATATTTACGGTATGAAAAAAACAAGGGAAAGATCCGCCGCGCCAAACGGATATTCCCCTTGAAATGATCTTCTGAATGAAATTATTTTTCTTCTCCGGGAACGATCGCTTCCACCGGGCATTGATCGCAACAGGCGCCGCAGTCCGTGCACAACTTGGGATCAATCACGAATTTGTCATCACCTTCGGATATTGCTCCTACCGGGCATTCATCCTCACACGAACCGCAAGCGATACATTCGTCTGTAATCACATATGCCATGTTTGATAAATCTCCTTCTATTTTAAAATTTTTCTCGTTTTCCTCACCGGGACGGCACTAGACAGAAACGACTTCCTTCACGGAAGGCACCTGCTGTTTGATGACCTTTTCGATGCCCATTTTTAATGTCATTTGCGACATCGGACAACCATGGCATGCGCCGGTCAATTTTACACTGACCACGCCGTCTGCCGAAACATCAACCAGTTCAACATCGCCTCCGTCTGCCTGCAGGGCCGGCCGGATCTTGTCTATCGCTTTTTGTACCTGCTCTTTCATAATGCCTCCATTTTCAACGTTTTGTTATCAATTTGCCCCTTACAAATCAATGTGGCATTTTATTAATTAAATCAATGATGACTGAACGCGCAATTCTTGACATATCCGATTTGACCAGCATGTATCTTTCTCTTTTATTGTGGGCCGCCCTCCACATGATTTTCCCCGTGGCCGGATCAATCAACTTCACTCCAATGCTTGCATTAGCATAATTTTTTTCTTTTTCAACTGTATAACGCCATTCTTCAACCGTAACAAATAAAAAAGCATCAGCATCAATCAGCTGACTGATCTTTCCGCTCAGCTCGGGATCGGAGTAGTTGAGCGTATTGAGTTTGGAAATGTAGTCCGTAACTAACTGACGTAATTCATTATTAGACTGAATCTGGCTGTTTAAGCTTGCCGTATCGATAACGCTTGTAAACCATTTTTTTGCCGCCAGTTCAGCAGGGACGATCTTTTCAACAGGATTACGGGCTTCTTCATAGGAACCGACGGAAACCGGAAACACGGCAACTTTCCGGGGATGATAATCTGTTGCATCCGTATCCAGCTGGGAAAAACGCAACCCGCCGCAGGCGACAACCAGCAGGACAGAAATGATCAGGACGAACCAGATACAGAATTTCCCTATTTTCAATGTTCACTCCTTTCATCTGCCTCACAGCGTAAATTCAGACTAGCGCAAACCAGCATAAAACAGCAAAACCGGCAATGATATAAATAGTTTCCAGGAGTCCTTCAATGGTTGCACCCGAAAGCCCCGACCTTCTATCACAAAGTTGGAAACAAATCCATATATATAATAATGGTATAATCAGGAAGATACTTATGGCCGAAGTCCATCCCGCCCAGAAAGAAATTAATAAGATACACAATAATATCAATAAAATAACTTTCAACAGCGTCTGCGTCTTTTCCTTGCCAATGACAACGGGAATGGTTTCCCGGCCAAGGAGTTTGTCGCTTTGAATGTCCATAATATCCGACATGGATGATCGGATGAAGACCAGGACAAATGTAAAAACAAAAGCAACCGCCATTTTAGTATTGAAATACCGGGGATCATTCAAGGCTGGCAGGACAGCCGTAACCATTCCCCATGCCATCGCCGTGGAAAAGTTTTTTGACCCGGGAATGTCCTTCAATCTTTGAAACCGCCAGCCGTCGGGAAGAATTTTCATGTTGTACAATCCACCCGCCAGCGACATAAAAAATAAAACCCCGAAAGAAAGAGGGCTGTGCGAGAACGACAGGAGCAGGGCAATCATCAGGGAAATCATGGCCGCAAGAAAATATATTCTCTTATGGCGCAGGTAGGATTTTTCACGGAAAGAGCCGATTAATTCCGAATGCTTGCTGCTCATCAGCCGGTTCAGCACGTGCATGGCATAAACAAACAGGGAAGCAAGCGCAATGGACGAAAAAGAAACGGGAATCTCCTGCAACAGCATACATGCCCAGGCAAGACAGCCGGCGCCCAGGGCGGAATAAAAATCCGTCCGTACAGCCCATAGCCAGAATTTGAGGATCTTTGACCATCCTGGATGTGGACTGACTTGATTTTCCGCAATACAGTCCATGACCTGATCTATAATCCAGTTCGGTGTGGACGCCCCGGCAGAAACACCGACGCTCCTGTAGCCGGCCATGTCAAGATTCCTTATCTCTTGGGCTGTTTCAATATGGAAGGCAGGCACATTCTGTTTTTGAGCCAGGGCAACCAGACGGCAGGTATTGGCGCTGTTTTTACCGCCGACCACAAATAAGGCGTCCATTTCTCTGGCAAGGGCAATGATTTCCTCCTGCCTTCTTTCCGTGGATGAACATATGGTATTGAAAACCACAATCTGCGGGTTGGTTTCTTTAATTTTCTCAACAATCCGGTCGTAATGGTCCGCATCCTGGGTGGTTTGAGCCACAATGCAAACCTTGTCCATGGGTGGTAATTTTTCCACATCCTCCAGCGTTGAGACGATAATCCCACTGTTTTTCGTATAGCCCCAGAGACCGTCCACCTCCGGATGTTCACGGTCTCCGACTATGATGACGGTGTAGTTCAACGCCGTGTGTTTCTTGATGATGGCCTGCACGTAGCCGACCTTCGGACAGGTGGCGTCAATGATTCTGACGCCACTTTCTTTGATTTTCTTTCTTTCATCCGGTGCAATTCCGTGCGCCCGGATGATCAGAATGGCGTTTTTGCGGTCTTTGATTTCATCAAGACTGCTGATGGCCGTAATTCCCCGTTTCTTCAGCAGTTCAATCGTTTGGGGATTGTGAATCAGCGGACCGTAAGTATATATTTTTCTGGTTGTTTCGTGCTGGGCAACATCCAAAACGGTGTCCACCGCCCGGCGTACCCCCATGCAAAACCCGGCTGTCTTGGCAAGCTTGATTTCCATTCAGTCCGTTTTCCGTGCCAGAATAAAAAATTCTTTGTTGCCTGCCGGCCCCATCAGGCGGGAATTGCAGGTGCCTTCTACTTCCAGCCCCATTGACCGGCAGGATATGCGGATCTCCTCCAGAACGCGTTCATGAACCGTCGCGTCATCCACCACGCCGTTTTTGCCGACCTCTTCTCTCCTGGCTTCAAACTGCGGCTTGATGAGCGCAAGGATCCCGGCATGAGCAGACAAAAGAGGAATCAGGGCGGGAAGGACCGTCTTCAATGAAATAAATGAAACATCAATTGTGGCCAAAGTCGGTATCTCATCAAGATCGTGACCGTCGTAGTGACGGATGTTGGTGCGTTCAATGACGACCACGCGCGGGTCCGACCGCAGTTTCCACGCCAGCTGGCCATAGCCGACATCGACGGCGTATACTTTCCGCGCCCCCGCCTGCAAAAGGCAATCCGTAAAACCTCCCGTGGACGCCCCGACATCCATAACGACATGTCCTGATACTTCAAGTGAAAACCAGTCCAGTGCACCCTTTAACTTCAGACCGCCGCGGCTGACATAGGGATTGTCTTCTCCCCTGACCTGAATGTCTCCGTCCGGCATCACCTGCGTACCGGCCTTATCCACACGGACGCCATCAATACATATTGCACCGGTCATGATCAAGGCCCGGGCTTTTTCCACCGTGGAGGCAATGCCGCGCTCCACCAGCAGTGCGTCCAGGCGGATTTTTTTGCCGCGTTTATCCATGATGTTTTACGGAGTCGTTCAGGAGCAACATTTCTTTTGCGGCCCGGAAAATGCCTTCTTCATCAAGACCATGCAAGGAGCGCAGCTCAGCCTGGGTTGCGTGTTCGACAAACTCATCGCGAATGCCCAATCTTCTGACCGTCACGCTGGTCATGCCTTCGCGGGCAAGCAATTCCAAGATCGCGCTGCCGAATCCGCCATCAAGGACATTTTCCTCGACTGTCAGCAGTTTATGGGTAGACGCAGCCGTCTCCAAAATCAGTTCCGCATCCAGCGGTTTGATAAAGCGGGCGTTGATGACTCTCACCCCGAACCCTTCCGCCTCCAGTTTCCGGCCTGCGGCCAGTGCCGGATGAACGGTGCAGCCCACGGCGATGATCGCGAGATCCGACCCTTCCTGCAGCACCTCGCCGCGGCCCAGGGGCAATACGGATAGTTCATCATTCAAAGGCACGCCAACGCCTTTGCCACGCGGATATCGAATCGACACGGGAGAGCCGCATCCGACGGCCGTTTTGAGCATGTGCCTGAGTTCATTTTCATCCTTCGGGGCCATCATGATAAGGTGCGGAAGATTGCGAAGATACGAAAAATCAAACAGCCCCTGATGGGTCGCCCCGTCTTCTCCCACAATGCCGGCACGGTCAATGGCAAAGACCACGGGCAGTTTCTGCAGACAGACATCGTGAAGGATCTGATCGTAGGCTCGCTGTAAAAACGTGGAATAGATCGCCACGACAGGCAGCAGACCTCCGACGGACAGGCCGGCTGCAAAAGTGACAGCGAGCTGTTCGGCAATGCCTACATCGAACAGACGCTCAGGAAACCTCTTCCGGAATTCATCCAGGCCAGTGCCCTCGCACATGGCGGCCGTCACCGCGACAATCCGGGAATCCGACTCAGCCAGATCGATGAGTGTTTTCCCGAAAATCTGTGTGTAGGAAGGGATCGCACTTGCAGAAGAAACCGCGAGACCGGTTTCCACATCAAACGGCGCGACTCCATGATACGTCGGTGAATTGTCCTCCGCGAATTTATACCCCCGGCCTTTTTGCGTAATGACGTGCACCAGGACCGGTCCTTCCAGCTTTTTGACGTTTTCAAAATTTTTAATCAGATAATCCAGGCGATGGCCTTCCAGCGGCCCGACATAGGTGAAGCCGAGTTCCTCAAACAGGGCTCCGGGAACGACAAACGTTTTGACGGATTCTTCGATTTGCCGGGATATCTTGACAATCTGTTCACCGACACTGGGAATGCTTCTGAGAAAATTTTTCAATTCTCCCTTGAATCTGGTAACCCGATCACCCGTCATGACCCGGTTGAGATAGGACGACATGGCGCCGACATTGGGCGAAATGGACATTTCATTATCGTTTAAAATGATAATCAATCCTTTGTCGCGGTCTCCCGACCAGTTCAGGCCTTCAAAAGCCATGCCTGTAGTCATGGAGCCGTCACCGATGACCGCAATGGATTTTTTCTTCCCCCCCCTGAGGTACTCTGCCTCGGCAAAAGCCGCTGCCGCCGCTATGGACGTTCCACTATGTCCAACATTAAAGGAGTCATAGATGCTTTCTTCCCTTTTGGGAAATCCGCTGATTCCGCCCCGGCAGCGCAATGTGGAAAACCGATTCTTTCGGCCGGTGATAATCTTGTGCGCGTAAGCCTGATGGCCCACGTCCCAGATGAGCTTGTCTTGGGGCGTATTGAAAACATAATGGATCGCCAAGGTCAGTTCCACCGTCCCCAGGGACGACGCCAGGTGACCACCGGTGGATGCGACCGTATGGATGATCAAATTGCGGATTTCCTGCGCTAGCGTATTGAGTTCAGCAACATTGAGACTGCGGATATCAGAAGGATCGTTGATATTCGGTAATATACTATAATCAACCGTTTCCAGTGGCTTCATTTGTTTCGATAAACCTTTACGATTTTCTGTCCATGATGTAACGGGCAATAACCCTGAGCGGCAGCGCGCGCGAATCAAAAGCCTCTATGGCGGCAGCAGCTGCTTCAATATGCTCAGCCAGTTTGGCCCTTGCATTCTCGATCCCCAGCAGCGACGGATACGTGACTTTTCCCGATGCGACATCACTTCCGGTTTTTTTGCCCATAAGACTGCTGTCGCCTTCCACATTGAGAATGTCATCGGCAATTTGAAAAGCAATGCCCAGATGACTGCCATACACATTCAGGGACTGGATCTTCTCGTCGTTCGCGCCGGCCAGAATCGCCCCGGCTTTCACTGCCACGGCAATCAGGGCACCTGTCTTGAGCCGGTGGGTGCATTCCAGACCCTCAAAATCAGGGGAATGATTTTCCGCCCGGATATCCAGCGCCTGCCCACCGACCATTCCCGCGACGCCCGCAGCGGTGGCGATTTCGTGAATGACAGCCAGACGCTTTTCCGCCGCCAGACGGACTTTTTCCATACGGGACAGCAGCACGAAAGCTTCCGTTAAAAGCGCATCCCCTGCCAGAATCGCCAACGCTTCACCGAACACCTTGTGGCTGGTTGGTTTTCCCCGGCGAAAATCATCATTATCCATCGCCGGCAGATCGTCATGAATCAGGGAATAGGTATGGATCAACTCCAGTGCACAGGCGAACGGCATGGCTGGCGCAAGATCACCGCCGCATGCCTCGAGCGCCGCCAGGCAGAGAATCGGCCGGATCCTTTTTCCTCCTGCAAATACACTGTAATGCATAGCGGTGTGCAAATCATGTGGAACACCACCTTCATCAGGAAGATAGCGCCGAAGAGCTTCATCCACAATTTTCTGACGGTCACTTAAATACGCTTCAAGAAAATCCTCGTTATTCATCGTTTTCTTCATCCTGAAAGTTTTTTTTCTGCAGCGAATTTTCTTTTTCCAGAAGCTGCTCGACGCGGCGCTGGGTCTCGTCCAGTTTTGCTGAACAAAAGCGGATCAGCCGAATTCCTTCTTCGAAGGACTTAAGCGCCGAATCCAGCGGCATGTCCCCTCGCTCCATATCCCTTACTATATTTTCCAGTTTTTCCAAAGCGTCTTCAAACTTTTCTTTCGCCATGATTTTTTACTCCCCCTGAATTTTTTCCACCCTTGCATGGAAAGAGCCTTCAGCCAACTGAATGCCCACTCTTTCATCCAACGACAACTCCCCGGCTTGACGGATAATCTTGCCTTCCGGCAAACTGCGCGTGATGCTGTATCCTCTTTGCAGCACGGCAAGCGGGTTCAGGGAAGAAAGAAGGGATGAACTTTTATTCAACCGCGCCTCTCGCTCCCTGAAATAACGATCCCAGCTGTTTACAATGTCTTTCTCCAGAGAACCAAGAAAGATTCTACGCTCCCGGACATGTTTTTGCGGATTCTGATTCTGTAACCCCTGAGTGAGGTGTTCCATCCTGCTTTTTAAAGTCTGGATATTGTACGTTGCGGCGCGCCTTATTCTTTCGCTGAAATCATCCAGACGAATCGAATAATCAGTGATAAAACGGCGCGGGTCCCGGAAACGGGCCTTCAGAGAAACCATCCGGTCTTTTCGATCATCAAGATGACGGCGCTCGGCAGCCGCCAGCCTCCGCTTAAGATCGCAGAGGGTTTCCAGCAACTCCTTTTTGCGGGGAACCAACAGCTCCGCCGCCGCGGAAGGTGTGGGAGCACGCAAGTCCGCCACAAAATCACAGATTGTAAAATCGGTTTCATGGCCGACGGCCGATACAACGGGAATGGACGACTGAAAGATTTCCCTTGCAAGGGCCTCATCGTTGAAGGGCGCCAAATCTTCGAGAGAACCGCCTCCCCGCGCGACAATGATCACATCCACCCCGCCGAAGGAATGCAGGTTGCGCAGCGCGGAAATGATTTCACCGGCCGCCTCCGTTCCCTGAACACGAGCAGGTGCGATCAGAATATTCACGGACGGAAACCGGCGGCGCGTAATGTTCAGAATGTCACGGATCACCGCACCCGTTGGCGAAGTCACAACACCAATGCAACGGGGCAGAAACGGTAGTGCTTTTTTAAAAGACGGGTCAAACAAACCCTCAGCCGCCAATCGTGCCTTGAGCTGTTCAAACGCTTTCTGCAGCGCGCCCACCCCCTGAGGCTCCACGGATTCCACAATAAGCTGGTATTCACCGCGGGGGGGATAAGTACTCAATCGCGCCCGGCACAAAATTTTCAGCCCGTCTTCGAGATCAAATTTTACAGCGCGCTGGCCGTACTGGCGAAAATAAACCGCCCGAATCTGGCTTTTGTCGTCCTTCAGCGTGAAATAAACGTGGCCGGACGGGGGACGGCGCAAATTGGAGACTTCACCTTCCACCCAGAGGGATCCGAAGTTATCTTCAAGAAAGGTTTTAATAAGATCGTTCAGTTGCGAAACTGTCAGAATGTCTTTCATCCGCCAAACCCTGCATCATGAACTAGCAGATATTAAAAGGGATGACAAGTTTGAATTCCGCACCAGCAAAATTTCATAATGAATCTGTCAAATACATCATTGTTTTAAGGTTTTTCATTGACACAAAAAACTCATCAACATATACTGCAGGCCAAAAATTGCTTTTCTCAAGTCGACGGAATCGACTGCGAATGTGAGTAATAACAGGTCTCTGTCGCCTCCGTCCTCAAACCGCTTATGAACAATGAAACCGGAAATGATGTTTTGTTGAACGGGGCATCCCGTTTTTCTTTTACCCCGAAAGATGACCCGGATCAGGCGCTGCGGATCCGCCGTTTATTCATGGCGTCAATCGCCTACGTCTTGAACGCCAGTCTGGCTTATTTTTCCTATCTGGCGGGCATCACGGAGTGGCCGGCCATCGTTGGTTTGATGATCATCATACCGGTAGTCAATATTGTCTTCTACATCGTCATCCGCACAGGGCTCAACCTGAACTTTGCTGATCCCAGCCTGACATTTGCACAAATGTGCGCCGCCATCCTCACCATAATGTATGTAATGTATTATGCAAACGAATCGAGGGGTTTGCTGCTGCTGATGTATGTCATTATGATGTTGTTCGGAATCTTTCGTCTCAATACCCGCGATTTCTTCCTGATCAGTATCTTAACACTGCTGACCTACGGAGCTGACATTGTCCTCCTGTACATCTTCCGTCCTGAAGGGGTAAACTTCCGTAATGAATTTCTCCAATGGATTGTACTGGCCATCGTCATGATCGACTTTTCGTTCATCGGCGGTTATATCAGCTCCCTTCGGCGAAACCTGAGAACCAGCCACTCTGAGCTGAAAAAAACCGTCGAGAACCTCAATATCAGTCAATCAGAACTGGAGAAGTCCCTTGCGATCATCCAGGAAATAGCAATCCATGACGAACTGACAGGATTTTATAACCGCCGTCATCTCATGGAGCTCCTCGAAAATGAAAAGAATCGATCCCTTCGCGGAAACAGCACCTTTACAATTGCAATGCTCGACATTGACCATTTCAAACAAGTAAACGACACCTACGGCCACCAGGCGGGAGATGAAGTGCTGCGGAGGATCAGCGCGGCTATTAAAAATACCATGCGAAACACGGACTTTTGCGGACGGTATGGCGGGGAGGAGTTTGTTCTGGTCCTGATTCAGACGGACCTGAAAGAGGCCATGATCTGCGCGGAGCGGATGCGGACCAATATCGAAAAATGCCGGTTCCCCGATATCGGAGACGGTTTCAGGATTACCGCTTCGATCGGCCTGTCACAATACCAGATGCGGGAAGAAATTGACACCATGATAGCCAGGGCCGACCGGTCCATGTACCGCGCTAAAGAAGGCGGCCGTAACCGATTGGAATGTGAGGCATAACCGTCGTTTTACCTGTCCTGCCAAAGGAGAACATGCAAACATGTCCGATAAATATGATCTGATTGTCGTTGGCGGAGGCCCGGGAGGCATGGAGGCAGCCCAAACGGCGGCTCAAAAGAAAAAGCGCGTCCTTATTATCGAAAAAAACGGCTGGGGCGGCACCTGTGCTCATCGCGGCTGCATCCCCACAAAAGCGCTGCTTTCCAGCAGCAAATCCTACATGGAATTGAAAAAGCTCAAACGATTCGGCGTCCACGTTGACGGCACCTCCGTTGACTTCATGGCCATGAAAAAACATCGCGATCAGATGGTTAAAATCGCAGCCATGGGTGCGCAAAAAGGACTTGCCGACGCGCAGGTGGAAGCAAAATCGGGAACAGGCGAAATTCTCTCTCCCTGCGAAGTGCAATTGATTGAACCATCCGGTCAAAGTCAGCTTCTCGAAACAAAGAACATCCTTATCGCCTGGGGGTCGGAACCGCAGTTTTTACCGGACATCCAAACTTCGGAACGGATCATGACTTCGGACGGCATTCTTGACTTGACCACCTTACCTTCAGGTATGATTATTGTCGGCGGAAGTTTCATCGGCGTCGAATACGCTACGGTATTTGCGGAACTCGGTGTCAAGGTGATTCTAGTGGAACTGCTGGACCGTATTTTGCCCCAGGAAGATGAAGAAGCCGCGGAATTTCTTACCCAGGAACTGGCCCGTCTGGGAATTGCCGTCCACACATCAACAGAGCTCATCAGTCTGAAAGAATCCGAAGCTGGCGTTGTGATGCAGGTACGAAAAAACAGCGAAACCATGGAGATGCGTTCCGGATGCGCCCTGCTTTGCACGGGAAGAAACCCCCTCCTGCATAGGACTGAACTCGACAGGCTGGGAATCGAATACGGCCGCGCAGGAATCAAGGTGGATAAAAACATGATGACGACCGTCCGGGGCATTTATGCCGCGGGCGATGTCACCGGCGGAATGATGCTGGCGCATCGCGCGGCCCGGCAGGCCAAAGCCTCCGTCGAACATATGTACGGTGGAATTGGCAATCTTTACAACGAAAATTTTATTCCGTCAGTTGTATACAGCCATCCGCAGATTGCCAGAGTCGGCTACACCGAGGAACGCGCCAGGAAGGAAGGCTTATCCATTGAAACCATCAGGTCGCCCTATAGCGCCAATATTATCGCACGGACAGAACTGATGGGTCAGGGTTTTGTCAAGGCTGTTTTTCACCAGGATAAAATCATCGGTGCGGTCATCCTGGGAGACCTCGCAGCCGATCTCATTTCCGGGCTTGCCCTGGCGGTTGCCAGTCAGCTGACCCGAAAACAACTGCGATCCTGGGTCATACCGCACCCGACGCTCAGTGAAATTTTTGTACCGCTCTTTGGTTGAAGGCAGGAACGCTCCGTGCTGACCGATATGGTCAATGCATGGATAGCCTGGATCCTCCTTTTTAAGGAAGACCATGCTCCGCCCTGTGAGAACAGCTTTCCGGGATGGTTTTATTTTGACGGTTTCAGACGGTTGTCCATACCGGTAAATCCGCAGTCCGGCTGGTAACAGGTCACGTTCAGAAACTCACATTTCTGCTTGCAAGACGGACAGACCTGCGGTGGCTGCAACTCAACAACGGTGTTTCCGCAATTGCTGCATTTCCAAGTATTTTCAGGAATGGTTGTTTTGTTTTCCGGCATGTTCATGTCTCCTTTCTGATTTGTGCTTAAATTTAGCATAAAATCATTGTTTTATGCGAAGTATTTTCGTTTAGACGATTAAACTTGAAATTATTGGCAACTTTCGGTAAAGAAATTCACTATTTTGAGTTCAGGGGAACTTCATTTCATGGCTGGCAAAACAAAATCAAATGATCTGAAAGGCTTGACGCTTTTGGGGGAAAAAATAAGACCCGTTCGCAAACTGGAAACTTTCCCCAATCATCACAGTCGCGACTACACGGTGACGCTCTCCACCGACGAATTCACCTGTGTATGCCCGAAAACCGGTCAGCCCGATTTTGCCAGCATTACCATCCAGTATATTCCCCACAGGAAGATCGTCGAATCGAAATCACTGAAATTATACCTGTGGTCTTTCCGCAACGAGGGTGTTTTTCATGAACATGTTACCAACATCATCCTTGAGGATCTGGTGGCCGCCCTCCATCCACGCTGGTGCAGGGTCAGCGCAGAGTTCGCCGTGCGCGGCGGCATCGCCATCAAGGTCGAGGCGGAATATCAAAACAAAAAAGAATAAATCTGCAAAACAGATGAAAGGATCTTATGCCAAAACGTGAAGACATTAAAAAAGTATTGATTATCGGCTCCGGCCCGATTGTCATTGGACAGGCCTGTGAATTTGACTATTCAGGGACACAGGCTTGCAAGGCTCTGCGTAAACTGGGTTATCAGATTATCCTGGTCAATTCCAACCCGGCGACAATTATGACCGACCCCGGCATGGCCGATGTGACGTATATTGAACCCCTCAACGCTCAAACGATCACCGAAATCATCGAGAATGAAAAGCCGGACGCCATTTTGCCGAACCTCGGCGGGCAGACCGGCCTGAACCTGACGTCAGAATTGTACAAACTCGGCGTTTTGCAGAAACACAATGTAAAGGTCATCGGGGTACAGGTAGACGCCATTGAAAGGGGCGAGGACCGGATCGCATTTAAAGAAACCATGAACAAGCTGGGAATTGAGATGCCCAGAAGCAAGCCCGCAACCTCTGTTGAAGAAGCGGAAAAAATCGCCGCCGAGATGGGTTACCCGGTGGTGGTCAGACCTGCCTATACGATGGGCGGCACCGGCGGAGGAATTGTGTATAACCTCGAAGAATTGAGGCTGATCGCCAACCGCGGCATATCCGCGAGCCTCATCGGTCAGGTCCTGATTGAGGAATCCGTCATCGGCTGGGAAGAACTGGAGCTTGAAGTTGTCCGTGATGCAAAAAACAACATGATCACGGTCTGCTTCATCGAAAACGTCGACCCGATGGGTGTTCACACCGGCGACTCCTATTGCACGGCGCCAATGCTTACAATTTCCGAAGATACCCAGAAGCGTCTTCAGAAATACTCGTACGACATCGTGGAAGCCATCCAGGTGATCGGCGGAACAAACGTCCAGTTCGCGCATGATCCCAAAACGGACCGAATTGTCGTCATTGAGATCAACCCGCGCACATCCCGGTCATCCGCGCTGGCTTCCAAGGCAACCGGTTTCCCGATCGCTCTGATTTCCTCCATACTGGCGACGGGAATCACCCTGGATGAAATCCCCTACTGGCGTGAGGGGACACTGGATAAATACACTCCGTCGGGCGATTACATCGTGGTTAAATTCGCGCGGTGGGATTTTGAAAAGTTCCCCGGTTCGGCCGATAAACTGGGCACACAGATGCGAGCCGTGGGCGAAGTCATGAGCATTGGCAAGAATTACAAGGAAGCCCTGCAGAAAGCGATTCGCTCCCTGGAGAAAAAGCGCTACGGCCTGGGCTTTGCAAAAGATTTCAACACCAGATCGCTGGATGAGCTGATGGAGATGCTTAGCGAACCGTCCAGTGAGCGGCAGTTTATCATGTACGAAGCGCTGCGCAAGGGCGCTTCCGTGGATGCCCTTCATACCAAAACCTTCATCAAAAAATGGTTTATCGAACAAATGAAGGAGCTCGTCGAACTGGAAGAAAAAATCCTTGCATGTAAGGGCCGGCCTCTGCCAAACGATCTTTTGATCCAGGCCAAAAAAGACGGATTTGCTGACCGCTACCTCTCGCAGATTCTGGACATTCCTGAAGAAAACATTCGTAAACAGAGGCTGGGCACAGGCATGGCAGAGGCGTGGGATGCCGTACCGGTCAGCGGCGTCGAGGATGCAGCTTATTATTACTCTACATACAACGCACCGGACAAGGTCGGCGTCAGCAAAAACCGCAAGATCATGGTTTTGGGTGGAGGCCCGAACCGTATCGGCCAGGGAATTGAATTTGACTACTGCTGCGTGCATGCGGCATTTGCCCTGCGCGACGAAGGCATCGAATCCATTATGGTCAACTGCAACCCGGAAACCGTATCGACCGACTATGACACATCCAATAAACTGTACTTTGAACCTTTGACGACGGAAGACGTTTTGAGCATATACGAAAAAGAAAAACCCGAAGGCGTGATCGTCCAGTTCGGCGGTCAGACGCCGTTGAACATCTCGGCGGAGCTGGCGAAAGCCGGAGTGAAAATCATCGGCACCTCGCCGGAAACGATTGATCTTGCCGAAGACCGTGACAGGTTCCGGGTAATGATGGACAAACTCGGAATTCCCATGCCCAAATCCGGAATGGCCAGCAACCTGGAAGATGCCCTCAAAGTGGCGGGAGAAATCGGGTATCCGTTGATGGTTCGTCCCTCTTATGTTCTGGGCGGCCGGGGGATGGAAGTGGTTCATGATGAAGAAATGCTTCGCCGATATGTAACTTCCGCCGTCGATGTTACACCGGACCGCCCCATCCTGATCGACAAGTTTCTGGAAAACGCCATTGAAGCGGAAGCCGATGCCATTTCCGATGGAACGGATGCCTTTGTTCCCGCAGTCATGGAGCATATCGAACTGGCCGGTATCCATTCCGGCGATTCCGCCTGCGTGATTCCGCCGATCAGCATACCGGCGCGACACATTGACACAATCAACGAATACACCCGGAAAATCGCCATTGAATTCGGTGTTGTCGGCCTGATGAACATCCAGTACGCCATCGCCAATGACATCGTTTACATCCTGGAGGCCAATCCACGCGCCTCGCGCACTGTGCCGCTGGTTTCCAAGGTCTGCAATGTTTCGATGGCAAACCTTGCCACACAGATCATGCTGGGCAAGAAGTTGAAAGACCTGAATTTGAATAAAAAAATATTCCATCACTACGGTGTCAAGGAGGCCGTTTTCCCGTTCAATATGTATCAGGAAGTCGATCCGGTGCTGGGGCCGGAAATGCGCTCCACGGGTGAGGTACTGGGCCTTGCGGATTCTTTTGGACTGGCCTATTACAAGTCGCAGGAGGCCACTGGACAGAGCCTTCCCACGGAAGGGACCGTGCTGATTACGGTGGAAGAAAAAGACAAAGGCGGCATTTTGGAAGTGGCCCGCGCATTTTCCAAAATCGGTTTCAAGATTATCGCTTCGGAAGGAACACACCTGTTTTTTGCCGGTCATGGCGTCGCTTCAGAGCGTATTTTGAAAATGCATGAAGGACGTCCCAATATCGTGGACGCCATCAAAAACGGTGAAATCCATCTGGTTATCAACACGCCGGCCGGTCGTTTGAGCAAATACGATGATTCCTACATCAGAAAGGCCGCCATAAAATACAAGATCCCCTATATCACAACGGTTTCGGCGGCTGTGGCGGCTGTAAAAGGCATCGGCGCTTTCCGGCAGGGACACGGCCGGGCAAAATCCCTGCAGAGCTACCATAAGGAGATTAAATAGGCTATTAGACTGTAGGCTGTTAGGCTAAGAGGCGGGGAACGGTCAAGGACCGTTCCCTTTTTCATTTTTCAAGAAATCCGGCTTCTTGTAAAATATCTTTGACGCGTTGGGCCTGGTCATCCTGAACCAGCAGGCGGGCATATGCGCCGGCGGCAACCAGCATATTTGAGTTTTCGCCCTGAAAATAATAGTGGATATCTTCCGAGTCGAGGATCGATTTGATAAGAGCAATATCTCCGGGATTATAGGTGGAATAAACCTCTATCATTTTCAATCCTTACGGAAAAATACAAAAGCAAAGGCCCCCTGGTGTAGTGTTTCAGCAAAAGCTTGCCTACCTTTATACCCGATATGACAAGATAACAAGGAGGCACCACAAGAGACTGCCCTCATACTTTGAATAATGCCACGGTTTTGTTCACTTTACCACTGAATTTGTTTTGGATATTTATGAAATATCCCGGAATGTAATCCCAGCTAAGCCGGAAACGGAATTTCTTCGCGATTGACATCAGTGAATTTATTGGTTAAGAGGCGACTCTCTCAAAAGGCTATAGGTTTTCAGGCTGTAGACTATTAGGTTGGTTTGGGGTGAACGGTTGAAACCGTTCACACTATTTATGGGGGTTATTTTGAGTAAAGGAATGCAAAAAGAAATCGAACGGCGGCGCACCTTCGGGATTATCAGCCATCCCGACGCAGGGAAAACAACACTGACAGAAAAGCTTCTCCTTTTCGGCGGCGCGATTCAAATGGCCGGCGCGGTGAAAGCCCGCAAGGCATCAAAGCATGCCTTGAGCGATTGGATGTCCATCGAAAAGGAACGCGGTATCTCCGTTACATCGTCCGTCATGAAGTTTGAATATGCCGGCTGCGAAATCAACCTGCTGGACACCCCCGGTCATCAGGATTTTTCCGAAGACACCTACCGCGTGCTCACGGCGGTGGACAGCGCGTTGATGGTGATCGACGGCGCAAAAGGTGTGGAAACGCAAACGCAGAAGCTCATGGAAGTCTGCCGCCTGCGCAACACGCCTATTATCACTTTCATCAATAAGCTGGACCGTGACTGCCTGGCGCCTCTGGATATTTTGTCTGATATCGAAGACAAACTGCAGATTGAATGTTCTCCCCTTTCCTGGCCCATTGGCATGGGTAAACGTTTTAAGGGAGTCTACAACCTTTATGATAAAAAACTGCATCTGTTCACACCGGGCAAAAGCAGGCGCACGGAAGACGGCCTGGTCATCAATGACCTGTCCGATCCTATGCTCGATGAACTTCTGGAGAGCCAGGCCCGCGAACTCCGCGAGGAGATCGAACTACTGGAGGGCGCAGCCAATCCTTTTTCTATCAAAGAATATTTAAAAGCAAGCCAGACACCGGTTTTCTTCGGCAGCGCCATCAATAATTTCGGTGTCCGGGAACTGCTTGATGCCTTTGTGGAAATTGCACCGCCTCCGGTCCCGCGCCAGACAACAACCCGTCAGGTCAGCCCCGATGAAGATGATTTTTCCGGCTTTGTTTTTAAAATTCAAGCCAACATGGATCCCGCACACCGTGACCGGATTGCTTTTTTACGTATCTGCTCCGGCAAATTTCAGCGTGGTATGCACGTCATGCAACACCGCATCGGCAAAGAAGTTTCCCTGTCCAACGCGACCATTTTCATGGCACAGGACCGGACCAATGTAGAAGAAGCCTATCCAGGCGACATCATTGGTATTCACAATCACGGCACCATCAAGGTCGGTGATACCTTTACACAAAAAGAATTGCTCAAATTCACCGGCATCCCGCATTTTGCCCCGGAACATTTCTGCCGTGTACGGCTCAAAGACCCGCTCAGGATCAAGCATCTCCAAAAGGGACTGATTCAGCTTTCAGAAGAGGGCGCTATTCAGGTCTTTAAGCCTTTGTGGGGGTCAGACAATATTCTGGGAGCTGTCGGAGCACTGCAATTTGATGTAACCATGTCGCGTTTGAAAAACGAGTACAGCGTTTACGCAGACTACGAAAAAACCGATTACGCCGCCGCACGCTGGGTAACATCGGAGGATGCGGGGAAAATGGAAGACTTCCAGAAAAAGAATATGACGAATCTGGCAATGGACACGGAAGGCAATCTGGTTTATCTTGCACTGTCCGAATGGCGCCTTTCCCATGTCATGGAACAGTGGCCGCAGATTAATTTTCATAAAACCATGGAAAAGAGCTGAAACGATTGTCTTCATTGAAATCCGGATCATTCGTCGCAAGGATGATCCGGATTATTTTTATGCGTAGTCCCAAATCGGCCACGACCCGTTTTTCGATTTTTCCGCGGGTTTCTCCGATCATTCTTTTTTCATAAAAGGATAATTTTCCCGGCGTGAATCGGACGGGCAGAAAACCTCTTAACTTGTCCCTCGGTTTATGGTATTTTATAAAAAAGAAAAAGATAGATCAATCGCGCAGGTTACCCCGGTTGAAATCAGTTTTCAGAAACCTGATTTCAAATGTCTGTTTGTCAGTTACTTGACGCAGTTTAATCTCAATCGGAAAAGAAAAAATGAACAAACAGAAAAATCTGAAAACAGATAAAAAATCTATCGCCGAAACACCTCTCCAGCCTTTTACCGACAATCCCGTAGGCAAACCGCAAAACAAAGCGATTCTGCAAACCCCGATGAACAGCGAAGAATACTATCGGGCTCTTTTTGAGCACACGGCAACAGCCAACATGATTCTTGCCGAGGATATGACTGTCCTGTTCGTCAATGAAAATTTCGAGAAAATGATGGGGTATTCCAAGGAAGAAGTAGAAAATAAAATGTCCTGGACGAAATTTGTCGTGAAAGAAGATGTGGAGATCATGAAACAACGGCACATGATACGGAGAATAAGCCCCGAATCCGTTCCGCCGACTTATGAATTCAGGGGACCGACAAAAACAGGGGAAATCCGGCACTTCTTCCTGAGTGTGGCCATGATCCCCGGCACCCGGAACAGCGTAGCGTCTCTCTTTGATATCACCGATCATAAAAAAGCTGAAGAAGCCGTCAGGCACAGCGAAGAACGCTTCAAGGACATGGCCAGACTTCTGCCAGAAACGGTTTTTGAGACCGATATGAACGGAAAAATCACCTTCGTAAATGAACTTTCCTTTGCCCGCTTCGGTTTTACACCGGCTGATTTGGAAAGAGGGTTATACATTCAGGATGTTCTTGCTCCTCAAGAACACGAACATTTGCAGACCGTTATTCAAGATGTTGTCCGTGGGGAGCGGCTTGCGCTGAGAGAGTATCTTGCGCAGAAAAAAGACGGGACGACATTTCCGGCCCTGGTGCGCAGCACAGGCATCTTTAAGGATGGAGAACCTGTGGGCATCAGAGGATTTCTGATCGATATTTCAGAAAAGAAAGCCCTCGAGGACCAGCTCCTGCGTGCGCAGAAGTTGGAGGCCATCGGCACGCTCGCCGGGGGCATTGCCCATGATTTCAATAATCTTCTGATGGGTATTCTCGGAAATCTTTCCATTATGCTCATGCACATGGATACCACTCACCCGTTCTATGACCGGCTCAAGATCATGGAAGATTACGTCCACAGAGGATCGAATCTTACACGGCAATTGCTGGGATTTGCCCGCGGAGGCAAGTACGAGGTGCGCTCCACGGACCTGGGCAAATTCGTTATCCGAAGCGCGGAAATGTTTGGCAGAACGAAAAAGGATATTTCCATTCACAACAGGATCGGCAATTCTCTGTGGCATGTGGATGTTGATCGCGGCCAGATGGATCAGGTACTGCTCAACCTTTTTGTAAACGCGTGGCAGGCCATGCCCGACGGCGGCAATCTCAATATATCTGTAGAAAATGTCGAACTGAGCAAAAAGGACATGTCCGCCCTGGGCGCGCCCCAGAAAAGATTTGTAAAGCTTACCGTGTCCGACACCGGGATCGGCATGGATGAAAACACTAAATCCCGTATTTTTGAACCTTTCTTTTCCACCAAGGAACAGGGGCGAAACACAGGAATGGGCCTGGCTTCCGTTTATGGAATTATCAGAAATCACAGCGGTTACATCCAGGTAGAGAGCAAACCGGGCATCGGGACATCATTCATGATCTACCTTCCGCCATCGAATCATAAGGCGGAAGAAGAACTGAAAACAGACAGCCGGATTCACAAGGGCGTGGAAACCGTTCTGCTGATCGATGATGAACAGATGATTATTGAGGTTGCCTCCAGAATGTTGGAGGAGCTTGGTTATAAAGTTCTGAGCGCTACCAGCGGGAAAAAGGGTATCGATATTTTTCAGAACAGCAAAGAAAAAATAGATCTGGTCATCCTGGACATGATTATGCCGGGACTGAGCGGCAAAGAAACCTTTGATATTCTCAGGCTGAAAAATCCCATTTTGAAGGTTCTGCTTTCCAGCGGCTTCAGCGTGGACAGCCAGGCAAAAGATATCATGGCCGCGGGCTGCAAAGGTTTTATCCAGAAACCCTTCACCATGGCACAGCTCTCAAGAAAACTGAGAGAAATTCTTGACCATGATTAAATCTTCCTTATGCATCATAAACTTAGCTATCTTCAATACCGCACCTTGATCTTTGCTATTCTCGGAACCGCTTACATCCTCGTTTTTTTTCACAGGCTGGCTCCCGCGGTTGTGGCAGTGGACATGATGGCCGATTTAAAAACCGGAGGCGCGTTGATGGGGATTCTGGCTTCCGCGTATTTTTACCCTTACGCACTGATGCAGATTCCCGCCGGTCTGCTCTCCGACTCGTGGGGGCCACGCAGGTCCATCGTCTTTTTTTTCACGATTGGAGCTGCCGGATCCATTGCTCTGGCCTTAACACACACCGTGGAGACGGCGATTGCCGCGCGGGTATTTGTGGGACTGGGGGTGGCGATGATTTTCATCCCGACACTTAAAATTTTGACCCACTGGTACGAGCGGGACAAGTACGTCCATATGAGCGGCCTTTTAATGTCGTTGGGTGGTGTCGGAGCATACACTGCGTCCATGCCTCTCGCGCTCATGAGTGACTCGATTACCTGGCGCGGCAGCATGATCGTCATCGGAATATTGACGCTGATCCTGTCGGGCCTGGTCTGGATTGTAGTGCGCGACACTCCGGAACAGGCAGGTTTTCAGCCGATCAACCCCTGTGCCCCCGACCGTTGCGAAGAGCAGGAAATCAGCCTTTTCCGCGGGATCATCATGGTATTGAAACGCCTGCAATTCTGGCCGATGGCGATGTGCACCTTTTTCGGATCTCTGGTAACGTTTAGCTTTACGGGCCTCTGGGGCGGTCCTTTTTTCATGCACGTCTACGGGATGACCCGGACACAGGCAGGCGCTGTTTTATCGGCAATGGCCATCGGCATGATTATCGGGGCACCGGCGATGAGCTGGCTTTCCAACCGGGTGTTCCATTCACGGAAAAAAGTTTTGGCGTTAAGCCAGTTGGGCGGCCTGTGCGTCTTTGCGCCCCTTGCTTTTTTTACCGGTGATTTTTCCGAAACAGCACTCTACATCTGGTGTTTCACTTACAATTTTTTTATGTCCAGCCTGGTCGTTGTCGGGTATTCCACCATCAAGGACTCTTTCCCGATACAAATTTCCGGAACTGCCACGGGCACTTTGAATATTTTCCCTTTTGCCGGGGCCCTGGTGGGCCAGCCGCTCATCGGATGGTATCTGGACTCTGTCGGAGCTATCAACGGACAATATCCCGTGGATGCATATTCAACCGCATTCAAAATGTGTCTTCTCTGCCTTCTGGCAGCGTTCATCGCCAGCCTGATGGTCAAAGAAACTTTCCCGAAGAAACCGCTTTCCGATTAAGGTTCACCGATGGATTAAAAAGGCTCAAAAAAGCATAAGCAAATGATTCCTTTTCACTGTTTTTCACGGCATTTTTCTTCTTTTATAACCTCATTTGCCTTTTGACTAATTGAGACAAATTGTGATATTTTTTCAAATATGGAACTCATGAAGGCAGGGGCGGCTAACCATCAATAAGATATTCGGCAATACATCAGGGCTGCGTGCCCAGCAAATCAAATCTCTGGAACGTCTTTATCGCCGTGGCATCCCTCCGGAAAGCATTCTCAGCAATGAACTGGCCCGGGAATTGTCCTTTCTTTCCAGTGCTCTCAACCGCCAAATCGGTCTGCTGATCAACCGCAAAGGTGAAATCAGCATGGTCATTCTCGGAGACCACAAGGGCATATTTATTCCCAGCCTTGACATCTTCCGCGCAGCCTCTACACGGTTCAAAGGCCTGCGCTTGATTCACACACATTTAGACGGCGAAACGCTTTCCCCTGAAGACATGACAGACTTGTCGCACCTCAGACTGGACATGATCGGCGCGCTGCAGGTCTGTGAAGACGGCTCTCCCGGAAAACTTTTCTGGGCCCATTTGATTCCGGAAAATCCGCAGGGAAATTATTGGCTTATCCATGAACCACAGGAGCCTCACCGCCTCGATCTGAATTTTCTTTCTTTCATCATCGCGCTGGAAGATGAATTTGCCAGGCAGCAAAAAACCCGAAAAATTGAAGCAACGGAAAAAGCCATTCTCGTGCGGGTCGAAAAAAATCCTCTTGCCGGCGCGGAAGCTTCTTTGGAAGAGCTCCGGCAATTGGCAGAGACCTGCGGTGTGGCCGTTTTCGACAGCCAGATTCAATATCGGCCGCAGCCGGACCCGAGGTATCTTGTCGGCAGGGGCAAATTATCGGATATTGATCTGCGGGCCACACAAATCGGCGCAAATCTGCTGATCTTCGACCACGAACTGACCCCTGCACAGGTCCGTTCCATCAGTGATTTCACAGGGTTGAAAATTCTCGACCGGACGCAGGTGATCCTGGACATCTTCGCGCACCGCGCCCACAGCAGGGAAGGAAAGATACAGGTGGAGCTCGCTCAGCTCAAATATCTGCTGCCCAGGCTGATGCATAAAGACACATCCCTGTCCCGCCTTGCCGGCGGCATCGGCGGCGTGGGTCCCGGCGAAACCAAACTGGAAATTGACCGACGACGCGTTCGTGAACGCATCAATCGCCTGGAAAAGGATTTAAAGGACATCACGAAATCACGCGGACAGCGCCGGGGAAGGAGGAAGCGATCGGGACTGCCCGTGATTTCTATTGTTGGTTACACCAACGCGGGAAAATCGACGTTGCTCAACACCCTCACGCAAAGCACTGTTCTGGCGGAGGACAAGCTCTTTGCCACATTGGACACGAAAAGCGCCAGACTGCGCTTTCCGCGCGATACGGAGGCGGTCATTACGGACACAGTCGGTTTCATCCGCAAACTGCCCCGAGAACTTTTCAGCGCCTTCCGGGCAACACTCGATGAACTCCATGAAGCTGATTTGCTTTTGCACGTCATCGACATCAGCAATCCCCAATTTGAAGAACAGGTTGCAGCCGTTGAAAACATCCTGGAAGAACTCGAAATATCCGGGAAACCATGCATCCGGGTCTTTAACAAAGCCGACCGCTTTAAGGACAGGGAATTGCTGGCTGATATCAGCAAACGATATAATGCCGTTGCTGTTTCCGCCCTGGATAAAAACTCTCTTTTCGGGCTTTTGGAAAAAATCGAAGCGGCACTGCCCAATACAAACTTTTCAGGAAAGCCTTTTTGTGCTAGGGAAGAAGAGATTTGAACTTCAAGCGGGAAAAAATAATGAAACTGACGCGCATCACGATTATCCTGGTCACTGTATTATTCTTTACAAACAATCTTTCTGCAGAAGAGCAACTTTTAACCATTATCCATACCAACGATATGCATTCTCATGTCCAGGGTTTTTCTCCGGAAATCGATTACCGGCCATTTGCCATTGATGAGGACAAGACTTTAGGCGGCTGGTCGCGTGTTGCCACGGTGATCAAAAATATAAAAAAGGAAAGGTTTCAACCGGTTCTGGTTGTTGACGCGGGCGATTACACGATGGGATCTCTTTTCCACATGCTCAATCGGGAAGAGGCTTTTGAACTGCGTCTGCTTTCGGCAATGGGTTATGACGTTGTCACGCTGGGCAATCATGAATTTGATCTGAAGCCCGCGGGGCTCGCCGCCACATTAAAAACCGTAAAATTGAGAGGGCCCGTCCCGCAGATTGTTTTTGCCGGCGCAGTGTTTGACCGCAAAAATCCGATCCTGGCTTCGCTTGAAAACGCATTTTTGGAAGCGGGCGTGAAAAATTATACAGTTCTGGAACGCGGCAAAATCAGGATCGGCATTTTCGGGATGCTGGGAAAAGACGCTATTGAAGTGTCACCTTTCGCCAAACCCCTGACATTTCGTGATCCCGTCGATGTCGCGCGCGACATGGTGGATGTGCTTCGCAACAGGGAAAAAGTGGATCTGGTCATCTGCCTGTCGCACGGCGGCCTGAACGACGATCCCAAAAAATCCGAAGACGAACTGCTGGCGCGTAAAGTCAAAGGCATTGACGTTATCGTGAGCGGACACACGCATACCAAACTGGACAAATCCATCAACGTGAACGGGACCATCATCGTTCAGGCCTGGTGTTACGGAAAACAGGTTGGGGTTCTGGACATTGCCGTAAACAGCGGCAAAGTCCAGTTGAAAAAATACACCGTTGTCCCGGTCAACAGTTCGATAGCAGGGGACGAAAAAATTCAAGCGATGATCGACGCCTTTAAGCAAATGATCAACCGCCGTCTGCTGGCTCCCGCTCGTTTATCTTACGATCAGGTCATCGCGGAAACAAAATTTGATCTCAGCATCCGGAACGATGAATCGCCGCTGGGCAATCTGCTGGCGGATTCCATCCGCTGGTATGTCAATTCCGTTGATTCAGACATCAATGATCCTTCGAGCCGCGTGGTGGTGGCCGTGGAATCCAACGGCGTTATCCGTGACGACCTGCTTCGGGGCGTAACCGGGAAAGTTACCGTGGGCGATCTTTTCCGAACAATTCCCCTTGGAATCGGCGTGGACAACACCATGGCCTATCCGCTGCTTTCCTTTTATCTGTATGGATATGAACTGAAAAAAGCCCTGGAGATCCTGACCAGCATCAGACCCATCAAGGGGGATGATTATTATCTGCAGATCTCCGGTCTTCGTTTCACCTACAATCCGCGACGGATCATTTTTGACCGTGTAACCGATATTGAGACAGGTTCTGAAGAGGAAGGATATCAGCCGCTCGATTACAGCAAATCAAACAAAAAATTGTATCGGGTGGCGGCCAATATCTATAATGCTTCTTTCCTGAAACTTGTCGGGAGTTTCACTTACTCCATGCTGGAAATCGTCCCGAAAGATAAAAACGGCAGGCCTCTTGCAAAATTATCGGCGGCGCTTGTGGACGGCAACAAATCGCTTCCTGGCATTCAGGAACTCAAAGAATGGCAGGGTGTCATTCAATACGTCCGGTCTTTCCCGGATACGAACGTCAACGGACTTCCGGATATCCCCGAAAAATACAGAGGCAAACTGGGGCGTATTGTGGAAAAGCCAAGCATCAATCCGGTCAATCTTGTTTCCAGGGGATCTGAACCGACGATCATTGTTCTGGCGGCAATTGGCCTTGTTGCATTTTTGCTTATCATGACGGTCATGCTGATTCTTCTTCGAAGAAAGGCAAAAAAAGCCGGCATCTCTGTCTACAAAAGATAGGAATCTGTCTTAGCCGGCTGAATCACGATTTTGTAAATAACTGAGGTTTTTTATGGACAAAGAATTTATTCAAATCCGCTGGCACGGAAGGGGCGGCCAGGGCGCCATCACCGCGGCCAAGATTGTCGCCTCTGCGGCCTTTACCTCCGGGTATGATGGAGTGGTCATGGCGCCGACCTTCGGCACCGAACGCAGGGGTGCGCCGGTCATGACGTCTCTGAAAATTTCCAGAACAAAAATTTATGATTTATCACCAATTGAAACCCCGGACATTGTCGTTGTCCTGGACCATCTCCTTCTGAAAGAAACAGATGTCACACACGGCCTCAAAAAAGGCGGCATCATTGTTTTAAACACTCCCATGGCTTTTGAATCATACAGCTTTACAGATTTCAAACTGGCCAGCGCGGACATTACGGCCATTTCCGTGGAGGCGGGACTTCCTCACGGGATGGTCAACACCGGAATGATCGGGTCGCTGGAAAAAGCAACGAACCTGCTCGGAATGGACCTCCTGATCAAATGTATTGAAGAGGAATTCAGCAGCAGAAAACCACAGAAAAATTCTCTGGCTGCAAGAATTGCTTACGAACGAACCCGGGTCGGAGGTTGAAAATGGGCACTCGAAATTATCGAAGGAAAACATCGCACAGTGAGCATGGCCCCGGGGACGGCGGAAGAACCGGATCCTGGAGGGTGGAACGCCCGGTGCTTGACCAGAGCCTCTGCATTCCCTGTAAAAGAAACAAGGAAGCCTGCTTTATCTGCTGGCTGTTCTGCCCGGAAATCGTCATTTCGCGCACGATCCCTCCGCGAGTTGACCTTGAATACTGCAAAGGCTGCGGGATCTGTGCGGAAGAATGCCCTACCAAGGCGATCACCATGGTGGATGAAGCAAAATTTTCAGAAGAAGACAAGGAGTAGCGGTCATGCATATTATCGAAAATGGAAACACGGCAGCCGCTCTGGGTGTTAAACTTTGCCGTGCCAGTGTCATCGCGGCCTATCCCATCACCCCACAGACCCCGCTGACAGAAAAACTCTCCGAATACGTTGAACGCGGCGACATGAAGGCGGAATATATCCCCGTTGAAAGCGAACATTCTGCTCTTGCCGTATGCATTGCTGCTTCGTCGGCGGGCGCCAGGGTTTTCACGGCCACCAGCGCCAACGGGCTTCTTTACATGCACGAACAGGTCCAGTGGGCATCCGGCGCGAGACTGCCTATCGTAATGTGCGTGGTCAACCGGGCGGTCGGCGCGCCCTGGAACATCTGGAACGACCAGCAGGACTCCATTTCCCAGCGCGACACGGGCTGGATACAGATATACTGTGCGGACCACCAGCAGATTATCGATGCCGTCATAAAGGCTTACTGGATCGCGGAAAAAGTAAGCATCCCCATTATGGTCTGCTACGACGGATACATATTGTCTCATACCTTCATGCCTTTCGATCTTCCGGACCAGAAAACGGTTGATGCCTTTCTGCCCCCGTTTAAGCCTGATTACGCGCTCAGGCCTGAAGAACCGGCCAATCTCAACACCGTGACCCTCCCGGATGTGCGCCTCGACGTCCGCGGCGAACTGGCCCACAGCTACATGGAAATCCGGTATCTGCTGCAGGAAGAACTGCGCACAACGCTCGACGTGGCGGCAGATGCAGAAAAAAGGTTTGCCGAAATATTTGGCCGGCAAAGCGATCCGTTTATCGAATCCTACCGGTGTGACGATGCTGACTGTGTCGCCCTGGGGTTGGGGTCCCTGACCTACCAATTGAGGGTATCCGTGGATGCGCTGAGGAAAGAAGGCATCAAGGTTGGCGTCATGGGCCTGCGCTTCTACCGGCCTTTCCCGGACGAAGCCATCGCCGGGGCATTGAAAGGGAAAAAATCTGTTGTCGTTTTTGAAAAGGCGCTCAGTTACGGCTACGAAGGGGCGCTTACATCGGATTTAAAATCCGCCCTTTATGAACACCTGGCGGGGACGGGCACGCTCCCGTCCATTCAGAATTTCATTGCGGGCATTGGCGGGCGTGACATTCGGACAGACGATTTGACAAAAATGTTCAGGGCAGCGACCCATGGCAGGGTTTCCAAAGAACCCCTCTGGATCGGCTTGAAACTATAGGAGAGACAAATGCAGATCAAAACCACTATTTTAAGTTTGCCGACAGAGGAATTTGTTCACCCTGGAACCCGGGCATGCACCGGCTGCGGATTGGCCATTGCCTACCGGGTGGGCCTCAAAGCCCTGGGGAAAGACACCATCCTGGTTGTACCCCCCAGCTGCCTTACCGTGCTTCAGGGCCTTTTTCCTGTGGCCTCGACGAAACTTCCCAGCCTGAATGTAACCTTTGCCTCAACGGCTGCCGCCGCCACAGGCATTTTAGCCTCTCTCAAAACAAAGGGCAATGACCATACCGCGGTTGCCGCCTGGGCAGGCGACGGCGGAACCGGTGACATTGGTTTGCAGGCTTTATCCGGCGCGGCGGAGCGCGGCGACAACTTTATCTACTTCTGCTACGACAACGAAGGTTATATGAACACGGGCGCCCAGAGATCAGGAACTACGCCGATTGGCGCCATAACCGCCAACACACCTTTCAAGGGCAAGCTCCAGCAGAAAAAAGATGTGCCGGCCATCATGGCGGCGCATAAATTGAGCTACGTTGCCGCCTGCTCGGCGGCTTATCCGCTGGATCTTTACGACAAGATCAGGAACTGTCTGCATCTGCCGGGAACCAAATATTTCCATATTCACATTCCGTGTCCGCCCGGATGGGGTTATGATCCGCGCTATGGAATCAAAATCGGAAGGCTGGCTGTCGAAACCGGGTATTATGATCTTTACGAAATCGTCAATGGGCAATTCAAATTGACGGCCGCCTCCGAAAAGCTGATTGAAAAACGCAAGCTGGTGCCGGTTCATGAATATTTCCGGACTCAATCGCGCTTCAGGCTTCTTACTGATTCTCAAATTGCAGAGATCCAGAGGCAGATCGATGAAAAATGGAAAGGGTACTACAAACAGGAAGAATAATTTGCCCTGACCGGGGGTTGCCCTTTTTCCAGCAGATGATTTCCCGAATCCAAAGGACACCTGCTAACCTTGCAAAAACAAAATGACCTTCGTTAACAATGACCTTGCCTGTTTTTTTTAGCCTGTTTGGCTGATGGCATGCTGTGGCGATATAAAACCGGTCTCATCACGATAAGACACTGAATGCAGCTAATGTTATTTTTTCTCGTGGGGAAATGTTAACCCGCCTCCATAAAATCCGATCACGGACACGATGACAGCCATGGAAAGAAGGAGCATCAAATAAATAATAGCTTCTTTCCCGCCAAGAGCAAAAGCCTCGGGAGACAGAATCCGCCAGAGAAAGGCAATGATGGCAACCGCCAAAAGAATAAAAGAAAAATAAATTTTAATGCGCACGGGTTTCATGGGTTTTGCCTGATAATTGACCCACCATGTTAAAAAACCGGTAGCGATCGAAGGCGGAATAAATAGAATATCGGCTCCCAGGCAATGAAAAGCCGTCGTTTCAAATGCTTGCATGCCTGTAAGAATAAAGAGAAGATAGAAAAACAAGGGAACAATCGAAAATACCATGGGAAAATGAACGATCATGGGGTGCGGGTGCCGCCGTAAAAAAGGCACCCTCTCCATCAACATTTCCAGAGAATCAGGCAAATATTTTTCTGCGGCCTTTTTCTTTAATACCCCGACCTGCGGATATTTGTCCAGCACCTCTGTCCCGTGAGGTGCGGCTGAAATGTCAGAGGTAAGATCAGTGCCAGCCTGATGGCGTTTCATGTGAGTTCCTGTTTTCCACAGCTTGCTCGCACTGACATCAATAACTTTATCCCCATGAGCTATGAAACAGGGTCTGCCATTCTTGCCATCAAACGTCGACAATGATTCCAAATCGAATTCTTTCATAACAGCCTATCCTGACAATGTGATATTGATTATGTACTCCTTCATTACCGTACATGTGAACATCAGATCGTAAGCTCAATCTACACTGCTTTTAAAGCGTTCAACACGCACTCCTTATTTGATCATCACCAGCAGCATT
This sequence comes from Deltaproteobacteria bacterium ADurb.Bin151, assembly GCA_002070455.1. Taxonomy (GTDB): domain Bacteria; phylum Desulfobacterota; class Syntrophia; order Syntrophales; family Smithellaceae; genus UBA8904. The sequence goes on from MWDG01000016.1 coordinate 43,083, forward strand.
TTGTACTTTGTCATGGCTTTAAGAGCATGGGGCTTATGGGCCGGCATAATGATCATTTCACCTTCCTTGACCGAATAGGGCTTGTGATCGATGGTAATTTCGGCTTCACCTTCAAGCAGGAAAACCACTGCATCAAAAGGAGCGGTATGTTCACTCAATCCCTCCCCCTGATCAAAAGCAAACACAGTCATCGTTCCTGCCGGTTTCCTGATGATTTCCCGGCTGACCACAGAATGGTCCTGATAGGCCGCCAGGTCCTTAAGTTTTATAACATCGGTTAAATTTCCTATTTGGATGAAGTCCCCCGTCATCGTATTCTCCTTTCCTGCCTTAATCAGAAATTACAAATAAAGAACTCCGTTGTTTAAAATAATAAATAATCCGTTCAAAAGGATTTGTATTAACTTACGTCAAAAATTGAATCATTACAAGGAAGAAAAAGAAGTGACCGGCGCCACGGGTCCCTTTTATGCCCAATGAAATTAAATGCTTTTCAAAAGATCTTCTTTCATTGATCCTGTATTAATTTTTCTACTTCATAAAACAGGAAAATTTGTTGACATAAAAAATCAATCGCATTATAGTCACCCCCGCTCGAAACGGGTATCATCCGAAAGAGTAAAGCGTTTTCAATGTGATCCTGCTGGGGAATCGTTCAATGGTAGGACGCCGGACTCTGACTCCGTTAATCAAGGTTCGAATCCTTGTTCCCCAGCCAA
>MWDG01000017.1 GCA_002070455.1 Deltaproteobacteria bacterium ADurb.Bin151
ATAACCCCCTCGGCAAGGCATGCATTCATCCCTCGCGGCAAGCCGCGGGGAACTCTGCAAAGTGAGTATTAGAAAGTTGCAATCTTTTTACCATGTAATCTGATTCCCCCGTGGTTTAATGAAATATTGCTAAAGAACCGCAACTACATTAATTTCTTTCAGGATTGCATCTTTGGCCCTTGCAGGCATATTAAGAAATTTTACACCCATTCCAGCATCTTTTGACGAAGCACCTTTGTTAATCCACATAACTTTTGCATTAATTTCTATTTTTTTTAAATTGCCTATGGAAAAAATCAATTTTATTGTTGAACCTACTGCCGGCGGTCTTTCTGTATCAACAAACATGCCATCTGCCGAAATATTTCTTGTAAAAGATATGAGATAATCATTTTCATGTACACATGAAATTTCAAATTTAGTATCTAACCTTTTATTTATCCTGCGTTCATCTTTTGACATATTATCTCCATTTCATTCAGCCTACCGCATAGCACTTTTAATAAAGAAGGATTCTTTAACAATTATTGATTATAAACTATCATAAAAAATGAAAATTTGGAAAAATAAGGATTAAGGAAGCAGTGCTTGCTGACTGCCTATTATCTCTATACCTTTATGATACATATTAAAATGTTCTGGATATAGATGATCACTTACTCCCTTTTTCTTTCTTGACCAGTGTGGCAAATGTTATTGTTTCGGTTCCGTGCCTGTTTCTTATTTTGTCCATGACCTCGTCAATCTGTCTGCTTTTATCTTTTACGGGATTGCTTTCCATTTGGTCAAAAAGTGACAGCTGATCCGAAACGCTGTCTTCATGGAACCCGGAGAGGCTTATTCCGATCAATCTCACCGGGTGGGACTGGTTCCAATTTTGTTCAAGCAGACTGCAGCCGGCCCGGTATATCTCTCCCGTGGTGCAGGTTGCCGGTATGGTTGCCTGTTTTGTGACCACCCGGAAATCGGAATATTTAAGGGTGATATGAACCGTATGGCCCTTTTTGTCATGCCTTCTTGCCGTCATGCCGATGTCATCTGCAAGCTCCATCAGAATCAGCTTTGCTTTTTCAACATCGGATACGTCTTCCGGCAAGGTCGTTGAGCGCCCGATGGACTTCATGTCATCATCCTCGCGAGCCTGGACAGGGGAATCGTCCATCCCGTTGGCATGCAGATGCATTTCACTCCCGCCCTTGCCGAAAGTTTTGACAATGAGCTTAACATCTGACTTTGCCAGGTCGCCTATCGTCTTTATCCCGATTCGGTTCAGCTTTTCAGCCGTTTTAGCACCGACGCCATACATTTCGTTCACCGGAAGCTGCCAGAGCTTAACTGGAATATCAGGCTCCCACAGTTCCGTGATGCCGAGGGGTTTTTTCATCTCGGCGGCCATTTTGGAAAGGAACTTGTTTTCAGCGATTCCGATTGAGCATGGAAGCCCCAGCCGGTCTTTGATTTCATCCATGATGCGTTTTGCAGCTTTTAGAGGGGTACCGAAAAGCCCCTCCGTCCCGGTCATATCCAGCCAGGCCTCATCAACACTGTTTTGTTCCAGGACAGGAGTATAGTTCGACAGCAGGGCCATGACTTCTTCCGATTTCTTCTGATAGAAATGATGGTCCGGCGGGACCAGGATCAGTTTGGGGCAGAGTTTCAAGGCTTGATGAAGGACCATGGTGGTCTTGACACCGTATGATCTTGCCTCGTAGTTCGCGGCAAGAATAATGCCCGAACGCCTCTTCGGATCGCCGGCGACAGCGGCCGGAATCCCTACAAGGGAATTGTTTCTGGTCATTTCACAGCTTATGAAGAAGGCATTCATGTCGACCAGAAATACGACCCTTTGCATGGAACCCTTCTCCCGGTTATGATGTTTTGTTGTTTGATTGCCCGACGACTTCATCCAGCTTTTTCAAAACAGGATCATCCGCCGGAAATATATTGGTGGTTTCCGTTTCATCATCATAAACCAGAACCGCCGATCCGCTTTTAAGTTTGGCTTTTACCTGCCTGATGCTTGTTTCCAGTGAAGCCTCAATCGCGCCGTAATCGGTTCCGCATCTGGAAATAAATTCCTCTATCACGCCTTTGAGAGCTCCGCCGCTTAGTTTATTTACAGGAATGATATGGACGGCCATTTATTAAGCTCCCATCCTAATGAAAAAGCATTATTTCAGGAAAAATTTGTCTCCATCCATTGTTTTGTTCTTGTCACAATCCTATGAAAAATGTCGGACTCCGAGATACCCATGGACTTGGGAACATGGAAGGAGTGATCGCCGCCTTCGATAACCTCAAGCTCCCAATCGGCAGGCAATTTGTCCAGGACGCTTTGCAGTATGGTCAGATCGCAAAGGGTATCCCTTGTGCCTGCGAAAAAAAGCGTCGGTATCTCCACGTGGTATAAATGCGCATCACGGACCTTTGACCGGTCACTTGCCGGATGCAGGGGGTAGCCCAGAAAGATCAACCCTTCCGCCGGCAGTTTTCCAACTGCGGCTATCTGGGAAGCGATCCTACCTCCCATAGACTTGCCGGCGGCTATCAGGTGTTTGACCTTAATCGGGGCGTCCTCCTTAAAATACCGGCAAGCCGCCGTCCATGTGTCCTCCAGTATCCCGGGTTTGTCAGGAGCATTCAGTCCCTTTTCCTTGTACGGGAAATTGAACCGCAATACCGGATAACCCGCTTGTGCCATTCCGTCTGCAAAGGCGGCCAGAAGGTCGTTTTCCATGTCGTTGCCTGCTCCATGGGCAGTTATGATGCCTGCATTGTATATTTTTTTCTTGTCTGCCGGCATGGTCAGGATGCCCGACACGGATTCATCTTTCGAAACAGGGATGGTCAATCTTATGCTGTCCATAAATCCTTTCTCTGTTGTAATCGATTTTTTGTCAATTATTTAAAAGAACGATACATTGGGGAGCATCCGCTGATCAGTCGTTTTCATATCTATGACTTATCATATCTTATTTACTGTTTCAAAAGCTCCATTAATATTTCCAGAACCTTATCCAGTTCCTGTAATACGACCAGCATAATGTCATTCATTTCCGGCCTACCTTATGTTTGTTCTTGGCAATCTCATCCTGTGTTTGTGCGATTTCATGCTCCATGAGGCAATCCGTCCGCAGCAAGATCTCGGTCCACAGTTCCTGAATCTCCTGTTGTATGACCGCGGGGCCCTGTTCCCGCAATCTGATCATCACCATCATGCGTTTGTGATAACCTTCCCCGCATGTCGGCGGGCCCTCTGTCCGCTTAAACTTTCCCATCACTACCTTCTTGCATTTATCACTGGTCTTTCTTATCCGGCAGATTTTGCTCGTTTAATGCATGGTCAGAATTCACCTTCGGTGGCCTTGGTTCTTCTTTGATCAGTCCTGCGTCCTTCAATGATTGAATGCATATCCTCACGAATTCCTCCCAGCTCTGATCTTTTCCTCGCATCATAAAGACCCCGTTCTTTCTGGGTTTTGATGCCGTTGCCTGTTGGGTTGTAGTTGATTGCTCATTCTGTTCCGTTGCTTGTGATTCTTGCTCTTTCATTTCGTCCTCCTGTTAATTCTTGAATTGTTCCGGGATTTCCTTTTGAGCCAGCATTTTGACTCCCTTCCCCCGGGCTTACTGAAATAAAATGGTATGATACGGGTTCCAAGCCAGGAGCAGAGATAAAATGATCCGATAGACCGATCAACCAGCGCAATCTCGTCATAATGAAAGCCGAGCTTTGTCAGTTTCTCGATGAACTCCTCCGCCTCGCCGGTGGACATGAATATGACACCGGTGATATTTCGGTCCCGGTAAGGCTTTTCGATCAGATTGTCTTTCACGTATGCGGACATGCCGCCGGGATACCTCCTTTCAACAGTTTCATTGCGTGTCACAACAGTTAAAAATGTCACTTTAATGGCCATAATCGGCACCTTCCTTTCCGCCAACAAAAAACCCCACGGCTGAAAAACAGACCATGGGGTGTCGCTGGCTGTTTAGCAGTTGTTAAGGCGGCTGCAATTGACCGTAAATCCCGCCGTATTCTATTTAGTTGTCAAAAACGCAAAAAGCCCGCGCCAAAAGGCAACGGGCTCATTTATCAGCTGACACCGGCCTTTAGCACATTTATATAGCGGAGCAAGTAACCTGTTTAACTCACCGCTGTTGAAAATATAATACCAAATCTGTAGAAAAAATCAAGGTGCGTTTTCAGGGAAGACATGATTGCGGATGATACCTATTAACTAACGATTTTGAAAATTCCTGACGTTGCGAATTACGCTTGAAATGTGTAACAAGGTAACTGGAGCGTAGCGATTGGGTGGATTGATCTTGTTAGCTCTTAAATTCAACATACATTGCTGAATGATCCGTTTCACCTTCAATGCGGGGTGCATGATCATAGCCAATATTTTTTATCGCTTCGTTTAGTCCCGATGTACAAAACACATGGTCAATACGAAATCCATTACCTGCATGGCTGTACCAGCTAAACTCCTTACGTTCAGGATTTCTTGATCTCCAAGAGTCTATTAAACCAAATTTTTCGAGATTAACAAAAGCATCAATACAGGAAAATGTTTTAGCCTGTTCATCTAAATATGGTTTGCCGGTATTGAAATCACCCATTATCAAGCCCCTTGGCAATAATAATGGAATGCAACTCTCAGAAATATAATTAAATAAATTTTGTTTCTCTTCCCTCTGCGCAAAGTAAACCGCTAACAAAACAAAATCAGGAAATCTAGCCATTAAAATACGATTACTACAAGACTCTGGCAATTCCAGCAGAGGTGCATTTTTAAATTCTAACCTTGATGCAACTAAAATAGAGTTTGTTTTTGCCGCCTTCATACATGAAGCCTGCCAATAATAGCCATTTTCTTTCAGAGACTCTTTGATTTTAAGTGAATTTCTATTTTCTCTAAATTCTGTTACCACTAATATATCAGCATCCTGATTCATTAAGCGTGACATGATCGTGTTTACTCTATTTCCTCCGCCATGCCTAATATTTAAAGTAAGAATTTTCATATAATCTTTTTTCGCCAACAAAAAGGTCAGGCGCCGCTGGAAGCAGTCGGCTGCAGTGATTCGTTATGTGTTTCTTCAGTCTTTTTTAGGCTGATATAATTTTCTATTCGCTTGTTTCTTGACTTAATAAAATTCATTACTCCTTTTTTATATAATAGATATTGGCTAATATCGGAAAATGATGGATAAGTATTAAAGCCATCAAATGGCAAATAAAATTTAATATTACTCTTTTCATCAATCAAATCATCCAATAAAAAGAAATGGATGTAGCCCATAAAATTGCCAAATAAATCGAAGAAGTTTTTGTATTTCGATAAAGTGGCGTAAAGCGGATTATTTTGACCTAAGTAAAAGAGACGAATACATTCTAAGGTTAAGTCGAATCGATCATCAATTAAGCTACTTACTCCACGTGCTTGATTGATTGTATGATTGCCGTCAATTCTGTTATTTGGAAAAACGATATAGGCTCCAATGGTAGAACCTGCATCAAATAGTTCATTTACCTCGCTTGGGATCTGCTGTATAAGCCACTGTTTCCTTTTGTGATTTTTATACGAGTGTGTTATAGCATCGCTACCTAAAAAAAATTCTCCAAATCCTGATTTGTGATAGAGATAAGCACTTGTATTATCAAATAATTGAAAGAGGTTCCCATTTGGTAATGCCTTACTCCATAGTATCTTATGGTATCTACGGAGCGTTGGGCTGGTGCTGTCAGGGTCACCGCCATTTGAATCGGAATAAAAATTAAAATTTGTGTCAATGATCAATTTGTCTGCGCCCATATATTTTTTGCTTGAGTATCGTTTTTTCATTATCTTCTGTTTGCATATAATGTGCGGATCACCGGCGGCTGAAAGCCGTCCGCTGAATTCATTAGTTGGTCCGTTCCTGTTTACGTATTATTTTAAGCTTTTTTGCCTCGTCGGGTAGCGGTCATTAGCTAAGGCAATAACAGCATCGGCGAATCGCTTTGATGAATTAGCACGGCAATAATTCTCCATCCATGACAACAACGCATACTCATCTCTATCATCACGGAAAATATCATAGGTATCCGTGGATGATGCATTGTATCCGGTCTGGAATCCTAATAGATAATTCGTAAAGGCCTGTGTCTCGGTGACATAACCTATGGTGCCTATTCCTAATGACCGCGCTTTCTCCATTGAGGCCACAAATTGCGAACATTGGACGCCGCCAGCTCCTCCACCAGTCATGAAACGCCCTTTTAAATCTGCCGACCAGCACGGCTGTGCAAAACTCAAAAGTAAAACTGCTACGATAAATAATCGAATATTCATATTCCTCCTCATGCTCAACAAAAAAGTTCATGTGGTGGTGTGGAAAGTATTCACTCCGTTCCCATGGAGCGCTTTATTGGCTAAATATTTTTCTATTTCTTCCTGTAACGCTTTGCAGAGTCCGTAGAGTTCTTTAGGATGATATTGAAACTCCGCCTCATCAACTGGCGCACCCATTGCTGTCCATAAGTCTCCATATTCTTTATATTCGCATTCGTTCATATTGTGATATGCTTCAAATGGATACCGCAGTCGACTAAAATTATTTTTATATAGCACAAGTAATTTCTGCAGCTGATTGTTTGTTAGCTTTATTTCTGACCAATATTTCATTCGGTCAAGTATTCTTTTTCTGATTTTTTGGGGCAGAAATTCATATAATTGTTGATAATTATGATTTCTACAGTATTTCCCAACATTAATTAAAGATACTGTTTTTAATAAAAGCTCAAATGCGAGTAATTCAAGTAAATAGCCAGAATCAGTTTTTTGATTAATATTTTTATGCAATAATTCTGCGTCATGTAGGCGATCCATGGCTTCTTTGTGTAATAATTTGATCTGTAGATTATCCATGGGGCCACGATCCTGTGAAGCGATGGGTTCTGTGGTTCTTTCTGCTTTAGGAAATAGCCGATCAATCAATGTCCTTGCTTCTTCAAGCCATTCCCTACGCTCGCTTTCCGTGCTGGTCACGACTGTGCTGAATGTGCGACGATGAAAGTTACCGACTCCGCATAAGGCAAAGATGCAGTTTCGCCAGATGGTTTCAAGGGGGTCTCCAAAGATTTGCTGCTCCCTTTCCGGCAGGGTGTTTGAGGTGTTGAAGACGACAGCGACTTCAGCCTTCAGCAGACCTTTGGGGATACCTTCACCGGCATCTCCCTCCAGGAACTCATAGGCAATCCCCGGACGGATCACCCGGTCAATCCAGCCCTTCAATATTGCCGGAGGCTGCCCCCACCAGTTGGGGTGAATGACGATAATACCGTCTGCCTGTCGGATTTCCTCACAATGGCTTTTGACTGGCTCCGGCAGCACGGCGTCCTTCGGAATTTCCTTGCTAGCAAGCAGCGGACCGAAGTTCTCGGCATACAGGTCGTGAAAAGATACGCTGTGCCCATTCATTTCGAGCTGCTCGACAGCGGCCGACGTAATTGCATGATTGAGGCTCGCTTTATCAGGATGGGCAAGGATGACCGATATTCTCATGTTTATCTGTGTTTCTCCAATTCTTCATATGCCACAAAAATCACCTGCAGCGTATCGATTAGCTGAATGGCTTTTGGGGTAAGCCAATGCACTTACCGCCACATGGCCAGAGCCTTCTCAATATTGACGGTGTGTCCCGTATGCGCGGTGTAAATCCGTTTAACATTAGTAAGACTGGCAATTTTCCGGATCGACGCTGAATCCATTTCCGTATCCTCGGTGAATATCTTTATCATCGGGCGCACCTGGTCAGCCACAATAATGCATAAATCCCCGACGAACAATGAATCGCCCACCCTGAAACTCATGGAACCCCGCGTATGCCCGGGCGTGCCGATTGCATTAACGGTAACACCACCGATTTCCACAGCGTTACCATCCGCCAGGGTCGTGTAATCCGAAACGGGAAGCTTATTCATGTGTCCTATTCCCAGAAAATGGCGATGGGCTTTATCCTTTAACAGTGGTATTTCTTCACTTGAAAGATAAACCCTGGCCATTGGGAATGCCGGTAATCCGTCAACATGATCACCGTCTGAATGTGTCAAAAATACAGCCTGAACTGAAGAAGGATCAATCGAAAGAGATTTGCACCCTCTTGCGATCTTTTCAGGATCATCCCCGGCATCAAACGCGATAAAACCATCCCGCGTTTTGACGATATACATGTTGCTGATTTTGCCTTTGATTACAAATATGGAATTGGATATTTTTGCTGTTTCCATAGGCTGCATATCACGCATTTGATAGAAAAACCAACCCATGAAACCACCAGCGCATAATACCAAAAGCAAAATAACAGAAACGGTTATCCTTATTTTCTTCTTCATGACTTGCCCCTATCAGTGAATATTGATTAGCTGTTCAACGAAATAATCTGTCGGAGCGTTAACGATCGGCTGGATTGATTTTGATAGCCATCTCTTTAGATTCAACTCATCCAACATCAAAGTTTCCCTGCCCCCTTTTTTTAAAACATATGGTGCTTCAACAGACAGGATTGATTGGAACGTGTAGTAGAATTGCACCAACACCCTGTTTTGTCAATAATTATGGTTCCGGTAAAATAATGGCGAGGTATGTTTTTCCAGGCGCCCAGGCGGCGTGGCCGAAGGCCGATCCATAGGACACCGAACAGTCAACCAGTTCCGGTACCTCTAGCTGAAATAAAGCGGACAGATACTACACGATATCACACAGCATCTCTGTGCTTATGGAACGAGAATAAAATCTGATTAAATGTTTCATGTTTAAGATATATGGGGAGAGCGTGGGGAGAGAATCACTATAAACAAAAAATAAAAAAGACTTACAGGTCATAATAATCATGTAAGCCTATGATTTCACTTGGTACCTGGGGTGGGAATTGAACCCACACAGAGGCAAGCTCCGAGGGATTTTAAGTCCCTTGCGTCTACCAGTTCCGCCACCCAGGCCCATGTGAATTACACAAAAAGTTGCGCGGTTTATAGTATGTTTGCTTTGGTGTGTCAAGGATTTGATCAACTGCCGGTATTTCCTGAAACAAACGATTTTTTGTTCCTTGAAGCCACTCTCTGTTTTATGATAAGCAAAACCATGTTCTCGAAAGGATTCTCAAATGCAAAACATTGACCTCATGATTTCCGGGGGAAAAACCCTGCTAATGGACAGCCGTAACACTTCCCTGGGAAACGCCTGTATCGCCATTCATGCAACGGAAATCATCGAAATCGGCACAAAAGAAGAACTCTGCCCCAAATATAACGCAAAGAAGGTCATCAATGCGGAGAATTCTCTGGTCATGCCCGGCTTTGTCAACTGCCACACACACGCGGCGATGACCTGCTTCCGCGGAATGGCCGATGATCTGGAGCTGATGGAATGGCTCAACGAACATATGTTCCCAGCCGAAGCGCGAAACGTCAACCCGCATCTGGCATACTGGGGATCCCTACTAGCCGCTGCTGAAATGATCAAATCCGGTACAACAACGTTTTGCGATATGTATATCTTCGAAGATGAAACGGCCCGCGCGGCAAAAGAGGCCGGCATACGTTGTCTTGTGGGCGAAGTCCTTTACGATTTTCCGTCTCCCAGCTGCAAAACCCCGGAAGAGGGCCTTGCGTACACACGCATGCTCGCCGAAAAATGGGGAAACGACCCGCTGGTTAATATCCTGGTCCAACCGCATTCTCTCTACACGTGCTCGCCGGCTTTGATTCAGGCTGCCAAAAAGATTGCCGACGAGTATAATTTAATGCTGGGAATCCATCTTTTGGAAAACCAATCGGAGCTTCGGGAACTGCAAGAAAAATTCGGGGAAGACGGTGTACCCTTCCTGGAAAGAATCGGGTACCTCGATGAAAGACTGCATGCCTTTCATTGCGTCTGCTTATCTGATTACGATATAAAACTTTTTGCAAAATACGGATGCAAGGTATCGCACCATCCGGCAAGCAATATGAAACTGGCAAGCGGAATTTCTCCCGTTCCGGACATGCTCAAAGCCGGCATAACTGTTGGTCTTGGCACAGACGGATGCGCCAGCAACAACACGCTGGATATGATCAGGGAGATGTCTACGGCTGCAAAACTTCATAAGGTCGCCAGGCTTGATCCGACCGTCATGGACGCAAAAACGGTCGTACGGATGGCAACCATTGAAGGTGCGAAGGCCTTGAACATGGATCATGTCACCGGTTCGCTGGAAGCCGGCAAAAAAGCGGACATCATCATCATCGGCCTCGACAAGCCTCATTTGACACCGATATACAATGAATATTCTCACCTGGTGTACGCAGCCAACGGTGCGGACGTTGATACAACCATTATCAACGGTAAAGTGGTCATGGAAAACCGGCAATTGCTGACGATCAATGAATCGGATGTCATGAATGAAGTCCGGGAAATCGCTGTCAAAGTCAAAAAAAGCATGAAGATGTAATGAGATTTTTTCATAATTCCCTCCGTGTCATTTCGAGTGAGCGAAGCGACGAGAAATCCATGCCCCGAGCGTAGTGAGGGATCTTTAAGATTTCTCACATACGTTCGAAATGACACATTGTAACAAAAATTTCTCACGGAGTTTATCGTAAGCATAGACGAAGGAGTCGAAACGCCTGACCTGCAAGGTTATGAAACAAAGGAAATTATGCAAAGCTCTCCATTTACCCGCTTGAAAAAGCTGATCGAACATCATGCCGACGATATTATGATTGCTGATTACCACCGGCTTTTGAAGCCGCTTCAGGCCTCGACCGGCGGTGTTTCAGGGGACCGTTTTCCTTCGAATAATGCCCTGGCCAGAATGCAGAATAAATTTGATGATTCGCGCCGCCGGGTGGAGAACAGGAAACGAAGCATTCCCCTCTTTGACTTCCCTTCCGAACTGCCCATCACAGCCAGACAGAAACTCATCATCGAAACCATCCGGGATCATCCGGTTGTCGTCATTACCGGTGAAACGGGATCGGGCAAAACAACGCAAATTCCCAAGATGTGTCTGGCGGCGGGACTTGGCAGACGCGGGATGATCGGGCTGACACAGCCCCGTCGGATTGCCGCTATCAGCATTGCCTCGCGCATCGCTTCCGAACTCGGGCAGTCCTGCGGGGAAGCCGTAGCCTACAAAATCCGCTTTGAAGAAAAGACGTCCGCCGAACCGCTGATCAAGGTCATGACCGACGGCATCCTGCTTGCCGAAACGGTACAGGACAGGGACCTGCTTGCCTACGACACGATCATTGTGGACGAAGCGCACGAGCGCAGTCTCAATATCGATTTCATTCTGGGATATCTGCAGACCATGCTTGCCAAAAGAAGAGACCTGAAGCTGATCATCACTTCCGCTACGATTGACACGGCAAAATTTGCCGCCGCATTTAGCAATGCGCCGGTCATTGAAGTTTCCGGCCGTATGTACCCGGTTGAGGTACGCTACCGGCCGATTGATCCCGTCAAGGAAGAAACGGGTGAAACGACTTACGTTGATGAGGCCGTGGCCTGTGTTGAGTCTCTGCAGCAGGAACGGCGTTTTGAGGACATCCTGATTTTCATGCCGACCGAACAGGACATCCGCGAAACCTGTGGACGCCTGTCCAAACGTTGTTCGGGGCTGATCCTGCCCCTTTTTGCAAGGCTATCGGCCGGAAACCAGAAACTTGTCTTTCAACCGGCAAGTCTGCAGAAAATCATCGTGGCCACCAATATCGCGGAAACATCCCTGACGATTCCAGGCATCAAATATGTGATTGACGCGGGTCTTGCCCGTATCCTGGAATATCATCCCCGCAGCCAGACAACCGGCTTGCCGGTGAAACCGATTTCCCGCAGCAGCGCCGACCAGCGGAAAGGCCGTTGCGGACGGGTCCAGGACGGCATCTGTATCCGCCTCTACTCGCGTGAAGATTTTGCCGAAAGGCCCCTGTATTCAACGCCGGAAATTCTGCGCTCGAACCTGGCCGGCGTGATTCTGCGCATGCTGTCACTGAATCTGGGGGATGTCACTTCCTTTCCTTTCATTGACCGGCCCCATCCGAAAAACATCCGCGACGGCATTGAAACTCTCCGAGACCTGGGAGCGCTCACCCGCGACGAAGGCGAAGCACAGGCCCATCACTACACACTGACTCCGATCGGCCGTACCATGGCTCTGTTTCCACTCGATCCGCGAATATCGAGAATGATTATCGAAGCGAAGAAAGAAGGCTGCATCAACGAGATTGCTGTTGTGGCGGCAGCCCTGAGCATTCAGGACCCACGCGAGCGTCCCTATGACAAGATTGACCAGGCGGCGGTGGCGCACGCGCAATTCCAACACCCTGAATCCGATTTTCTCACCTACCTGCAGATATGGAACCGCTATTCCGATTCGATCGAAAAAATGGAGTCGCAAAACAGGCTGCGCAAATTCTGCCGCGATCATTTTCTTTCCTACAGGCGGATGACGGAATGGCGTGATATTTATCACCAGATCCTGGAAATCGTCAGCGGAAGAAATATCCCGCGTAAACGCGGAAAAACGGTGAAGATCGAAATTGACCAGACAGTTGCCGACAGGATTCACCGCTGTATCCTCAGCGGTTATCTTTCCAACATTGCGCAAAAAAAAGAAAAAAACATGTACACGGCAGCCAAAAGCCGCGAGGTGATGCTGTATCCCGGATCCGGGCTTTTCAACCGCGGCGGCCCCTGGATAGTCGCCTCGGAAATCAGCCTCACCTCCAGGGTTTTCGCCCGTAACGCGGCCAACATCAAAACCGAGTGGCTGGAGGAGCTGGGACAGGAACACTGCCGCTATACTTACTGGTCTGCCCACTGGGAAAAGAACCGCGGTCAGGTTGTGGCCCTGGAAAAAGTGATTTTATTCGGCCTGACCATCATCGAGCAGCGAACGATCGCCTACGAACGGATCAATCCTGATGAGGCAAAAAGGATCTTCATCCGGGAGGCCCTGGTGACGGGAGAAGTTGCGCAAAAATTTCCTTTTCTCACGCACAATCTGTCTTTATGGGAAAAGGCAAAAACCATGGAGGATAAGCTCAGGAAACGCGGAATTGCCATTGACGAGGAAACAATGGCCCGGCTTTATGAGGAGAGACTGCCGGTAATTTCGGACATCCGCTCCCTGCAGAAGCTGATCAAAGACAAAGGAGGCGATGATTTCCTGCGCTTTCGTGAAGAAGACTTCATCGCGCAGGATCCTGATCCCGGGGAGCTCAACCAATTCCCCGATCAGATCAAAATCGGAGGCGTGGCGCTGACCTGCCGCTACCGTTTTGAACCGGGCCGCGCGGAAGACGGGGTTACCGTCTCGGTCCCCGTGGGGCTGGTGTCCAGGGCCGCTTCGGAAAATATTGAAAGGCACCTGCCGTCTCTTCTGCAGGAAAAAGTCGCGCACCTACTGAAAACCCTGCCAAAAAATGTCAGGCAGAAACTGCCGCCCCCGGTTCAGCTGGCAAAAGTCTTCTCTGAACGGTCCGCGGCTGATGAAAACTCTCTGCCGCTTCAGTTAAGCAGATTTTTGTTAAATGACTTTAAGATTATGGTGCCGGCCGATTCATGGGCACTGGATAAAATGCCGTCTCATTTGAATATCCGCTACACGGTAACAGACGACCGGGGTCACGAGATTAAAACCGGATGCGATATCGGCAAACTGCAGAAAGAAATTGCGGATCGGGTCCAGCAAACCTCGCTGGATACTTACCGCCGGCAATGGGAAAGAGACGCCCTCACCGGATGGAATTTCGGCACACTTCCGGAAAACATTGAACTTGCGGGAAAACATGGCGTAACGGGCTATGCCTACCCCGCCCTGCAGGTTACAGATGGCGTCGTGAATCTCCGCCTCTTCGCCCATCCGGCAGAAGCAGCGGCCAGTCACATCGAGGGAGTTTCGGCACTTTACGACATTTTATTTGCAGAGAAACTGAAGCAGCTCAAAAAATATATCGCCCTTGGCGGCGAATTGAAAACGTGGGCGATGAATATCGGAAACCCGAAGCAGATCGAAGAATCCATCATGAAACGCGTTCGGAAAGAACTGTTTTGCCGCTTCTGGCGCAGCGCCGAAGAGTTTCAAAAGCACGCTGATGTGATCAGCACACAAATTCTGCCCTGCGGACAGCGGATCGTGGTTTCCATCACACCGGTTCTTAAAAGCGCTGCCGATACTTGCGATGCGCTTCAGCGTCTGATGCAAAAAAACCGGACAAACGCCCCTGTTCTGAAGTTTTTGAAGGAAACGCGGGCCGAAATGCAGAATCTTCTTCCCGTCCATTTCCCGGAACTTTATGCCAATGACCACCTTGCCAATATTCCCCGCTACCTGAAAGCCCTGTCGATCAGGGCCGAACGCGGCAGTCTGAATCTGGCAGCCACGGAAGCTAAGCTCAAAGATGTGGCCGTTTATGTCGATCAACTCAAGGAAATCCGAAATGGCCTGACGGTAGAATCTTCTGCGGAAAAGAAAAACAGAATCGAAGAACTTCACTGGATGATCGAGGAATACAAGGTTTCGCTCTTTGCCCAGGAGCTCAAAACCCCCTACCCCGTCTCCCCCAAAAGGCTCCGCCAACTGATGGATGAGATCAACAACATTATTTATTGATTCGCCCGGCAGGTTTCGCGGCATAGGGGTTCGGGCACTGCTGGATGGCGGCTTCAAATCCGCGTATGGATTTGATGATGGTTGCGTCATCCACGCAGAAGGCGATCCGGAAATAGCCGGGGCAGCCGAACCCGCTGCCGGGAACAACAAGAATATGGTGCTTCAGGAGCATCCCGACAAATTCCACATCATCGGGAATCGGACTTTTCACAAACAGATAAAACGCCCCCTGCGGTTTGATAAATTGATAACCGGCCCGGGCCA
Source organism: Deltaproteobacteria bacterium ADurb.Bin151 (assembly GCA_002070455.1). Lineage (GTDB taxonomy): Bacteria > Desulfobacterota > Syntrophia > Syntrophales > Smithellaceae > UBA8904. Next base: position 14,911 of record MWDG01000017.1, read on the forward strand.
GCCCGTCGCAGAGCAGGTCGCGTTTTTTCTGATAGATCTTCACATCCACGGTAATATGCTGAAGATTGGCTACAATCCGCTGCATGAGCGCCGGCGCGTTGACAAACCCCATAATCCGCGTGCACAGGATCAACGCGGTGACCAGGTCATCGGCCTCATGAATCTTCGGATTTACCGCGATATAGCCGATGCGCTCTCCCGGCAATGACAGTGTCTTGGAATAGGAATACGCGATGATGCTGTCATCATATGCCTTGAGCAGGGAGGGCAGAGCGATCCTGTCAAAGAGGATTTCCGCGTACGCCTCGTCCGAAATCAGGTAAATGGGTTTTTTGAGCTTTTTCTCCTTTTCTTTCAGTAAACGGACAAGGTCCGCGATATTCCTCTTGCTGTAAACCCGGCCGGTTGGATTGTTGGGCGAATTGAGGATAACGGCTTTCGTTTTCCGGTTGATGGCTTTGGCAAGCGCTTCCATATCCAGGGAAAAATCGGGTTTTGTCGGCACATACTTCACAACACCGTTGTAGTTTTCAATGTAAAAGGGATACTCCACAAAGAAAGGCTTGAAAATGATGATTTCGTCGCCCGGATCCAGAAGCGACTTTAGAATTACGTTGAGTGCCCCCCCCGCCCCGCAGGACATCACCACGTGATCGGCGCCAATTTTCACCCCGGTCGTCGCGCTGATTTTTTTTGCCACCGCCTGACGCGTTTCCGGATAGCCCGCGTTTGGCGTATAGCCGTGCTTGAGGAAAATCTCCTGGTCGGCAACTTTGATCAGTTCCCTCTTGAACTCGCACGGGTGATCCACATTGGGATTTCCCAGGCTGAAATCATACACATTGTCCTTGCCGTGCTTTTGTTTCAGGACATTTCCTTCCTCGAACATTTTGCGGATCATGGAAGAATGCGAAATGGATGCTTTTATTTTTTTTGATATGCTCATGGCATAATCTCCCGGCCAAAGGACTGAAGGCCGCAATCCTTCCGGCCTTAAAAGTTTTCTTTCAGATACCTGGAAATCTCTCCAAAGTCATGAAACGGCCGATAATTTGCTGTCCCCTCTTCTTCGCATGTCTGCAACAGTACGTCTTTGGCGAAAACCAGGTCGGCGCATCTTGACGGACAGATATCGGAATGCCCATCGCCGATGTAGATGATTTTTTCATACATCAGGCGGTGGTCGTTTAATATTTTATTCTTGCAGGTTCCACAGCGGCCGCATAATTCATTGGCCTGCGGAAAACAAAACGTCAGGGAATCGTTGCGGCGGAACTCAACCGTATTGGAAAAAAACTCGATTTCACCCAGACGGTTCTTTTCCATAATTGCGCGGATGTAAAAATCAAGCCCGTCGGAAACGATCTTCACATCGACACCTTTTTTCTTCGCCAGACGATAAAACTTCGCAAAAAAGGGATCGATTCTGGAACGTTTTAAAACATACGCACGGAGGCAATCCGCACTCACCGTCATCAGCGGGGCAATTTTTCGATAGGCCTCACGCGAACCGATACTGGTCTTAACATACTCCCGATCAATCTCATCACTGCTTTTTCGGGTAAACCGGCTCAAGACTGCACTGCCCACATCCACGGGGCATACGGTTCCGTCAAAATCGCTGATGATCAGCGCTTTCTTCTGTTTAAAGAGCATGATTGCTTCGGTTTCTTACAGCCTGTTTTCCTTTTAACGTTTACGCCTCATTAACACGTAAACGCCCAACAACACGAGGATGATGGGCAGAATATACTGAGAATACTTATACAGGTCGAATCCATAGAACTCGATAAATAAAAAGATTACGCCAACCGTGGCGATAAACCAGCCCTCAATGGCCTTGAATCTATAGATCAGCGTGCTGATACCAATGACAATCAGAAGAACCGGCCATGTCTGGCCAAAACTGTAACTGGTGGTCTTACTGATGAAGATTAAAACACCTAAAGTAATCAGAATAAGTCCGCCGGTAAGAATGTTTCGCTTTTCAGTTGGCATAAATCTCTCCTTCGATTATAATTTTATTTATTGGCGAATGCTAAAAAACGCCATTATCGTCATTTTTCCGCTAATTTCATAAACGGCTTAAACAGGTCGATCGGTATCGGGAAAACGGTTGTCGAATTGTTTTCCGAGGCGATCTGGTTTAGCGTCTGTAAATAACGCAGCTGCAAAGACATGGGCTGCGTTTCCATGAGGGCCGCCGCTTCGATCAGTTTCTGGGCTGCCTGGAATTCGCCCTCCGCGTTGATCACCTTCGCTCTTCTCTCTCTTTCCGCTTCCGCCTGCTTGGCCATTGCCCGCTTCATTTCCTCGGGCAAATCGATATGTTTGACTTCCACCAGGGACACTTTAATGCCCCAGGGGTCGGTGCTGCGATCCAGAATTTCCTGGATATTCAGATTGATCTTTTCACGCTCCGAAAGGATTTCATCCAGTTCCACCTGTCCGCAAACGCTTCGAAGCGTCGTCTGCGCCAGCTGCGAGGTTGCAAAAAGATAATTTTCTACGTTCACCACGGCGGCATTGGCATCCAGGACCCTGAAATAAACGACCGCGTTAACCTTGATCGATACGTTGTCCTTGGTAATGACATCCTGGGGGGGCACATCCATTGTGATGGTACGCATGTCGATTCTGACAATCTTATCAATGCCCGGAATAATAATGATCAGGCCCGGCCCTTTGAGGTTACGAATTCTGCCCAGCCGAAACAAAACCGCGCGTTCGTATTCATTGAGCACCTTGATTGCGGATGCCAGAAACATGACCGCCAATACGACAATGACCAGTAGGGGTAAAGGTAAAGTTCCCATCATCACTCCTCCTTGATATCAATTATTTTTTTCTTTTTTTGTTTCTTCAACAGTCAGTTTCAGGCCGGACACGGCCCGGATTTTTACTTTCGCTCCCCGGGGAATGAACTGATCACTCTGCGCCGTCCAGTATTCTCCCTGAAAAAACACTTTGCCTTCACCATTAATGTCCGTTACGGCTTCTCCCTGCGCCTCGATCATTGATTCCGTTCCTGAATAATGTTTCCTCATCTGCGCCTTGACCGCAAGCCAGATAACCACAATAAAAAAACCGGATGCGACCAGGACCGCGGGTACCAGAACCTGAAGAGACAATCTCAGCGCAGGCTCCGGTGTTTCAAAAAGAAGGAAGGACCCCAGCGCCAGCGATATCACCCCGCCGACCGTCAGCATGCCATGGCTCATAATCTTGATCTCCGCGATAAATAAGATAATACTGAACACAATCAGCAGTATGCCTGTGTAGTTCACCGGCAGCGTAGACAGGCCGAAAAACGCCAGTAAAAGCGATATGCCGCCAATTACACCGGGCAAGATTGCACCTGGCGTGGAAAACTCGAAATACAGGCCCGCAAGGCCGATCAGCAGGAGAAGATAAGCGATATTGGGATTGGAAATCGCCGACAGAATCCCCTGACGCGTCCCCATCTTTTTACTTTGCGTCACGGCATTGGCAGCAGATATTTTTCTTGTTTTACCGGAAACAGTGACTTCCCTCTGATCAATCGCGGCGAGCAATTTCTCAATATCCGGGGCCACAATGTCAATAACTTTCAGTTTCAGGGCTTCGTCCGCTGTAATGGATTCGCTTTTGCGCACGGCTTTTTCGACCCATTCCTCGCTCCGCCCGCGGATTTTGGCAATGCTACGCGCATAAGCCGCTGCATCATTTTCCACTTTCTTGGACATGTTCTTGTCCATCTCGGCCGGGCCGCCGATTCCAATAGCCACGGGATGAGCGGCCCCGATGTTGGTGCCGGGCGCCATGGCGGCAATATGGGCGGCCTGCGCGATGATCACACCTGCAGAAGCGGCGCGGGCACCTGAAGGGTAAACATAAACAATAACCGGCAGCGGCGCATTCAGAATGCTTTTGGCGATATCCCGCATGGCCGTGTCCAGCCCCCCGGGAGTGTCCATTAAAATGATCAGGCCTTCCGCACCTGCCTGCTTCGCATCTTCCAGACGTTCGGCCACATATTTTGCCGAAGGGGCAGTGATGACGCCATCGAGGTTCATAATATGAAATACAGGTTTCTGATCCTGCGCGTAGGCGGCGCTGACCGCCGCTATAAAAACCAGCAGCGTTGTGAGGAATATTTTTTTTAACATGATGGCACCTGTTATCGATCTCATGAGGCTCTGCCAGGGTCTATTTCCTTCATGATCATCTGGACATCTTCCCACACCTGCTTTTTGGCATGCGGGTTTCGTAAAAGATATGCCGGATGATAGGTCGGCATGAGTTTGATTCCTTCGTAATCATAAAAACGGCCGCGCAGCGCGGTAATCGGGGTTTCCGTCTTCAAAAGCGTCTGCGCCGCAAATTTGCCCAAGGCGCATATCACACCGGGGCGGATTAACTGCAACTGTTTTTTTAAAAACGGCTCGCATTTACCTATTTCTTCAGGCAATGGATTACGATTGCCCGGTGGCCGGCATTTGAGAATATTGCAGATATAAACGTCTTTACGCGCCAGTTTCATTCCTTTCACAATAATGTCCGTCAGCAATTGTCCCGCCCGACCCACAAAAGGCAAACCCTGCTCGTCTTCATCCGCTCCCGGCGCTTCTCCCACAAAAACAATCCTTGCCGAAGGATTACCGTCTCCGAAGACCACATTTTTTCTTTGTCCGGACAATGAACACCGCTCGCAGCTCAATACCTCCTGTGCAAGCGCATCCAGTTGCCCGGCTGGATTCACGTCCGCCGCCTGATGATTCTTTCGTTTCACCTCCGGTTTTCTCCAGTCCACTGCAACATAAAGATTTTCCGCATTCAGAACCTGCCCTTTCACAGATTTCACCAGGGAGAGCATTTCTTTTCTTATCTGATCAGGTGATCCGGACGACAGGGTTTCGGTCATGGCTTCACGCAAAGGCCTTTCTTTTTGCTCAACATCTTAACGTGATCCAGAATTTTGTGCGCGGCGTCTATTTTAGTCATTTTTTCCAGGGCAATCGTTTTGCCGTTGCGGTCAATAATAGTGATAATGTTAGTGTCCGTTTCAAATCCCGCTCCCTTTTCCCGCAGACTGTTGGCCACAATCATGTCCATGTTCTTTTTGAGAAGCTTCTGCCGCGCGTTGGCAAGCAGGTCCTGCGTTTCCATGGCAAAGCCCACCAGGATGCCTTTTCTTTTTTTTGCGCTGATCGCGGCGATAATGTCCGGATTGCGTGTCAGTTCAATTCCGGGAATGCCCCTGTCCTTTTTTATTTTTTCCCGAGCCTCTGTTTTCGGCCGGTAGTCCGCCACGGCCGCGGCCTTGATGATCACCGTCGCCTTTTCATAATGTTCCATGACCGCACGGTACATTTCCAGCGCCGTTCGCACGTAAATGATCTGATCCGCCTCAGGGGGTGGAATTTTTGTCGGCCCGCTGATCAGCGTAACTTTTGCTCCGCGCTGATGCGCCGCCCGGGCAATTGCGTATCCCATTTTCCCCGACGAACGGTTCGTGATGAAGCGCACCGGATCCAGTGGCTCTTCCGTGGGACCGGCTGTGACCAGGACCCTTTCACCGGAAAAATCTTTTGGTGCCAGAAGAAACTCCACCGCCTGCAGAATTTTAGAAATTTCCGGGAGACGGCCCGAGCCGGATGTTTTGCAGGCAAGTTCGCCCACACCGCTGTCCATCACCATGTAGCCCATTTTTTTCAGCTTGAAAATATTGTTCTGAACGATGGGATTGGCAAGCATTTTGTCGTTCATGGCCGGACAGATCAGAGCTGGTTTGTTCTGCGCCATCACAGTGGTGGTCAGAAGATCATCGGCGATTCCGGACGCTATTTTACCGATCACGTTTCCAGTTGCCGGCGCAATGACAAAGACATCTACAAAATCAGCCAGTGCAATATGGGCCATGTCATACTGGTCGGTCGGGGCAAACATGTCTGTATAAACCGGCCCCTGTGAAAGGGTCTGCATGGTCAGCGGCGTTATAAATTCCATCGCGCTATTCGTCATGATGACGCGCACCTGCGCACCTGCCCGAATGAGGGCACGGGTTAATTCCGCCGCTTTGTATGCGGCAATCCCGCCGGTGATTCCCAGAACAATTTTTTTATTTTCCAGCATAAGGTTATCACTTCATTATTTTTTTAGAATATAACAGTGTTTCTTAACAAGATCAAGGTATAAAGTCTTTTGGCATCCGCGATTACACTGGTAAATGTTTCTTCCGGGTTTTGTGCGATAATCGTTTGTCCGCCCGCTGATCTGAATGGTTTCGGAAATGAGAAAATAATATTTTTACTTGCAAAGAGCGTGGAAAGCCATTATGAAACCGTCACATAATTCACGCACAAATCAAGGAGATGCAAATGAAAAAAACAGGCACTTACATCATGATTGCCATAATAATCCTGCTGGCCGGTACGGCAGGCTGGCTTTATTTCGCCAACTATCTCGATGGAAAAAAGCCAACCATAACCTTGAGCAGGAACATCGTTGCTATCGGGAAACAGCAGAACATCGGCATTACTTTTTCAGATGATGGCGGCGGCCTTTCCCTCCTGAAGGTGGAGATTATCCAGGATAGTCAATCGCGAGTGTTAGCCCAGGAGATGATTCCTGCCAAAGGAATCAAACAGAAAATTGTCAATCTCAAGGCTGACACGGAATCCCTCAAACTGAAAAACGGTCCGGCTGTTCTCCGCGTGACCGCCGATGACTTTTCTCTTTTCAATAATGAAACCACCCTCGACGTTCCGGTCACGATTGATACAATCCCCCCGCAAATCTCGATTCTCAATCCCGTCAATTACCTCAACCAGGGCGGCACAGGATTCATCGCTTACCGGATTTCCAAGCGGGCTTCATCGACAGGCGTTTATGTGGACGATCAATTCGCCCCAGGTTATACAATCCCAATGACCAATGGAGCGATGTCCGTAACCTATTTCGCCGTTCCGCTGGATGCTTCCAACCAAAAATCGAGAATCTATGTCTTTGCCAGCGATGAGGCGGGCAATGTATCAAAAATTTCTCTGCCCTGCACGATCAAGCCGAAGAAATTCCGCTCCGACAGCGTAAATCTCAGCAATACTTTTCTGCAGAAGATTGTACCCGAATTTCAATCAGCGATACCCGAATTGCAGGGAAAAACTTCGGAAGAAGTCTTCACACATATAAACACGACCCTGAGGAAGCAAAATGATAAAACCATTCAGGAACTCTGCAGAAAATCGGTCAACAAACAAATGTGGGAAGGAACCTTCGCACGGATGAACAACGCCGCTCCCATGGCCCTGTTCGGAGATCAACGGACCTATATGTATGATGGTAAGTCCCTTGGCAATTCCATTCATCTGGGCATTGACCTTGCTTCGACCGTCCATGCGCCCATTGAAGCGGCCAATAACGGAATGGTTGTTTTTGCCGGTCCCCTCGGAATTTACGGAAATGCCGTCATGATCGATCACGGGATGGGATTGCTCAGCCTGTACGGGCATCTTTCCGCTATTGAAACCACTGTTGGAAAAACCGTCAGAAAATCTGAAAAAATCGGTCTCTCCGGTGCGACCGGCCTGGCCGGCGGTGACCATCTGCACTTCAGCATTCTGGTCAACGGACAGTTTGTCAATCCCCAGGAATGGTGGGATCCCCACTGGATTGAAGACAATGTCATGAAAAAGATGACGATTTAAAAAAAGATAGGTTAAAGGCCCAAGGTAAAAGGAACAAGGTTCAAGGTTGAAAGAAAAGCCCGGTGGGTTAACCCACCCGGGCTTTTTCATCTTCTTAAGAAAACAAGCGAATTTTACGCTTAGGTCTTTAACCTTTTACCTTGAGCCTTAATCCTTGGTCCTTGTACCTGGGTCCTTAGCTTTTATTGATATCGCGGTGGGAGGTGTGCACCAGGTATTTTAACGCTTGGAAGTGAGAACTGAACTGGTTGGCCATGACCACTGAACGATGCTTGCCGCCGGTGCACCCGAAACCGATATTGAGGCGGGCCTTTCCTTCTTTTTCATAAAGAGGAATCAGGAAATTCAACATGTCAATTGATTTCTTCAGAAATTTTTTGCTTGCCGCGTTGTCGAGAACATATTTTTGAACCGCCGGATTATGTCCGTTATGATTTTTCAATGATTCGACAAAATAAGGATTGGGCAGGAATCTCACGTCGATCACCAGATCAGCGTCAGCCGGCAATCCGTAGCGGTAGCCGAAAGACACCACGTTGATGATCATTCTCTTTTTCCTCGATGACGGCAGGAATTTTCTCTGGACGATATCTTTGAGCTGATGAACATTGATGGTGGTTGTATCGATGATCGTATCGGCCATCTGTCTCAGCGACGACATTTTATCCACTTCCGTCTGAATCCCCTCCGCGATCGATCCGGTCGGAGAGAGCGGATGGATTCGTCTGGTCACACTGTACCTGAGCAGCAGGGACTCTTCGCTGGCCTCCAGGAAAAGAATCTCAATTTTATATCCCTTTTTCTTCAGTCTCTCAAAAACAAGTTCGTATCTTTCCGTGAAATTCTTCTCCCGCAAATCCATGACCATGGCCACCCGTTTAATTTCCGGTGACGACTGAAGGGTCATGGCAATGAATTTCGGCAGCAATATGACGGGGAGGTTGTCAATGCAGAAAAACCCGATATCTTCAAGCGCTTGGAGAGCCGTACTCTTGCCGGATCCGGACAGGCCTGTGATGATGACAACATGGATATTTTTCAATTAACCGACCTCTTTCAATTTCAGGATGGCTTTTTTTAGCAGATTCTTATTGAAAAATCCAGTTCGGGGAATCGCAATCCGGACGTAAGGCAAGGGGGTCTCGATTATTTTCTTTTCGAGCAGGCTCAATTTTGTCTGTCCGTTATCCGATCTGATCAGCTCGATGACGCCGGCAAGTTCTGTTTTGTCCTTCTTCTGCGACGGCTCTAGCACGCTGTCAACCAACTTGATTCCCCTTTGGGACGTATGAAAATATTTTTTAATTTTCGGATGCCCGGAAATGACAAGCTCTCCGGTTTGTTTTTTCTTAATCACAACCAGATCGTCCGCAATCCACAAACAGTTTTTTGACACAACTTGCAACGCGGCCGTCGTTTTGCCGATGCCGCTGGGTCCGGTAATCAGAATACCTCGTTCCCCTACCTCCAGGGCAACACCATGGACGGTAATGCGGTTCATGATTTTTTCCTGAAGGAGCGTCTTGATCCTGCTTTCCAGAAGATGATCAGGCAAAGTGGAAGCTGCTGCAGGCAACTGATGATGCTTTAGTTCATCGCGAAGGAAAACCGGCAACGAGTCGCTGTCAGAAAAGACTAGCATGGCCGTTCCGCAACTCTTGAGATGCAAAAATAACCCTGTCCGAAAGGATACACCGCCGGTCATCAGCCTGTTTATCGCTGGCGATGAAAGGACAAGAATCGCGCCTTCACGGTGTTTTGCCGACGCAATTCTCCGGCAGCATTTGACATATAAATCATGAAAAGGTTTTTTCAACAAACGGGGTTGGTGGATTTTCCGAATCCCTAAATAAGGCAGACGATCCCGAAAGATCTGTTCCGGCTTAATCACTTTATTTTGGGAACGGCTCTTACACGGGGCAAGACTCATCCTGTTCGACAATCGCTTTGTATAAATCGCTTTTTGTTTTCGCTTCGATAAGTTTTTTTCGGAAATTTGGAGTCTTCAACATTTTTGAAATTTTCGCCAGGGCTTTTAAATGCTGTCCTGTTGAATTTTCCGGCGCCAACAGCAAAAAGAAAAGATGGACCGGTTTCCCGTCAATCGCGTCGAAAGCAATTCCCTTTTTACTGCGTCCGAAAGCGACAACCAGCTCATGAAGGTCCGAAACCTTGCCATGGGGTATGGCAACACCATCACCAATCCCTGTCGAGCCAAGTTTTTCTCTTTGCTGCAGGACGTCGATTGCCCTGGCCTTGTCGATCTTCAAACCGCTGTTGATCAGAACATTAATCAGTTCCGCAAGAACGTCCTTTTTGGAATTCGACGAAAGGTTTTCGCTGAGATATTCGTTTTTAAAAATTTGATCCAGTCGCATTTGTTCAACCTGACCCTGTAAACTGAAACACCATTTTTATGTCATGTATCTACCATTGATAACGGGGGGCACGCATTGAAGTGTCCTGCACCCGGTTAGATTTATTTCCCGTTAACTGTTCGTTTCGATATGGGCAATATGCCCGTCATCCAGCCGATATACCAGGCTGACTTTTTCCGATGCGGTATCCCGGTAAATCAAAAACCGGGCTTTACTGCCTTCCATCTCCAGAACAGCTTCCTCAAGGGACATGAGTTTTAATACAACCTTACGGGTTTCTACCACTTTTGCCGCGGAATCTTCCTCTTCCATGCTTTCATCAGTTTTCGGACTACCGTGGCGAATGCTTCGCGGCTTATGCTCCCTGTTTTTCTCTCTCTGCTTCTTGAGCTGTTTTTCAATTTTATCAATGCAGCTGTCCACCGCAAGATGCATATCCTTGGCCTCTTCTTTGGCATTTACATTCCAACCATTGGCACTCAGATTAATTTCCACAACATTACGAAACTTTTCCGTTGAGAGAACGACATGGGCTTCAGAAGGCACATCAAGGTATTTCTTCAGTTTAACGATTCTTTCCTCTACGTAGGTTTTTTGCCAGTTCTCCCCTTCACTCGTTCTGAAAGTTACGGAAATATTCATCATTTTCCCTCCATGGTTAAAAATTAGGCAGCCAGAAACCCCATTACAGTTTCGCTACCGGCAACAAAGGTCAGTCATATAGTGGCGACCAAACCAAAAGTCAACCGGAATTTTCCCTTTATGGTTATTATACCGCTATTTTTAAGAGATGACTTTAAAAATATTTCTTCCTCTTGGACGACGGCAATATCCCAATCATTTCCCTGTATTTGGCGACTGTGCGTCGGGCAATATCAATGTTTTTGGCCTTGAGCAAGTCTACGATTTCACAATCACTGTAAGGTTTTTTGGGATCTTCCCCGGCAATCAGATGCCGGATTTCTTCTTTGACGCTTTTCGAGGCGATGTTTTCACCGGACGTCCGCTGGATAGAACTGCCGAAAAAGTATTTCATTTCAAAAATACCGCGGTGAGAATGCATATATTTATTGGTCACAACACGGCTGATGGTTGATTCGTGCATTTCCACGTCGTCGGCGATATTTCTCAAAACCAGCGGTTTTAGATAATCGATGCCTTTGTCAAAGAATTCTTTCTGATGTTTTACGATACTTTCCGCCACTTTGTAAATCGTTTTATGCCGCTGCTGAATGCTTTTGATCAGCCAGGTGGCCGACTGTATCTTGTCCCGGATATACTTTTTCCCGTTTTCTTCTTCCGCCCGGTCCCGGCTTCCGATGCCCGCCATGATTTCACGATAAAAATTACTGATACGCAGACGCGGCAAACCATCATCGTTGAGAACAATCTTATAGTCATCTCCTGATTTAACAACATACACGTCCGGAATAATAGACTGAACTCTCTCTTCCGAATAGACAGCGCCGGGCTTCGGATCCATCTTGCTGATGAGCAAAACGGCCGTTTCCACCTCCCTCAGAGGAACTTTCAGTTTTCTGGCAATATGAATGTAATTTTTCAGTTCGAGGTCTTTCAGGTGCTCACGGATAATTACTTCCAGGAGAGGATTTTCCTTTGCCAACATTCGGGCCTGTATCAACAGGCATTCCTGGAGATTGCGGGCCGCCACGCCGGACGGGTCAAATTCCTGAACTTTTTTTAAAACCGCCTCCACGTAATCTTCACTGACATTTTCCAACTGGGCGATTTCCGAAAGGGTCGCACATAGATAGCCGTTGTTGTCCAGATTGCCGATGATCTGAGAACCGACACGCACTTCTTCTTCCGTAAAGGGCGACAGTTTCATTTGCCACATCAGGTGCTCAACCAGGGAAGGACTTTCCGTGAGAACGTTGTCCAGGGTTGGGGCCTCCCCGTCCGCACGGTCGTAAGAAACCCCGACAGGACCGTAGTCTTCCAGATAATTATTCCAGTCAAACTCCTCCCGGCCGTCTCCCTCGCCGGTCAGTTCTGCCGTACGTTCAGGAAGCTTGCTGTCTTCTTTTTCAACGGACTGGACATCATCTTCGACATCGGCACGAACCTCCTCAGCGCTGACCTCATCCGCCGTCACTTCTTCCAGCAGTGGATTTTCTTCGATTTCCTGATTGATCGTGTCCACCAGTTCTTGGCGGGACAGGATCAAAAGCTTGATCGCCTGCTGCAGCTGCGGCGTCATGATCAGCTGTTGGGAAAGTTTTAAGTTCTGTTTCAGTTCGAAGGCCATAATCAACTTTCACATATCCGTCTGGTTCTACAAGTTAAAATCTTCGCCCAAATAAAATTTCCTGGCCAATTCACTCTGTGCGATGGCATCCGGGTCCCCGTGAACAAGAATTTCTCCCTCATTGACGATATAGGCACGGTTGCAGCAGTACAGTGTTTCCCGGACATTGTGATCGGAAATGATAATTCCGATCCCCTTGTTTTTCAGTTTTTCAATGATCTTCTGGATATCGGCCACCGCCAGAGGATCAATGCCGGCAAAAGGCTCATCCAGCAGAATGTATTTTGGTGAAGTCACCAGAGCCCTGGTTATTTCCACCCTTCTTCTCTCGCCGCCGGACAAAGAATAAGCATAATTTTTCGCCAGGGAAGTGAGATCCAGTTCGCCCAGAAGCTCCTTGAGCCTCTCCTTTCTCTCACTTTCACTTATATCAAGTGTTTCCAGAATCGCCAATATATTTTCTTCGACGGTCAGCTTACGGAATACAGACGGCTCCTGGGGCAGATAATTCAAGCCTTTTCGCGCCCGTTTATACATCGGGTATCGGCTGATATCTTCACCATCCAGGTAGATTTCACCCCCGTCCGGCCTGATCAGACCGACGATCATATAAAATGTTGTCGTCTTTCCGGCACCGTTGGGGCCCAGAAGACCCACGACCTCACCCGGAGAAATTTCCAGGTCAATATGGTTGACCACTTTCCTCCTGCTATAAATTTTAGTTAGCCCCTTCGCCGATAAATGGCTCATTTCTTATTCACCGTCTTTGTACCGGGTTTGGCTTCCGTTGCTTTCTGGTCTTCCGGATGAATAATCGCCGTTACCCTTTCCGAATTTTCGGCGGTACACCTTTCCACTTCACCCCGGTTTTGATCAAGATAAACCGTAACTTTGCATCCTTTAACTGTGTTCTTCCCCTGCTTCAGAAGGGCATTTCCGGTCATCACGATCCGGGAGGTGTCGTGATAATAAACCGCTTCGTTCCCGGTGGCAGACATGTCCTTTTGCGTGACAATGACGTTCCCTTTCGCCTCAATTTTGTCCAGTTCCCCGGTTCCTTCCATAATTTGCGCTCCGGGTTTTTCTTTTGGGTTTGGCTGTTTTTTATAGTAAATCGCCAGGCGGTCCGTTTTCAGCTGGACATCCCCCTGTTTGGCAACAGCATTCCCTGAAAAAATAACCACATTTTTTTCCTGATACGCCTCCATTTTATCGGAGACAACCTCTATCGGCGCGTCTTTACGCAGGATGGTTTTTTGATCAAAACCCACTTGTGCCCACGCCAGCGTATGGGCAGGAAGTAAAATCAAAATCATGAAGAGATATATTTTCTTTGCATTCATAAATTATCCTGATCAGTGTAACCTGGCCCGGACACCGGAAGAGAGAATGAGCTCTCCCTTATCGATGAAGATGATCAGTCCGACAGCCTGTATTTTCATTTTATTATTTTCCATGACGATCGGTGCGTCGGTATAAATTTTTCTCTGGTCATTGGCGTAGCGAAGATAATCTGTCGTAAACCGGTCACCCGAATCGGAGGTAATCACCACGTCACCTGTTATTTCAAGGTCCTTTTTATCCGTCAGCATTTTGCCCTTTTTACCCGTCATGACATATACTTTACCCTCCTCCGTGGTCGCCTGAATCCGAACCTGTTCAAAAAGGGCAAGATTCTTCTTTTTCTGATACTGTCCGCTTTTGGCCTTTACATCCCAACGGATCTTATTCTGTCCTACCTCCGTAAATACAAAATCCTGAATGCGGATATCCGCCTCATCAGGCATGATTTTGATGACATTTTCTTTCTTCCTGCCGGTTCCCTGCATAATGCCGAAGACGGCCACCACAGCCACAACGATGCTGATAAGCGCGATTACAATGATTTTTACTTTTTTTTTGCCCGGTTTCATCATGTTCATTTACAATTATGAATATTCTTTCATTCACGATGATTTCTTTATATCACTCACTATTGTCTTTTGTAAAGTAATTCAGGGAAACCGGGGTATTCAGGACAAGTCCGCCCGTCACCGGGAATGCAACAGACTGTATCAAGACTGGCCGGAAATTCTTAAACCGATCAAGCCAACGACAATCAGCAGAAATGACAAAATCCGCATCATGGATGTCGAATCGTTAAATGCGAGAATTCCGATCAGAAAAGTTCCCACCGTGCCGATGCCCGTCCAGACCGCATAGGCCGTTCCGATCGGAATGGTTCTTTGAGCCAGCCACAAAAACAATCCACTCAGAGACATACAAACTATCGCCATCAGGATAAAGGCCATCCTGTGCGACGTGGTCTGAGACAGTTTAAAGCCCAGCGGCCAGCCGATTTCCAGAATTCCGGCAATGAGCAGATAAGTCCACGCAAGTGTCATTCATATCTTCCGGCAAGAAGAGATCCGTTGCTCCATTTTTTTTACGATCAAATGAGTTCCGTAAAATCATACCGTTTAGCGACTTCAGCCCAGTGATTCTGAGCTACAAGCAACATGTCGCATATTTCCCTCACCGCTCCCTGCCCCCCCCTGTTGACCGTAACATAATCAACCGTTTTTTTCACCAAATCCGTCGCATCGGCAACGGCAGCGGAAAATCCGGCCAGTTTCAACACGGGAATATCGACGATGTCATCCCCCATGTATGCAATCACATCCGGTGTCAGGTTGTTCATCTGAAGAATCCTGTTGAAAACTTCCTTTTTATTCAACGCCCCCTGATACACCTCAGTGATTTTTAAATCACGGGCCCGGTGGTCCACCACGGCCGATGTCCGGCCGGTCAGAATGGCAACCTGTATACCATAGCGCTGAATCATGACCAGCCCGTGACCATCACGGACGTAAAAGTTCTTTGTTTCACGACCTTCGCTGTCCATGATAATTCTGCCGTCAGTCATCACTCCGTCCACGTCCAGAATCAGCATCTTTATCTTTTTAAGTTTCTCCTGAATCTTTTTTTTTGACATCGCCTTTTCCCTTAAGTCTGACATTCTAATAGCCTACAGCCTAAAAGCCTTTCTTTACCACCTCATCAATCTGCTTCAACGTTGTCAGCATCTTCTCCAGAGAATGCAGATAAAGCGAATTGGCGCCGTCACAAAGCGCTTTTTCCGGGTCGGGGTGGACTTCCATGAAAATCCCATCCACACCAGCAGCTACTGCCGCCCGCGCCAGATAAGGCACCATGTCCCGCTGCCCCCCGGAAGAGGTACCCGCACCGCCCGGCAACTGAACGGAGTGCGTAGCGTCAAAAATGACGGGGTAACCCATCGCCCTCATAATCGGCAATGCCCTTACATCAAACACAAGGTTGTTGTATCCGAAGGAAGCACCTCGCTCTGTAATTAAAATGTTTTCGTTTCCCGCGGATTTGACCTTGTCCAGGATGTTGGCAACATCCCATGGAGCAAGAAACTGACCTTTTTTTATGTTGATCACTCGCGCTTTTTTCGCAACCTCAACCACAAAGTCCGTCTGGCGACACAAAAAGGCCGGTATCTGCATCACATCCAAAACGCCTGTCGCCAGTTCAATTTCCTCAAAACGATGCACATCGGAGAGAACGGGAACGCCGGCTGTTTCCCTGATTTTCTTTAAAATGGCCAGCCCCTCCTGCGCACCCGGCCCTCGGTAAGAATGAATGGATGTCCGGTTGGCCTTGTCATAAGACGCTTTGAAAATGAATGGAATGTCCAGTTTTGACGTCAATTGCTTCAGGTAAACGGCAATGTCCATGGCTGCCGCTTCATTTTCAATGACACAGGGACCGGCAATCAAAACAAATCCGACCGGTCCACCGATTGAAAAATTATGGAGTTTCACCTGCTTCATCATGTTCTCCTGCATTTTTATTTTTTCCCCTCATAAGTTGAATGCGCAGCTTCGGGATTCTGGAGGCCACTCGTGTCCCGGGATTGATCTCGTAGGCATTTCTATACGCCTGCAGGGCTTTTTGGTAAAGTCCCTTCTTTTCATAAGCGTTTCCCAGCGCCGCGTATATTTCATCATTAGTTTTTTCATATCTCAGGGCTATTAAATAATTAAGAATCGCCTTGTCCCAATTTTTCTGGGCGGCATAGGCCTTTCCCCGGCTGACGTATAAAGAAGTCTGAATGGAATTGGGGGAGGTCCCCTGCTGATTTTTCTTCGTCCCGGGACTCTTGCCATCACTCACATCTGCTGCTTTTTTGCTCACCGGGGAGGCCTTACCCGAATAGCGCGACGCTTCTTTTTCTTTTCCCATCTTCCTGTAGGCAAAGGCCAGATTATTATACATCGTCTGGTCCTTCGCGCCCAGCCGGATTGCTTTTTCGTAATTTTCAGCCGACCGGGCATACTGATTCATTTCGCCGTATGCAAAGCCCGTTTTGGCAAAGATCGATGCCTTCTGCGGAAATTTTTTACCCAGTTTTTCATAATAACGAACGGCCTGATCGTATTTTTTACTTTTCAACGTAAGGTCTGCCGCACGCTCCAGGGCATCCGTATCCTCCGGACTGATCTTCAGAACATGCAGATACTCCCTCAAGGCGTCATCCGCCATCTTTCTTTTTTCATAGGCCACGGCCAGGTTAAAGTGGACCACGGGTTGGTCAGGCATCAGGACCGCGGCTTTCTGTAAATGCTGCATTTCTTCTTTCAACCGGCCAAGACCTGCGTACGCAGCAGCCATACTGGCATGTACTGCTCCATCCTGCGGCTGTATTTTGACGGCCTGTTCGTAACTTTCAATCGCCCGGCTGTATTTCGCTTTTTTCAGGTAGGAATTTCCCATCGCCTTCCAGGCCGCAGCTGCATCCGGCGAATGCTTTGCGAGATATCGGTATTGTTCTGCCGCGGCATCTTCCTTCCCGGCGTTCTCATAAATTCCGGCCAGTATCATTCTGATTTCCTGGTTGCCCGGTTCAATCTGCACGGCCTGCAAATAGGACTGCGCCGCCTTGTCCCATAACTTCTTTTGACTGAAGGCAAGTCCCATCATGGCAAAGGACTCGGTATCCCGCGGCTGTTTCACGACAAGACCGGACAATACCCGAATGGCGGGATCATACTGATTCCCTTTCAGATAGCAGCGCGCCAGTTCTTTCATTGCCGCTGTATCATCCGGTTTAATGCGCAAAACCTCTTCATAAAGAGATGCCGCCTCATCCGGCCTGTTGTGCTTCTGATAAATGCCCGCCAGAATCCTGCGCACACCCGCGTCTTCTTTATTTTGGGAAACTGCCTTCTTTAAGAATTCAATCTGCGCGCCAACATCTTTGTTCTCCCTGGCAAACCTCAACCAGTCCTGCGGTTTAATCACGATCCGCAGCGGCACAGCGGCAATCATTTCCTTCTGATAAGAAACATTGATCCGGTAAAGGTTGACGGCCTGCACGTCTTTGACTCCCGCGTCGCTTTTCATGATCCTGTTCACCAGATCAATCCCGCGGAACAATACACCGATCTGATTCCCTTCTTTACCCATGCCTTCAATCATGACCGACGTGTATTTACCGGCCAGATCGTCACTGTCTACAGATTTGATGACAAATTCATCACGATAGCTGATTTCCAGTGTTTCATCCGCGCCCACCTGAATGTCCGTCCCGTTTTTTTCTATCCGCAGGAAATAGAAATCAGGCTTGGCGTTGAACACGTAATGGGAAAAAGCATTGATTGCCCTGTGGGCAAAGAAGACACCGGACTGAAAAACCTGCGGACGGGCATACAGGAAAGACGCCAGCAGCACGATGGCAACCGTGACGGTCACCACACCCGCGATCATGAGTTTGTCCGGCCCCCTTTTCTTTTTCCTGTCATCATGAATCATGAATCAACCCCTGGGATGATATTTCCTGTGAATTTGCGTCAGGTGATCTCTCGTCACGTGCGTGTAAATCTGCGTCGTCGAAATATCGGAATGTCCAAGCATGACCTGAACCGCCCTTAAATCAGCTCCTCCTTCCAGAAGATGGGACGCGAAAGAGTGACGAAATGTATGCGGGTGAACGTTTTTTTGCAAGCCCGCTTTTCTCACATAATGAATAATTATTTTCCAGAGCCCCTGGCGGGTAAAGGCTCCCCCGAAACGGTTCAGGAACAAGACGTCTGTCGTTCTTGATTTTACCAGTTTCGGACGGGCTTCGTCCACATAGCGGCGGACACTATCGTAGGCGGTCTTGCCGATGGGAACGACCCTTTCCTTGCCGCCCTTTCCCATGACCGTCAGGAAACCCACCTGCCAGTTGATGCTGTTCATGGTTAAACCGGCAAGCTCCGATACGCGCAGTCCCGTAGCATAAAGAAGTTCCAGCATCGCGCTGTCCCTCTGTGCCTTGGGCGTCTCTTCACCCGGCTGGGACAAAATCAGGTTCATCTCTTCTTTACTCACCGTATCGGGCAGTCGCATCCAGACCTTGGCCAGTTCAATATTGGCCAGCGGTGATTGATCCACCACTTTTTCCTGCAGAAGAAATTTATAATATCCCCTCAGGGCAGCCAGCGCCCGGTTCATCGAATTGGCCGACAATCCTTCACCCTTGATCTGCACAAGAAACTCAACGACTGTTTCGGGGACAACAAAGCGCGGATTGTCTATCCCCCTTTGCTCCAGAAAGGAAGCATATCGATTCAGATCCCGCCCGTAGGCCTCCAGGGTATTGCCGGCCGCCCCTTTCTCGATCAGGAGATGATTTAAATACCTGTCCAATAAGTCCCGCATGAACGTTTTTTACGCAAATATCCTGTTTATGTAAAGTTTTTTTGTTGACAGAACAGCCGATCTTGTAGAAAAGGATAACATCATTTTCAACCGGGGGAGAAAAAATGAAAAAAATCGTTATTGCTTCCGATCATGGCGCGGTCGATCTTAAAAACGAAATCGCCGATTTTTTAAGAAAAAAGAATTATGAGGTCACAGACATCGGAACTGAGGGGCCTGCAGCAGTGGATTACCCGGATATCGCGCTCGCTGCTTGCACGGAGTTTAAAAACGGCGGATACGGTTTCGGGATTCTTCTGTGCGGCACAGGCATCGGAGTCACGATTGCCGCAAACAAAGTCAAAGGCATCCGCTGCGCGCTCCTTTTCGATCTTTTCAGCGCTGAAATGGCCAAAGCCCACAATAACGCCAACTTCATTGCTTTCGGCGGCAGAATCAAATATGCCGTCCCGGTCCATGAGATGATCGAGAAATTTATCAGCACATCTTTCGAAGGGGGACGTCACGAACGGAGAATCGCCAAGATAACGGCTATGGAAGAGTAGTGCTGGTCTTGCCGAAAACATTCTTCCACCGCGGGAAAACCGACTCAACAGATGCCAGCCTTCCTGCATAAATCGTATTGACAGAACCTGCATTTTCAGGCATGGGCAACTGCCAAGATATTGATCATCAAAATTGTATTTGATTCAGATCCCCAAAAGATTGTTGTACGGGCGCCAAAAACATGAATTGATGCAATGCGCACAAGAGGCCATTCATGACATTTATACGGCACAAAGTGAACAGCAGGGTCGTCCAGGATCTGAAAAAACGGTCCACCATCGGCATTATATTCTATATCGTTTTATCCATTATTGTGACCTGCGCCGATGGCTTTTACTCCAGACATCTATTTGCTTCCCTGGTCTTTTTTTTCTCCAACCTGGGCATTTGCGTTTTCCGGCTGGTCCACCTGGTGATCGCCCGGAAGATGGGAGAACCTTACGAAATCGTCAACCGGGGGATTTTTTACGTCAGTGTCGTCATCACCGCTCTGGTCTGGGGATGCATGCTGGCCTACGTTGAAATCCTGAACAATGAGCATGTGACACAGCTGATGATGAACGTGTGTATATGCGGTCTGTCCGCGGGCGGCGTGGTCGCATTCATTCCCGACCGAAGGCTTGCCATTCTTTTTAACCTTGCCATGCTGATGCCGGCAACGACAGCCCTTCTTGTGAACAGATTGAATCCGCCGCTCACCATCATGATATGTTTGTTTTCTGTATACCTGGTTCTGATTGCTATACGCGGGAACAAGGAATACTGGAATGCTCTGGAAAATGAATATCTGCTGGAGGTCAAATCCGAGGAAATGACCCGATTGAGCAACACAGATGCCCTGACCGGCCTGTCCAACCGGCGGCATTTCAATGAGGCGCTGGAACGGGAATGGAAGCGTTCAGGCCGTAATCAGAGCCTTCTTTCCCTGATCATCCTGGACATTGATTATTTCAAAAAAATCAATGACACCTATGGCCATCAGGTGGGAGACGAATATTTGAAAAAGATCGCGGAAACCCTGGTTTCCGTTTTCAAACGGGATTCTGATATTGTGGCACGATACGGCGGTGAAGAGTTCGCGGTGCTTCTGGTTGACTCGGATGTCGAACAGACCATCCATCTGGCTGAAGCGGCCATCCACAGCATCGCGGCCATGACCTTGGATCATCTGGGTGAAAAAGTCAGCACAACCATCAGTGCCGGGGTCAACTGCCGCATCCCCGACCACACCGCCGTACCTGACAGCATCATCCTGGGCGCTGACAAGGCCCTTTACGCCGCCAAAGAAAGAGGAAGAAACCAGGTTGTCTTTTTTGGATGAACAACACCTGTCTGTCCTCCCTTCATTATGATAGAAGATCCGTCTCTTTACTTTTAACGGCGGGACGCCGGATTTCCGGCAGTTGTGCCTTGACTTCCACCAAACATCGATGCTATTTTTTAATCATGGCTGATTTCCCAGACAAAAAAAAGATCCGTCAGGTCTTCCGGAATGTGCAGAAGCATCGCCAGATTGAAGCGCTCATCCGTCAATTTTCATCCAATAAAGAAGATATCCGCCTGATGGCCCTAGATCAGGTTGACCTGTCCTCCTGCCGCAACGTTCTCGAAATGGGCTGTGCGTTCGGTGCATTTACAGAAGCGCTGAGAGGACGGCTCCACCCGGAAGCAACCATCACCGGCATGGATATCATTGCCGAGTATGAGCCGTTTTTTCTCGAAGCCTGCAAACGCGCCGGTTATCCGGGAACATTTTCATCCAGCGGCGTCGGCGCAATAAAGAAATGCCCGGACGCCTCTTTCGATCTGATCATCTGCAGCTTCGCCCTTTATTTTTTTGTGGAGATGATCCCGGACATCGCCCGTGTGCTGAAAAAAGACGGCACCTTCATTACCATAACCCATGATCAATGCAACATGCATGAACTGATTGACCTCACACGAAGGACCCTGGAAGAATACCAGATGCTTGCCAGTCATCAGTTTCTGCCCGTCGAGGTCATCCTCAAGCAGTTTTCAGCTCAAAACGGCGAAGCATTACTCCGTCCGTATTTTAGCGGCATCCAAAAACTGGATTTTAAAAATTCCCTCGTTTTTCAACCCTGGGAAATTTATTTCTTTATCGACTATTATCAGTTCAAGAGTCCTTTTTTCCTTTCCGGCACGGGGGCCCATAAAAAAACCATCGTCAACAAACTCATGAATAAACTGCAGGACACCGTCACCGAAAGCAAGGTCATCACCATGTGCAAGGATGACGCCATTTTCATTTGCACAAATCCCGAGACACCAAAGGGGAGCGCATGAAGAAAAAACGTAAATTCTGCATATACTGCGGCGGACAAATAACCAAAAGCAAAGAAGACGATGTCCTCAGGGACTGCTGTTCGAGTTGTCACTGCTTCTTTTATGACAACCCGCTGCCGGTCGTATCCGCCATTGTGGACGAATCAAGGAAGATTCTCCTGGTCAAGCGGGACCGGGCACCCTTTAAGGGTCACTGGTGTCTGCCGACCGGATTTGCCGAAGCGGGTGAAAGCATTGAAGATGCAGCTTTGCGCGAATTGATGGAAGAAACGGGGGTAAAAGGCAGGATCAGCAGGCTGCTGGACGTTGATTCATACAAAAGCCGCTTTTACGGGGACCTGCTTTTTTTAACTTTTGTTGTGGATAAAACCGACGGCAAAGTTATGGCCGGAGACGATAGCGCCCAGGCGAAATTCTTTCCGATCAAGGAGATCCCCCCCCTGGCTTTTCGGTCCAACAGGCGCGCACTGGAGGCCTATGTTAAGAGCAAAAAGGATTATTGGGCCATCCTTGACGCCATCGAACACCGCGATGACGGCAGGCATCTCCCCCGCCACAGAGACTCTAATGCCCTCACCAGGCGCCTGCTCAATGTCATCTTGAAAAACAAGGAGAAAATGATCAACCAGTGGATTGAAGAAATGACAACCAGCCCTTCCACCTCTGAATATCACGGCTACGAAATACACGTCCTTTATAATATTTGCGATAAAATCATATCGCAGATCACGCTCTGGCTGGGAAATGCTTATGATATCGAACGCATAAAGAATTTCTACATCAAGCTGGGAGTGGAAAGAAAGAAAGCCGGCGCCAAAATCAGCGGGGTGCTGAGTGCCTTGAGCCTGATTCGCAAGCACATCTGGGATGTGGCCCTCGCCCAGGGCGCTCTGCAAAAAAATCTCGATCTCTACATGACGTTTGAACTTCAGAGGCGCATGACTATTTTTTTCGATCTGGCCACTTTTTACATTACAAGAGGTTATGAAGAGCATGAAGCCGCCCGGACCCGGAACACTCTCCCTGCAGGGAAACGACTCCACAGATCATCTTCACGGGACTGAACCTTTAATTCAAACGGATTGACCGGACAAGCCGCAGCATCAGCGTTTGGGCCATTCGCGACCCCCTGCCGTGCATGCCGACATCCATCATTATCTTATTGACATCAAATCAACGTCCATGATAGAAGTGCATGCAAGACTGTATAACTGCACAAAGAATATCCTGTCAATTTTGTTTATCAGACGCATGATAATCAGATTGCCGACGGATGAAGGAGTGGCCTTTGAAACTGAGCGATGTAAAAGATATCCTGGATGCGGAAGTCATCGTTGGTGAAGAAAATCTGGATATGGAAGTGAAAACAGCCTTTGGAGCTGACCTGATGAGTGATGTGCTGGCATTTGCCAAATCCGGCAGCCTGCTGCTTACCGGCTTGACCAACACCCAGGTTATCCGAACCGCGAATGTTCTGGACATCGCCGCTATTATTCTGGTGAGAGCCAAACAGCCGTCTTCAGAAACCATAGCATTGGCCAGAGAGCTGAAAATTCCCATCCTGACCACAAAATACATATTATTCGAAACCGCGGGCCGTTTATATGCGAAAGGAATTGTCGGATGCCTGCCAAAAGTTGAAAATACCAGTGGGCGAACCTAATCAGAACCTTTACAATGGCAGTTTTACGATCGAAGGCGGCAATTTTAACTGCGCCGGTATTGTGTCAACCAGTATCAAATCCATCCTGCAAAAGCTGGGAATTCCCGGCGATCTGGTCCGAAAAGCCGCAATCGTTTCCTACGAGGCGGAAATTAATGTCGTATCCTATGCCAAGAAGGCTGTCGTCAATCTGATGGTGGTTCCCGGTTCGGTGAATATTGAGGTCATCGACGAAGGGCCGGGTATCCCCAACATTGAACTGGCGATGCAGGAAGGCTGGTCCACGGCCGATCAGCGAATCCGGGAAATGGGTTTTGGCGCGGGCATGGGTCTTTGCAATATTAAAAATTATTCCGACGAATTCCACATTTCCTCGGAAATCGGCAAAGGCACCCATCTGAAAATGATCATTCAAACACCGTAATCTTTTTTACAAAGGGCTCCATCATGAAAATTGAAGATTTAGTTCAGGCACTGCAATTAGAGGTCAAGTGCGGCAAAGATTATCTCAACCGGGAAGTGACCGGCGGCTACACGGGAGACCTCCTGAGTGACGTCATGGGCAATGCCCGGGAAGGCTACATCTGGATCACCCGCCAGGTGCATCAGAATATCGTCGCGGTCGCCAGTCTCAAGGAACTGGCGGGAATCATCCTGATTAATTCGTGCCAGCCGGCTCCCGACACACTGGAAAAGGCTGAGGCGGAAAAGATCCCTGTTATGGTATCGGGTTTGCCCGCCTTTGAAATCTCAGGCCAGATCTACAACCTGCTGACATTAGCCGGCTGATTGCCGGGACCATCCTCCCTGAACAATCCGCCCGCATACAGCTTCCAACGGTGAAAACCGATGTTGAAAGTTTTCAATTGTGATCTTCATATCCACACCTGCCTGTCGCCCTGTGCGGAGCTGGACATGCATCCCCGGGCCCTGGTGGAAAGAGCGCTGGAAAAAAACCTCGACATGATTGCCATCAGTGACCATAATGCATCCGCCAATGTCCGGTACGTCATGGCAGCGGCCGCCGGGAAAAATATTCAAATCATCCCGGCCATGGAAATCACGACCAGTGAAGAAGTTCACCTGCTGGCTCTCTTCGGTTCCCTGCCGGATCTCCTGAAACTTCAGTCGGTCATCGATCAGCACCTGTTCGGGGAAAATGACGAAACGCGTTTCGGCGTTCAGGCCATCGTCAACGAACTGGGCGAAGTGGAGGGATTGAACAATCAGCTTCTTATCGGAGCAACGGACTTATCCATTGATGACACCGTTGCGATGATTCATCAGCTGGGCGGTCTTGCGATCCCGGCGCATATTGACCGGGAAAGTTTCAGCGTGCTGAGCCAGCTGGGCTTCATTGATGATCATGCTCATTTTGACGCGCTGGAAATATCGAAATTAACCGGTATCCGTCAGGGTCGCCTGCAATACCAGGAGCTGGACCGGTATCCGTTTGTCACTTCATCGGATGCCCATTTCATTCGGGACATCGGCAGTTCAACCACAAAAATTCTGATGGCCGAACCCGGTTTTACCGAACTGGGCATGGCCTTTTCGGCACAAGACGGCCGCCGCATTCTGGAGGAGTCATGCTGACCCTTTCCGATCATATTCTGGACATTACCGAAAATTCCATCCGTGCCGGAGCGAAGCTGATTGAAATCAGCGTTGACGAGGATTCTGAAAACAACTTGCTCACGATCGAAATAAAAGATGACGGCCACGGCATGGACCAGAACACTGTTCAAAAGGTTCTAGATCCTTTTTATACAACCAAGACGGTCAGGCGCATAGGACTGGGACTGCCGCTTCTCAAAGACGCAGCCGAACGATCAGGCGGAACATTTCAGATAAATTCACAAGAAAATCAAGGGACTACAGTAAAAGCCACGTTTGGTCTCCGTCATCTGGACCGGCAGCCGCTGGGCGCTATAATTAACATAATGGTAATTCTCATTATTTCTAATTCTGATATTGATTTTTTTTACAAACACAGGCATAATGACCGGCGGTTTGAAATGGATACGCGAGAAATCCGTAAGGAAATCGAGGATGTTCCTATAAATCATCCCCAGATAATCAAATATATTCGGGGCACAATGGAAGAAGGATTACGCGAAATCGAACCGGAAGCATAGAGCGCCCCGCAAGATCGAGGAGGAATCAATGAAAGCCGAAGAAACAGAATTGTTGGAAGAGTTCACCCCGGAACAGATCGCCAAACTGGACAGCATCATCGAAAAATACAAGGGCAAACCGGGTGGACTGATCCCCGTTCTGGAAGAAGCACAGGTCTGTCTCGAGTTTCTGCCTATGCCCGTCCAGAAAAGAATTGCCGCCGGATTGAATCTGCCGCTCAGCCGCGTGTATGGCGTTGTCACTTTTTATTCTTTCTTCACCATGACGCCCCGTGGAAAATATACCGTTAAAGTCTGCCTGGGCACAGCCTGTTACGTGCGAGGAGGAAAGGCGCTTGCTGAAACTCTGGAAAAACAGTTCGGCATCAAGGAAGGTGAAACAACGGCAGACCGCCTGTTCACCCTGGAATCCGTCCGCTGCCTCGGCGCATGCGGCCTGGGACCCGTCATCGTTGTGGGTGAAGACGTTCACGGCCGTGTCAAACCCGGCAAAGTGAAAGAAATACTAAATCAATACAATTAATTTAATATTTAGAAAACGGAGGATACGCCGATGGCGAAACTGACGATTGATGATTTAAAAAAAATCAAGGAAAAAGTACACAATGAAATGTCGCTGCGTGATGGAGACCGCCGCGTCAAAATCACCGTTCATATGGGAACCTGCGGAATTGCTTCCGGTGCGAAGGAAGTCATGGACACACTGCTGGCTGAAATTGATGAAGCCAAAGTTCATGATGTCGTCGTCACCACCTCCGGGTGCATGGGTCTTTGCAGCCGCGAGCCTCTGGTGACCGTAGAGATTATCAATGAACCGCCGATCAAATATGAGTATGTAAATCCTAACAAGATCAGACAGATTTTCAAAAGGCACGTTCTCGCGGGAGAAATACAGACCCCGTTTGTTCTGGCTAAAGGTTCTGAAATCACCAAATAAAAAATAATGAGCGGTCACGTGTTTACAACCATCCGGTTCAATGATCGCTTTGTAAGGAGGATTCTGGATTCATGAAAGTATTTCGTTCACACATACTCATTTGCGGAGGCACCGGTTGTCAGGCTTCCGGCAGTATCGGCGTAAAAAACGCACTTCTGGAGGAAATCGTTAAAAGGAAGCTTACCGAAGACATCAAAGTTGTAGAAACCGGCTGTAACGGTTTTTGCGCTCTGGGCCCCATCATGGTGGTCTATCCGGAAGGGGTTATTTACATCAGTTTAAAACCGGCAGACATTCCCGAACTGGTCGAAGAACACCTCGTCAAGGGCCGAATTGTTGACCGGCTTCTGTACCGTGAACCGGGCACAGACAAAGTCATTCCCACCATGCAGGACATTCCCTTTTTCGCCCATCAGGAACTGAGGGTTTTAAGAAACCGCGGATTGATCGATCCCGAAAAAATAGAAGAATATATCGCCCGTGACGGTTATGCCGGCATGGCCAAGGCGCTTACGGAAATGACGCCGGAACAGATTGTTCAGGAAGTACTGGATTCCGGTCTGCGGGGCCGAGGCGGTGCAGGTTTCCCCACCGGTCTGAAATGGAAGTTTGCCGCTGCATCCAAAGGCGATGTAAAATATGTTTTATGCAATGCCGACGAAGGCGACCCCGGTGCTTTCATGGACCGCAGCGTTCTGGAAGCGGATCCGCACGCGGTTCTGGAGGGCATGGTCATCGCGGCCAAGGCCATCGGCTCCAGCCATGGCTACATATACTGCCGCGCTGAATATCCCCTGGCCATCCATCGTTTGAATATCGCCATCGGACAGGCCAAGGAAGCCGGCCTTCTGGGCCAAAACATCCTGGGCACGGGTTTTAATTTCGATCTCGAAATCTACCAGGGCGCAGGCGCGTTCGTCTGCGGCGAGGAAACCGCTCTCATGACCTCAATTGAAGGAAAACGCGGCATGCCCCGACCCCGTCCGCCCTTCCCTGCCGTGGCCGGCCTGTGGCAGAAACCAAGTATTCTGAACAATGTTGAAACGCTGGCCAATATCGGCCAGGTCATTCTGCGCGGAGCCAAATGGCACGCCGCGATCGGCACGGAAAAAAGTAAGGGCACCAAGGTCTTCGCTCTCACCGGCGACGTCAACAACGTCGGTCTGGTGGAAGTTCCGATGGGCACCAAGCTGGGCACCATCGTTTTTGATATCGGCGGAGGCATCCCCAAAGGCAAAAAATTCAAAGCCGCTCAGCTGGGCGGCCCGTCCGGCGGCTGCATTCCCATTCAGCACTTAAATGCTTCCGTTGACTATGAAAAAGTCGCGGAACTCGGCGCCATCATGGGTTCCGGCGGATTGATCGTCATGAACGAAGACAAGTGCGCGGTCGACATGGCCCGGTTCTTCATGGACTTCTGCCAGGATGAATCCTGCGGCAAGTGCACCCCCTGCCGCGAAGGCACCAAACGCATGCTGAACATTCTGACCGACATTACCAACGGAAAAGGCAAGCCTGGCGACATCGAACTGCTCGAGGAAATGGCCTCCGTTATCAAAAATGCGGCCCTGTGCGGCCTGGGGCAAACAGCTCCCAATCCTGTTTTGAGCACCATCCGCTATTTCCGCAAGGAATACGAAGAGCACATCTACGAGCACCGCTGTCGCGCGACCGTCTGCTCGGCCATGTTCAAGTCCCCCTGCCAGCACACCTGCCCGGTTGAAATGGACATTCCGTCCTATATCGCGCTCGTCCGGGAAGGCCGTTTTGAAGATGCCTATAAGATTCTACTTGAGACCAACCCCTTCCCGTCTGTTTGCGGCCGCGTCTGCGATCACAAATGCCAGTCCAAGTGCCGCCGCGGCAACATGGATGAACCGCTGGCCATCAAGTTCCTGAAACGATTCATC
>MWDG01000018.1 GCA_002070455.1 Deltaproteobacteria bacterium ADurb.Bin151
AGCTCTATAGCTTTTTTGAATATTTTAGTTTGAAACGTTGTATATTTATGAAAGTTGACGATCTGTTTCTTTCAGCTTACTATAAGGAAGATAGGAGCGGACATGGTATTTTCGATCTGTTAAAGTTGAATAGCCAAAACAACCATAGCAGAAAGGAGAAAATACCATGTCTAAAAGCGATTATAACAGACAGGCGGCCCGTCGTCAAAAAATCAGGAACACAACCCTCATTGTCGGGGTTGACATCGGCAATGCCTTCAATGCATTGGGATTCATGAACAAGGAAGGCAACGTATTGTTCAAGTGTGCAAAGCTCCATAACAATCGAGAAGGATTTGAAAAGTTTCTTGATATGATTGAAGGGCTAAAAAAGAAGCATCGTCTAAGGGATGTTCTCATCGGGATGGAACCGACGGGACATTACTGGAGGAAACTGGCCTATTTTGCAAAAGAGCATGGTTATGAGGTTCGTTTTGTGAGGACAACGGCCCTGAAGCATCACCGGGAACTGGATGAGAGTTCATCCGCCAAGAGTGACCAGAGGGATGCGTTAACCATAGCGAACATCACCCGGGAAGGCAAATATATTGACACCGTCATCGAGGATGGCGTGCTGAGGCAACTGAGGACATTATCAAAGGCACGTGAGAGGCTTCTTCGTTACAGCGTGAGCGCGAAAAACTCCTTACATGCGGCCTTGGACGACTATTTCCCCGAACTGCATGAGATATTCTGGTCCATGGGATCACGAAGTCTATGGGCAATTCTTGATCAGTGTCCTTTCCCTCAGGATGTCATGTTGATGGAGGTAGCCACTCTTCAGGATCTCATCGCACGAAGTTCGCGAAAGAAGAAAGAATCTTTACAAAAAGCGAAAGCGCTCCGCAAGACGGCTCAAGAAAGTATTGGTTTAAAACAGATAGGCAGTGCTGACCGATACCGCATTCAAATGTGCCTGGAAGAAGTGAAACGGACGGTCTTGTCACTTAAAAATGTAGATAAGCAGTTGAAGAGTTTACTGAAGGAGACACCCGCAGCGACCTATTTGATGAGCATACCCGGCATCGGCCCTCTTTCTGCCGCTGTGTTTCTGGGAGAACTGGGGGATTCTGCTCATTTTCATAATGCCCGTCAGATTGTAAAGTACGCCGGATATGATCCCCAGGAGAGTGATTCAGGTTCCCGTATTGGCCGAAGGTTCATCTCCAAAAAGGGGCGATGGCTTTTACGGAAATATCTTTTCTTTATGAGTATGAGGGTTGTGGTTCTGAGCAACTATTTCCAGGAATACTATCAACGAAAGTTAGAAACAAAGAACCGGTTTGGTCAGCAGCCCAGACGCAAAGAGATGCTTTGTGCGGTAGCAATCAAGCTGATCAAAGTGATCTTTGCCTTGCTGCGGGATAAACGGGAGTTTGAAGATTTGGCGCCGGCTGCCGCAGCATAAACATAAAATAAAAGCATGGTTGTGGTGGAAGGAAGGACCGTGTGCCTTCGTAAGCTAACAGGTTTGTAGGATTCAGCTTGGTCAACTTCCACCACCCTTTTCGTCCTGCATAAGGTAAGTTGGGCATCAAAGGCCCGTAGAATAAAAGAGGTTAGGTGAAAAGGAAAAAAAGGTCGAAGTGCCACCACAACCTTTGGCGCACCGTCAAATATGATGAGGTTTATCTTCATCAATGCACAATGAAATGTATTTCAACGAACAACCACATAAGTGGCAGTGGCATTATGAACAAGCGGCAGTGGCGGCGTTATCCACAGCCATCTCTCCGCCATGCTCCGCGGAAGGGCTGCTCCGAGATGGCTGTGGATAACGCCCGGTCCCGAAGATGACAATATCTAATGGGACGATAAACTTTTAATGGTGCAGACGTATCAGATGCACCTTAGACCCAATATATTTTTTGTCTTAACAATGGACAGGGGGTCAACCATTTTCAGCTTTAACGACATGGACAAAGAGAAAATACTTGACATCTTCCTTAGAAGAGGAAGGCATCGTTAGATGTTGATGCCACCTACAAACAAATGTTTTTGAAAAGTCCTCATTTTATTGATTACTATTTTATGTAAGCTTATAGCCTTTCTCTCGGAATAATCTCAGGCAGGCATCGACAACATCAGCGTCATAAATAATTCCCTTATTTTTCTCTATCTCTTCAAGGGCAGCGTCAAGACCTAAACCGGGACGATACGGACGATGGGAGGCCATGGCTTCAACAACATCAGCTACGGCCATGATGCGGGCTTCTATTATAATTTCTTCCCCTTTCAGTTTTCTCGGATAACCGGATCCATTCATCCGTTCATGGTGTTGATAAACAATTTGCGCCAGAGGCCAGGGTGATTCCACATTCTTTAGCATCTCGTATCCACTTTCGGGGTGTTCTTTGATTAAAGAAAACTCAAGGTCTGTCAGCTTGGTAGGCTTGGTCAATATCTCCGAGGGAATCGCTAATTTCCCGATGTCATGGATAGAACCTGCCGTCCGGATTCCTTCTATTTTATCCTTGTTTAATCCCATCACCGTGGCGATAGACCTGGCAAGGTCCGCAACTCTCTTCTGATGACCGGCTGTATAGGGATCTCTAACCTCAATAGCTGATACCATAACCTGGATGGTCACACCGATAGACTTTCTGAGCCTTTCAAGGGTCTTTTGAAGTTCCAGCTCTGCCTGCTTGCGCGCAGTGATGTTTCTTGTTACCGTTAAAATTCCGATCGGCTTGAAATGGTTGTCCCTTAGAAATGATGTCGCAAGCTCCACCCAAATAGTAGAACCATCTTTACAATACTCCTCAAGCTCAATCAAAGCAGTTCGCGCTAGATCGGCGGTTCCGCTTGATTCCAAGGCCATTTGATCGGCAAACATATTGGTTGCACGTTCCAGAGAATCGGGGGTTAGCATTTCATTCCACGTCTGTGTCATCGCTTCTCGAGCGGTGTAGCCACGCAGATTTAGTGCTGAAGGGCTAATATATGTAGGATTGAGGCTTAGGTCAAATACGGCGATTGTATCTGCTGTGTTTTCAACAATTAGACGGTATCGTTCTTCGCTTTCCCTCAATGCAACCTCTGCCTGCTCCCCCTTCACTCGTTTACGCAGCGAGGCGATACCAAAGGCCAGATTGTCAGCCAGTTCTTTCAGAATTTCAACCTCCCTGGAATCGAATGCATCCGTATCCGCGGAATAGATTGACAGTTCTCCAAAAGGCTGACCTTCACTGATGAGTGGTAAAGCAATGTTAGATTTATAGCCGCGCTCAATAGCTGCCTCACGCCATGGAGCGAAGGCTGGGTCCTGCGGAATATTGTGTGCGATGGATGGCTTTCCCGTGCGGATTGCAGTACCACCCGGACCACGACCACGTTCGTTATCGGCCCATGTAACATTGATAGATTCAATGTATCCCGACTCGAAACCTGCATGGGCTACCGGGAGTATAGTCTTTGCTTCATCGTGCTCTGCAAAGCCGACAAACGCCATACGATAACCGCCAACATCGACAATAATCCGGCAGACTTCGTTCAACAACGTCGCTTCATCCATAATGTGAATCAGTGCATGATTCGTGTCACTGAGTATACGCAACGCGCGGTTTACCCGGATAAGTTCCTTCTCCGCCTTCTTGCGATCGGTGATGTCATGTGTGTCGGCGATGAGAAGTTGCCTGCCATCTACCTCGATCAGACGGGCAGAAAAAAGCATTTGTCTGGATTCGCCAGTTTTTGCCCTGAATGTTAATTCTACCTTGTCAACAGCGGTGCCGGTTTTGATCAGATCAAAAATCCGGTCCTTCTCCTCCATATTGTCCCATATATTTAACTCTTTCGTTGTTGAACCAATGACTTCTTCGCGTGAATATCCTCCTAAGCTCAGAAATGAGTCATTTACATCCAGAAGCAAACCGCTGGTCAAGTCGGTAATCGTAATAACGTCAGGGCTGCATTGGAATATGGCCTCAAATTTTCTATCAGACTGCCTGGTGTTCGTTCCCGTCTTCCCGCTCTCCGCTGATTTTTCCAGTTTTCGGATTCTCTGCTTTAAGGATGCATTCTCTTTGATCAATTTTTGATATTCTTTGGATGGATCATTCATCTTACGCCACCTGTTTTAATTAACGATGTTCATGACGTTCAGTTGGCTATCATATTAGCACTATTCATTTTTTTAAAAAAGGGGAATATTCTGCCGCATTTATTACGGATTGAAAGGACGTATGTAAACCAAAATTGTCAGATGTTTTGTTATCAGGAAGCCAGAGTGCAAAACGATGAGCCGACGAACAGAAACAGCATACAAGGCTGAGTCTCCGGGCAAGTCAGTACAACATGACAAAGCCCAGGATTTGGGAGATACCGTAAATGCTGTGGTTGCATCGTGACAGTTCACGTTCATATCCGGGGCTTTAGGAAGTTCTTATGAAATCTTTATGTGTCAAATAAGACATAAGTTGGCGTAATATTTCATAAAAAGACACCTCCTCGATTGCATATTGGACTTGAGAATGATATAATTAAACTAACAAATAGACCCCGTATCGTCATCTGAAAATCTTTTGATGAAACGGGTGATACAGTTTTATGAGCCGCATGGAATAAATTATAACCTCCTGTCGGACGTACTCCCTCTATCCGGTTGATACAATGCGGCATTAAAAAATTATACGCTCGATCAGCGCTCTTCTTTTAGATTTAACAAAGGGGGTGATAACTGAATCTATTAATGCGTTAAGTTTCTTAATCATCAAAGGGTGGCCATTTTCACGTCAATTTTCTACCGCTGATATTCTTCTTCACTTCAAGCATCCCTAACCCCTTCATTAGCTCTCCGGTTTCAGTGAGGGCTTGCTTCGCGATAATGACCGATAGACGGGAAATCTGAATAATACCAAATGTAACGTTCTTTAATTTTCAGGAGGAAATTATGTCGAAGATGTTGATGATTTATCCCGATCGCTGCACGGGATGTCATAACTGCACCTTGGCCTGTTCTGCATTTCATGACGGCGAATTCCGTCCACACACTTCCCGGATTCAAGTGACGACATGGGAGACGGAGGGCTTTTCCATGCCCACTACTTGCCAGCAATGTGAGGACGCTCCTTGTGTCGCGGTTTGTCCCACCGGGGCCATGCATGCTGATCCGCACATGAACCGTGTGGCCTGGGACGACGTGAAGTGC
This sequence comes from Deltaproteobacteria bacterium ADurb.Bin151, assembly GCA_002070455.1. Taxonomy (GTDB): domain Bacteria; phylum Desulfobacterota; class Syntrophia; order Syntrophales; family Smithellaceae; genus UBA8904. The sequence goes on from MWDG01000018.1 coordinate 5,189, forward strand.
ATCGGCTGTCGGATGTGCACACTGGCCTGTCCTTTCGGCGCCGTGGTTTTCGAAACGGCCCGCCGCCGGATTATCAAGTGCGATCTTTGCGACGGGAAACCCGAATGTGTGGCCTTCTGTCCTACCAAGGCCCTGGATTACATCGAAGAAACCGATTCCGCCAGAGATCGTAAAAAGGCCGTTGCCGTGGAATTCAAAAAAACATTCGAGGAGGTGAAGTGACATGTACGGATGGATTGGTTGTTATTTAAGAATTGATCTGGGCAGCGGGACCGTACGTAAGGAATCCCTCCCTGCCGAACTCGCCAGAAAATACCTGGGCGGCCGCGGCCTCGGAACGCATTTCATGATGACCGAGGTGGATCCCAAGATAGATCCGCTGGATCAGAAGAACAAACTCATTTTTGCCGCTGGACCTCTTTGCGGCACGAATGCTCCGTCTGCCAGCCACTTTGACGTGGTCAGCAAGGGACCGCTTAACGGGACCATTGCCGCTTCCAGTTCCGGGGGCATCTTCGGTCCCATGCTGAAATATGCCGGATATGACATGATCATCCTGGAGGGCAAATCGGTGAAGCCGGTATATCTATGGATCTGTGACGATGTCGTGGAAATCCGTGACGCTGCCGACCTATGGGGGAATACTGTTCCGGAAACGACGGAGGCTATCCGGGCGGCCACAGACGAAGAGGCCAGTGTGGCCTGTATCGGTCCCGCTGGGGAGAGACAGGTGCTTTTTGCCAACATCATGAATGAATGCGGCCGGGCAGCAGGCCGGAGCGGTGTTGGCGCCGTGATGGGTTCTAAAAATCTCAAGGCCATTGCTGTTCGGGGTACGGGGGCCGTTCGAGTTCCTGATATCAAGGCCTTCCGGGATACGGTTGTTAGAGCGTCGGCGAAGATCAAGGCCAACAGTGTCGGCGGTCAGGGATTAAGAAACTTTGGAACGGATGTCTTGGTGAATATTCTCAATGAATTGGGCGGCCTGCCCACCAGAAACTTCACTGATGGTTATTTCCCCATGGCAGACAAGGTGGGCGGCGAATCGCTGGCCAAACAACTACTGATCAGGCCGCGCGGTTGCTATGCATGCATTATCAGCTGCGGGCGGGCAACGAAGGTGACCAATCCGAAATTCGCCGGTCAGGGAGAAGGTCCGGAATATGAAACAGCGTGGGCTTTTGGTCCGGATTGCGGAATCGACAATCTGGATGCCGTCACCAAAGCCAATTACATCTGCAACGACTACGGCATGGATACGATCACGATGGGGAGCTCCGTGGCCTGCGCGATGAATCTGTTCGAAGACGGAATTATTACAACAAAAGATACGGACGGAATCGCCCTGACCTTCGGTAACGTGGATGCGATGATGGAGATGGTTCGTAAAACCGCTGAGGGTGAGGGATTCGGGAAGAAGCTGGCTCTCGGAAGTTATCGTTTGGCGGAAAGTTACGGGCATCCCGAATACTCCATGACCTGCAAAAAGCAGGAAATGCCCGCCTACGATCCGCGGGCCATTCAAGGTATCGGACTTAACTTTGCCACTGGTAACCGCGGCGGCTGCCATGTTCGAGGTTACACGATCTCGCCCGAAGTATTAGGTCAACCGGTCAAAATGGATCCGAGGGTGACGGAGGGAAAACCGGCGCTCGACATAACGTTTCAGGATCTTACAGCGGCCTTGGATTCTTCCGGAATGTGCCTGTTCACCACATTCGGTCTGGGTGCGGAAGATCTGGCAGAACTCCTCAGCGCTGCGACCGGCCTGAACATTACAACGGAAGAATTCATGAAAATCGGAGCGCGCATCTGGAATCTGGAGCGCCTCTTCAATCTCAAAGCGGGATTGTCGGCAGCGGACGACAAACTTCCTGAGCGCCTAACGAAAGATCCCATACTGACGGGACCCTCCAAGGGGCTGGTAAACCGGCTTGGTGAGATGCTGCCGGAGTATTACAAATTGAGGGGGTGGGATGCCGCCGGTGTGCCGACAAAACAGACGCTGACAGACCTGGGATTGTAGGAGGAAAGCACAGATGAAATACGTAATCATCGGAGCGGGTCCCGCGGGGCTCAATGCCGCGGCCACTCTGCGTCGTGTTGATTCCGAAGGGGACGTCACCTTGCTTTCCGGCGAGGCGACGCCCCCTTACGCCAAAATGGTGCTCCCCTACCTGCTGGCCGGACTGATGGAAGAAAAAAACTTATTTCTGCCCGTTCCGGATAACATGACTTTCCGCACGGGCTGTAAGGCTACCCGGATTAATACGGCACAGCGGACACTTGAAACAGATACCGGGGAGACTGTCGAGTACGACAGGCTCCTCATTGCCACTGGTGGAGTCCCGGAGCGTCCAGTCATCCAGGGCAGCGATTATCCCTTCGTGCTGACCATCCGGGATCTTCCCGACGTCCGGCAGATTCAGAAACTACTGAAGGATAAGAAAAAAAAGGGACATGCCGTAATTGCGGGGGCCGGTCCGGTAAGCATGGAAACCGGCGACGCTCTGCACCGTCTGGGGATGAAGATTACTCTTATCGTAACCTCAAACCGCGTTTTTTCAACCATGCTGGATGTTCCCGGCGCGGCAGTCGTGGAAGATCATCTCCATAAGCAGGGAGTTGATGTCCTCAAGGGCGAGGATATTGTCCGCATCGGCAGCAGTGGAAAGATCACACTGAAATCCGGAGCTACGCTGGACAGCAATCTTGTCGTTTTCGGAAAAGGCGTCAATCCCTGTGTCGCGTTCCTGGCCGATAGCGGGATCGCCGTGCGGCGCGGCATTACGGTCAATGAATGTATGGAGACAAGCATTCCCGGAATTTTCGCTGCTGGCGACGCCGTGGAAACGAAGGACTTGGTTGTCGGCGATCAGAGGGTCAATGCCCTCTGGCCCGCGGCAGTCGAACAGGGACGGATTGCGGCGTTGAACATGGCAGGCATTGCGGCCGGTTATGACGGAAGCCTTTCCAGAAACATCCTGCGGGTCTTCGGCCTGTCTATCTTCGTTGCCGGACAGGGACGGGCAGACGGGCCGGAAATCAAAGTTTCCACGGGCGCCGGGCTCTACCATAAGATCGTTATGGACAAAGGCATCCTGAAAGGTTTCATTTTTATCGGTGAAGTCCGTCACGAAGGTCTCTACAGGGAGATCCTGCAGCGGCAGACCGGCATGGGGCATTTTGCCAATGCTCTTCTCAGGGGAGGTTTCACTTACGGACGCTTCCAGCGGCAGGCAATGCGCATTTAATGGCGAGATGAAACGAAACAATGACTAAATATAATATCGATCGTTATCAGCGCCAGATCACTCTTCTGGGTGAAGAAGGACAGGAAAGTCTGCGGCGTGCCCGTGTACTGGTGGCGGGCGTCGGCGGTCTGGGAACGATTGTTGCTGCCGACCTTGCCGCGGCCGGCGTAGGCTTTCTCCGCCTGGCAGATAACGACAGGGTGGAACTATCCAATCTCAACCGCCAGTTCCTCTTCCGGCCCGACGATATCGGCCGGGAGAAGACTTTGGCCGCGATGGAGAGGCTCCACCTCCTGAATCCTGAAATTCAGGTCGAGGGAATCAGTCAAACGATTGACAATGAGACGATCAATGAATTGGTAAAAGATATCGATCTGATTGTGGACGCCATGGACAATTTCGCCACCAGATTTATTTTGAACCAAGCCGCCTTCAGCCGCCATCTTCCCATGATTCACGGCGCCGTGCGCGGCTTTTTCGGACAGGCGACCACCCTCATTCCGGGAAAAACAGGATGTCTTCAATGCTTTTTCGCCGGGAATCCGCTCGGGGAAATTATTCCGGTAATCGGCGCCACATGTGGCGTCATCGGGTCTGTTCAGGCCTCGGAAACCATCAAGGTTCTGACGGGCAGGGGCGAACCACTTACAAACCGATTATTTTTTTGGGATGGCTGGGCCGGGGAAGGAACGGTCATTGATGCAAAACGCAATCCCCGCTGTATCATCTGCGGAGGCGGTTGATCGGTCGGATAGAGGTGCCTATGAAGATGAAAATTACAGTACGGGCTTTTGCCGATTACCGGGAAATTATCGGCAAGGAAATGGAACTTCTCCTGCCGGCAGAAAAAACAATCGGAGGACTGCTTGCCGATCTGGGCGACCGTTACCCGAATCTGCGGCGGGAAATGTTTACCCCTGCCGGAGAACTTAAAGAGTTTATAAACATTTTTATCAACGGCCGCAATATTGCTTTTCTCAAAAACATGGCCACACCTTTGTCCGACGGCGACATCATTGCTTTATTCCCCCCGGTGGCCGGAGGATAACAACACAAGCATCCGCGTCTCCTTTTGTGGAGATAACTTTTCCCAATATTTGATGCAATCTTTAATTATTAGGATCCGGCATTGATAATTTACTCACTAGCCAACTGCCCTAACCTGATCTGTCTAACCAAAGGGGCGCAGGCTATATCTTTTTTTATCATAGTCTTTTTAATTCATGCACATAAAGTCAGATATCGGCTTACGCAGTGACCTTCTTCCCAGCTTTTTGTGGCAATCCGAAAGCAAGTATCAGTGCAGATAAAAACGAGAGGCTTGCCCCGAACGCGAATGGAACAACCGAGCCGAAAGCGTTCCAGAGACTTCCGGCTATCACACTTGCAGGGAGGAGAGCAATTCCTACAATTGTTGAATGAAGACCCAGCATGGTTCCTTTCAAATCTTTTGGTGCGATTTCTGAAACAAAGGCACGTTCTACACCTGACGTCATCGCGGTGAATATTCCGTATAACACGAATGCGGCAACTATGATTGTCTTATTCGGAGCCCAGGCAAAGCTGGCATATACAAGTGCGAAAATCAGGTAGCCGGCAACTAGTAGACGTTTCCGCCCGATACGGTCAGATCTTTTGCCGAACGGCACGGCAAACAGTGACGACACTACGTTATATACGAAATATAGAAGCACTACAGATGCTGGATCAAAACCCACGTTACCAGCCTTAAGGAGCAAGAAGGCATTCGATGAATTTCCGAGTGTAAATACGAAGACAACTATAAGATAAAGTTTTAAACGCTTATCAAGATTCTTGAGCCCTTGGAAAACATGAAGCGGTTCCGTGGATTCACATGACTCCCCTGTTTCCCTGATAAAGATAAACATGACAAGCGAAGCAATTGCCGGTATGCACGCAAGCAGGAACAATTGTTTGTAGGCGTATTCTCCCTTCCATGTCATCATGATGAAGAAAGCTATCAGTATGCCAGCAGCAGAGCCGGCCATATCGAGCGCTTTATGGATACCGAACGAATGTCCAAGCTTATCTGAGTCACAGCTTTCACTCACGAGTACGTCGCGGGGCGTCGTCCGTATGCCTTTACCAAAACGGTCTATCATCCTCGCTGCAAGGATGCCATGCCAGGATCCGGCAACGACGAGAGCCAGCTTATACACGAGGCCGGCTGCGTACCCGATAAATGCAATGGGCTTTTTCTTCCGGTACTTGTCCGTAATGTACCCGCTGAATACTCTGAGGAGGCTTGCCAGACTTTCTGCAATTCCTTCTATCACACCGACAAGTGCGGGCGTTGCACCGAACACAGTCGTCAGATATAGAGGGATCAATGGATAAACCATCTCAGTGCTTAAATCCGCAAAAAAACTAACTAGCCCGAGTAAAATTACATTATTTTTCATGTTGCCGAAGGGTCCATTCAACAATTTATATACGGATTTCGCTTTTCCCGGTAACCTGATAACCAGAAGGTCACACGAGGTCACGAGTGAGTTGAATATCATAATAGCATTATTGATGTTTGTTAAAAAGAGGAAAACACATAGTGTCATTGATTGCTAACTGAAGTCTAGCATCCAAATCGAACTGGAAGTTGTATTGATTACAGGAAGCTATACGTCATGATTTGTGCTCGTCTTTACGTTTGCTGTCAATAAACCTCCATCTAACGGCAAATTAACAACATCCTTTTTATTGCCGATTTGTTTCGCCTATTTGTCAGCAATTTTTTTTATATTCTCGTCGATTTTGAAAAGCACAATCAGCAGTTCGCACCAAATTCGCGCAGTGACAGCTCCACCAATAATTATTGCAATCCCCAAAATAAATTTACCAAATGTCACACCACCCACACCACCAAACATTAATCCAACAACACACGCGACGAATAAAAGAAACCAATAAACTAATGTGATTATTTTTGGCGTCAGCATTGAATCGAAAAAGAATATGTCTTTCATTTTTTGTTCTCCTTATTTTTTATTAAAAGGTTTAACTGCGGCATAAATCTTAAACAAGGGTAACCTCCCACTTATAAATCCCTGTTCCGTCTACTTAGAACGCATACCACTTGTTAGTGCGAGCCAAATCACAGAACAATAAATAATCATTCTATTATCATCTCTCATTCTAATATTGTTTGAGGAGTCTTTGTCGCATACGTTGATATTCATCTTTCGATAATAATCCTGCGTCAAATGCTGTTTGTAGGTCTTGTAATTTTTCGCTCAAAGATTTAGTTGTTATTATATCTTTTTGTTTCCGGTTATCCATACTCTAGACATAGTCAGAATTGCACAAAATGTAATCCTGAATCACTGGATCATCAATTATTTTTCTCGTAACAACGTGGCTTACCAATGCCAATGGCGTTAGGAAATCACTCATTGTCCAATCCGTAGCTTCAAATATTTCCGAATATTTCTTTTCTGGAATTTCAACCTTAATTTTTATTTCACCACCTATTGTCCAAATGCCACTCAAAATTTTTGCGTCATGAAATGAAATATTGATGATCTTTGACGAATTACTGTCAATCTTAATTTGACTTTTTTCAAAGCCATATTTCAAATATTCAATAATGGCACTTGTCAGTTCTTTTGGATTAATTGCATGTTTTGCGATCAAAGGATCATAAATAATATGATCATCATCTCTTGTTTCTATGTTGACTATATTTACTGTTGGAGGTGTTTTGCAGTTTGATTTTAATTTTAGGTTTAAAGGCTTTACCCCATATCCCTTATACAAATCGGCAGGTTGCATCCTCTCGGTAATGCCTTTCGTGTTATTGAACGTACAACCAAATAAAGCCATTATTATCAAAATGGCTATAATATTTTTCATGTTATGCCCTTCCTGATATCTTAAATGTCATAATAGCATTATTCACTATTTTTAAAAAAGGAAAAGACAGAGTTTATTTATTACTTATTAAAAAGCCTAGCCTTTTTGTTAAGTTTCATGATTTGTTTGTTACAGGAAGCTGTTAATAAAAATGCTTTCGATCATGGCGAACATTCACTATCAAAATAATAACTATTTCTTGTCACCTCTAGGAGGTTTAAGAAATATCTATCATCATGCAAGCAGTCAGAACGCTGTTCCGGATTCACAATGAGACCATGTTCCCTGAAATATCGGTCAACCAGCTGTTCGTATTTCCCCTGTGCCCTTTTAGAAACCAGGGCGCTTTTTGAATGCAGGTATGGCTGGAGATCGTGCAGATCGGATTCGATCTCGTAAATCGCTTCTATGGAGGTCATAATTTATTCCCCACCGCTTACTTTTAGCCTTTTACGGAATACTCTCGGCCTCTCATAATCAGGCAGCGACCAGACCCCGCGTCTGGCTGATCTTGCCTCGCGCTCTGCGTCAAGAAACCGTGTCCGGTATGGCGGTTTTAAATATTCGATGAAAGCTTCGGCAAGTCCTTCACGCACCATCTCAAGGTTGATATTCTGATCATCCAACCAGACTATTCCCACCATGCGCCTGTATTTGTCAATATCGAGAATTTCCATCCTGACCTGTTTCCCCATTATTCTATTTTCAAGCGCTTTCCAGGATTCTTCCCCATGGGGTTGCCCAGGTTTACTGACTTGACCTGTACGATGACTGATTTTGGGTGTTTCGGGGGCATCAATACCATACAGTCTAACTTTGAGTTTTGACTGTTCAGCTGTGGTTATCTGGATGGAATCGCCGTCTGAGACCTTAGTGACGGTGCCGGTAACTATACGGATGACGGCATGGCTAATAGGGGTGATTATAAATGCCGTCACTGACGCAATCAAAAGCAAAGAAACGAATGTCTTAAAGTATAATGATTTCAATCGCATTGTTTTGGGTAATTCTTCCCTTAGGGTTTTGTGCAATGAGGATAAAGGGAAGTCTGGTGAATGTCAAATGGGAAAGATTATACTACCGATTATAACTTGCATAAAAAAAGCAGAGCCATTGCTGACTCCGCTTTTCTAAATTAAACCGGGAAATATTATTGCTATTTTTTGAGACAATCGCTCATAAACTTCTTGCGTTCGTCACCCTTGAGCGCCTTGTCCTTTGCGTCTTTGTTGCATGCTTTCATCTTTTCCTGCTGCGTTGGCGGTACCGCCGCTGTGGCGGGCGGTGTTGCAGTCGTGGTGGCTGGTGCGACCGTTGTGGTTGCCGGTGCACTACTTGTCTTGCCGGACAAGCATTTCTTCATAAAAGTTTTGCGCTCGTCACCTTTCAGTGCCTTTTCCTTGGCTTCTTTGTTACAGTTTTTCATCTTCTCCTGCTGGGCCAACTGAGCAGGACTTGCAGCTTTTTTACCTGGGGCGGTCGCCTGAGCGGCAAAAGCTACTGAAGCAACAAAAATAAACATAAAAGCAAAAATCAAAACCTTTTTCATACAAACCCCTCCTTTTTGTTAAGTTAGTGGTATCATCACACTTAAACATGACGGATACTACGCTTTCTAACTTTCACAGTCAATCATACAAATTAAGGTTGTGAAAAATGCCTCTTCAAGAAAAAGCAGGTGAAAGAAGGTATATTCTTTTCTGTTAACGGCATGACGATATTCAAGAATAAATTCATAATTTGTATTGTTGTCTTTACACCTGCTGTCAAGAAAATCTGTCAAATGGCAATTAAAAGAAAAGCCGCGTTTGTGCCACTGCATAGTTAAAAACGGATTTATCATGTGCTGTCGGAATAGGTCTTTTTGTTTTCTGCTAATATGAATTTTTAGATCGCGATTCCAGAACGGAATGTTCTTACTATGTTCTTGCTTATTTTTTGTATTATATATTGATATTATTGGATAAATGGCGGAAGTGCATGGGAATCGAACCCACCTGGGACGGTTCTAGCGCCCCACACTGGATTTGAAGTCCAGGAGGCCCACCAGTGACCTTGGCACTTCCTTGAGAAATCCTGTAATGTCTTTTAACTTTAAAATGGTGCGGCTGTCAACTTGCAAATGTCTTCGGGAAAAAAGTTAAGAGGATTTTTTTTAATGACATTTTAAGAACGCGGAGTTAGGTGTTCCCGCTTCAGTTGAGATTAAGCAAATCCTGCGGATGATCAAACAGATAATCAGGATTGGATCCTGCCATTTTCACCTTGCTGTGCCAGCCCCAGGTAACGCCGACTGTTTTAATGCCGGCCTGTTTGCCTTCTTTTATGTCTCCGGTCGTATCGCCGATATAGTAGATGTTATGCGGCTCCACGTTATACTTTTGAACGACATACAGAATTTTTTCTGTTTTGCTCAGCATAAAATCCGAACCCAGGATGTCATCAAATATTCCGTTGAAGTCATACAGGCGCAGAGCTTCCCGAATGGTCGGCGTGTCGTTCGAAGAAATCACCACCAGGGGATGATTTTTCTTTAATTCCCTCAAAACCGGCCGGATCGCGTCAAAGGGTTTCATTTCGGCGTAGTTAATCCTGGCAAGGATATCGATGGAAGTGGCCGTAAACTTATCCATATCAACGCCCTTCTGAACGAGGGATTCATAAAAATTCCCTTCAAAGAGTTCCAGAAATTCTTCGCGTCCTCGAGTCAGCGGCTGACCGATCTGCTGCAGACAATCGGTTACGGTCTTTTCATAAACGTCGATTGAATCCACTAAAACGCCATCAAAATCAAAAAGCAGTAAATTCATTTTTCAGGTGATTCCTTTACGCAAACGGGCAATAGCTGACGAATAAGGCCTGGTGATAATGCCTCTCTCTGTGATAATTGCCGATATCAGTTTCCCCGGTGTTATGTCAAATGCGGGATTGTATACCTTCACGCCCTGAGGAGCCGATTGGACCCCTTTAAAATGGGTTACTTCAGCCCCGTTTCTTTCTTCGATCGGGATGGTTGCTCCGGTCTTCAGCGAAAAATCAAAGGTGGAAATCGGCGCCGCGATATAAAAAGGGATCCCGTGTGACTTTGCCAGGACCGCCAGAGAATATGTGCCGATTTTATTGGCCGTATCGCCGTTGGCGACGATGCGGTCCGCTCCGACGATGATCTTGCTGATTTTGTTCTGCTGCATCAGGAATCCAGCCATGTTGTCGCAGATCAGCGTGGCCGGTATTTTTTCTTCTTTCATTTCCCAGGCGGTTAGCCTTGCTCCCTGAAGTACCGGCCTGGTTTCATCCACGTAGACATGGATCTTTTTCCCCTGCTCCCTGGCCGCACGAATGACGCCCAGCGCCGTTCCGTAACCTGCTGTGGCCAGCGCGCCCGCGTTGCAGTGCGTCAGGATTTGATCGCCGTCGGAGATCAGGGCGCTTCCATGCTGTCCGATGCGTCTGTTGATTTCAATGTCTTCAGCGCAAATGCGTTTGGCTTCTCTGATCAACTCACCGGCCAGATTTTTCTTTCCGGAAAGGATGGTGTTTTCCAGATGTTCTTTCATCCTTTCAATGGCCCAGAAAAGATTTCTCGCAGTCGGCCGGGATTTTTCAATTTCATTGCAAACCGCATGAAATTTTTTTCTAAATTGTGCAACCGGTTCTGATGGAATCGAAAGAGCTCCCAGTGCCGCGCCCATGGCCGCTGCCACACCGATAGCCGGCGCGCCGCGAACGGTCAGGTCTTTGATTGCGGTAATTACCTGACGGTAATCTGAACAGACCAGCTGCCGCCTGTTTAGTGGCAGGGCCTTCTGGTCAATCATGACCACCTTATTATTTTTCCAGAAGACGGTTTGAATCATCATGGGGCAAGCATCTTTTTCAGGAGGTTATTGACAAGTTGCGGATTGGCCTTGCCCTGGGTTGCTTTCATCACCTGACCGACAAAAAAACCAAAGAGCTTTTCCCTGCCGCCACGATAGTCTGCCAATTGTACGGGGTGCGCATCGATAATTGCCTTGATGGTTTCGGTCAATTCGCCTTCATCGGTAATCTGCACCAGGCCTTTTTCCCGGATGATGTCCTGCGGCGGTTTGCCGGTATGGTACATATCCTCAACAATATCTTTAGCCATTTTCCCGCTGATCGTGCCTTCTTCAATCAAGTTAATCATATCGGCAAGCGACCGGGCGCTGATGGGGCATTGACGGATGTCCCTTTTTCCCTCATTGAGGAAACGCAGCACATCGCCCATGACCCAGTTGCTGGCCTGCTTGGGTTTTCCGCAAAGCCTGACCACGTCTTCATAATAAAGGGCCAGCGCCTTATCGGCCGTGAGCACACCCGCATCATAAGCAGGGATCTGATATTCCCTGATAAACCGCTCACGTTTTGCCACTGGCAGCTCCGGCAGGGATTCCCGGATCTGCGTGATCCAGTCTTCATCCACAACCACTTTCACCAGATCAGGATCAGGAAAATAACGATAATCATGGGCTTCTTCCTTGCTGCGCATGGAGTTGGTTGCTCCCTGCGCATCGTCCCACAGGCGTGTTTCCTGAATGATCGACTCGCCGTTTTCCACCAGATACTGCTGCCGTTTGACTTCGTACTCCAACGCGCGCTGAACGTTGCGGAAGGAGTTCATGTTTTTGAGTTCTGTACGGGTGCCGAATTCCTTCTGTCCCACAGGCCGAATGGAAACGTTGGCGTCGCATCGGAATGAGCCTTCTTCCATGTTGCCGTCGCAGATTTCCAGATACACCAGGATTTCGTGGAGGCGCTTGAGGTATTCTGCCGCCTCTTCCGGTGAGCGGATGTCCGGCTCACCTACGATCTCGATGAGTGGTACGCCGGTGCGGTTCAAATCGACATAACTAAATGGATTATTCTCATCGTGAATCAGTTTGCCGGCGTCTTCTTCCATGTGAATGCGGGTAATGCCGATTTTTTTCTGTTTTCCATCCATATCTATCCATACATAACCATGCTCAGCCAGGGGATACGCGTATTGCGAAATCTGATAGCCTTTGGGCAGATCAGGGTAGAAATAGTTTTTCCTCGCGAAACTGTTGGATGGATTGATGGTGCAGTTGGTGGCAAGCGCCATCATCATGGCGTATTCAACGACTTTCTTATTGAGCACCGGCAGTACGCCGGGCATTCCCAGGCAAACCGGACAGGTGTGGCTGTTGGGCGCTCCTCCGAATTTTGTTGAACAGTTGCAGAATATTTTGGTGTCTGTCAGCATTTGGGCGTGGACTTCCAGCCCGATGATCGTTTCAAATTCCATTATAAAGAGGGCCTCCTTTTTTCTATGGCAGCATTTTTTTCAAACGCCGAGGCAATCTGCAATAATTTCCCTTCCTCAAAATGACCCGCCAGGAACTGGACGCCGATAGGCAGTCCGGCAGCCGTAAATCCGCACGGCACGGAGATCCCCGGGATGCCGGCCAGGTTTGTCGATATTGTAAAAATGTCTGAAAGGTACATTTGCAGCGGATCATCGGTTTTTTCCCCGATTTTGAATGCCGGGGTCGGTGTGGTGGGCGTGAGAATGATGTCGCATTCCCTGAATGCTTCGTCGAAATCCCGGCGGATCAATGCACGCACCTGCGAGGCTTTGCCATAGTAGGCGTCATAGTAGCCGGCGGAAAGGGCGTAGGTTCCGATCATGATGCGGCGTTTGACTTCTTCTCCGAATCCTTCCATCCGGGTTTTGCGGTACATCTCCATCAGGTCCCGCTCGCCGGATGCCCGGAAACCGTACTTGACTCCGTCATAACGCGCCAGGTTGGAAGACGCTTCCGCCGGAGCTATGATATAGTAAACCGCCACACTGTATTGTGTATGGGGCAGTGAAATGTCGATGCATTGGCCGCCGCATTTTTTCACGGTATCAATTGCCCCGTTGATGGCGGCGCTGACTTCCGGGTCGATGCCCTCAACAAAATATTCTTTCGGGATGCCCACTTTCCAGCCGGAAATATCGCGGCTGATAAACTGGCGGTAGTCGGGTACTTCCATCTTAACGGATGTGGATTCTCTGGGATCATAACCGGCCAGGACATTCATCATGATGGCGCAGTCTTCCACGTCTTTTGTGAAAGGACCGATCTGGTCGAGCGAGGATGCGAACGCGATGAGTCCGAAGCGTGAAACCCTTCCGTAGGTCGGTTTCAGGCCGACAACGCCGCAGAGGGCCGCAGGCTGGCGGATCGATCCTCCGGTGTCTGAACCGATGGAAGCAATGCATTCATCGGCGGCCACCGCCGTTGCTGATCCGCCGCTTGATCCGCCGGGGATGCGTTCCAGGTCCCACGGGTTGCGTGTCGGACCAAAAAAGGATGTCTCGGTCGAAGATCCCATTGCAAATTCATCCATGTTGGCTTTTCCCACAAACACGGCACCGGCTGCGGACAGTTTCTCCACAACCGTCGCGTCGTATGGGGGGACGAAGTTATGCAGGATGTTTGACCCGCAGGTGGTTGTTATGCCCTTTGTACAGACGATATCCTTGAGTGCCACGGGAATGCCCGTCAGCGGACGGATGTTCCCGTTTTTTATATCTTCATCTGCACGTGCTGCCGCAGCCAGTGCTTCATCCTTCATCAGGCGTATATAGGAGTGTATCCGTTCTTCTACCTCGTCGATTCGTGAAAAAACGGATCGGGTAATCTGTGTGGACGATACTTCACCGTTTTGAATCAATTTCTGTAGTTCATGAATTGTTAATTGATGTAATTCCATATACTCCCCGGATAAGAATTTAAAAGGTGCAATTTTGTTCCATGAGATAAAAAAGAGAACATTTGCGTGCTTTCAGTCGATCACTTTGGGAACCCGGAAAAACTCACCCCGAGCATCCGGGGCATTGGCCAGCGTTGCTTTTGTGCCCAGGGATGGTCGTTCAACGTCTTCGCGAAAAGCGTTGCTTACGGCAATCGCGTGGCTCATTGGCGCAATCCCCGTCGTGTCCAGTTCACCCAGTTTTTCGATGTAAATCAGAATATTGTTCAGCTGGACGGTAAATTTTTCCTTCTGGGCGTCCGTGAACTCCAGACGCGCCAATTTTGCAACATATTCAACATCCTGTGTGCTTAATTTCAAAACAGATTTCCTCCTACAAACCATTCCAATATGGGCGCAGCGTGCTCATGACAGATTGGATCGCCGGTTTGTTGTCCGGATCGCAATCCTGTTCCAGGGCCGCCAGCTTTTTATCCGTCCAGTGGGTTTCATCATACATTTCTTCAAGCACTGCCTTGACCGATCGGGTCAACCCTGCAACATGGTAACCACCTTCCAGCAGGGCGACCACACGCCCCGAACAGCATTTGTCTGCTATGTTCAGCAATACACGTGCCATTGCGGCAAATCCTTCCGGGGTGACGCGCATGCCGCCCAGGGGATCCTGGTAATAGGTGTCGAAACCCGCGGATACGAGAATTAATTCCGGTTCAAACGCCAGGGCAACCGGTTCCAGAATTTTGCGGAATGCCGAGACGAATGTTCCGCTTACTGCGCCCCGTTTGAGCGGCACATTGATTGTGAACCCCAGGGCTTGACCCTCTCCGATTTCGTGCAAACCTCCCGTGCCCGGATAATATGGATACTGATGCGTTGAAAAAAACAATACCCGCCGGTCGGAATAAAAAATCTTCTGTGTTCCGTTTCCGTGGTGCAGGTCCCAGTCAGCAATCAGGATTTTTTTGAGTCCGTGCTTTTTCATGGCATGCATGGCCCCGATGGCGACATTGTTGAAAATGCAGAAGCCGGCGGAGTTCCCGGCACCCGCGTGATGGCCGGGCGGCCTGATGAATGCAAAGGCGTTGTCCACTTCCTTTGTCATGACGGTGTCAATAGCGTTTAATACCCCGCCGACAGCCAGTTTGGCAATTTCGTAGGTTTCCGCACAGGTGCTTGTATCGGGATCAAGGATTACACAACTTTTGCCTGCCGTTTGGGCAATGCGTTCAATATAGGGCAGGGTGTGAACGTAAGCAATTTCGTTATGAGTTGCCAGGCGGGGTTTGATGTCAACATACTTCCAGGACATGTTCGGATTGTCCAGCATTTCATAAACAGATGCGAGCCTTTCCGGACTTTCGGGATGACCTGAACCCGCCGAATGCTGTAAGTAGTCGCTATGTTTGACAATCCCAGTTTTTCGAGACACGCACGCCTTCTTTCAAAACATGAATAACATAAAAAAACCACCTATCATATATGATTTTAAAGATCAAACAGTTCGACTTGAAGCACTGTGGGAAATCGGGGAAATTCAATATATTTATTCACAAACTTCTGGGGATACTGCCTTAATATACCGCCACCCCGTATATACGGCTACTAAAACAAACATCCAGCGCAGGGGATCATCCGGGATAATTTGAGCAACATTGCCACCTGTAAATGTTCCCAGGATGATGCCCGGCACCAAACCATAAAGAAGGTTGCCTGCAACATTGTTCAGCCGCCAGTGCGTAAACGCGCCGACAGCGCCCATGGGAACCATGACCAGCAAGGCGGTTCCCTGTGCCGCATGCTGTGAAAATCCCGCCAGCAGGACCATGACCGGTACCATGATGGTTCCGCCGCCAACCCCCATCAAGCCGGACAGAAATCCGGTTAAGACGCCCGTGATGATCAGGGCGATGATTGACGCACAACCCGGCAATGTGCCGATCATGTCCTTCAGAAAAGGTTTGAGAAGCAAAAGAACCGAGCAGAAAATTAAGAATGCGCCGAATATTTTTTTCAGCTTCCAGCCTGGAAGCCGGTTAGCCAGACGTGCCCCTGCGGCAGCCGTGAAAAGTGCTGGCAAAGCCAGTGCGGCCGCCGCCGTCCAATCCGTCTGTCCATGAAGACCGTAAGTAAAGGCTCCGATGATTCCCGTAAAAACGAGTACCGCAAGGCTCGTACCGTGTGCCCGGCACTGATCGATTTTCATCCATTCGACCATCAGGGGAATCATGATGATTCCACCCCCGAGGCCGATCAAACCGCCCAAAAACCCTGCGGCAAGACCGATGGTAAATGTGATCAAATGATCTTTCATGCTCGTCCTTCATCGTCAACCGTTAAGGCTGACTTGCTGATCATTCTTTATGCACGCGTCCCCTGGCCAATGATGCGAAAACACCCAGAATGCAGGTCACGGCCAGAATGATAAAAATCAACCTGGCGCTGAAAATGAAAAGGGAGCCGGTTTCAATGGTAATTTTTTGATCACCGATGACCCAGGCAAAAACCAGCATAGCGATACCCATGCTAAGCATCTGACCGACCAGCCTCATGGTTGCCTGCATTGCAGACGCAATGCCGTAAAATTTATGGTCCACTGAGCTCATGATCGCGTTAACATTGGGTGAGGAAAAAAGTGCAAAACCAACTCCCAGAATCGCCAGGCAAATGACAATATAATAGATATGCGTATCTGAAGCGATAAAAATCAGCCCCGCAAGGCCGAGGACCGTTAGCGACATGCCGACAGAAGAAAGGATCCTTGGTTCAATTCGGTCAGACAGCCTTCCGGCAGCCGGCGAAAAAAGAGCCTGCAACAGTGGCTCAATAACCAGGACCATGCCGGTTTGCGAAGGCGTCAGCAGTTTGACATGCTGCAGATAAAGGCTCAAAATGAAAGTGATCGCAAACGTGGCACAGTAGTTGATCAGTGCCGCCAGGTTGGAACACGCAAAAACACGATTTTCCAGAAACAGTTTTACGTTGAGAAGTGGGTAAGGCCTGGTCAATTGCTGGCGGATGAACAATATAAAACATAAAGTGCCGATCGCGATCAGTGCGCCTCCCCTCGGGGAGGGCAGTTGAGATAAACCATACATCAAAGCAAACAGCGCCAGCGCGTAAAGTACAGAGCCGGGCAAATCAAATTCCTCACGGCTGTCCTTCGGAATATCTTCTTTTGCCACAAAGACGGAGAGTCCGGCTGCTGCAGCTCCAAGCACTGCACTGAAAATGAAAATGGTTTTCCACCCCAGGTGCTGGGTCAGCAAACCACCGATGAACGGGCCGCACGTGAGTCCGATATAAACCGCGGCAATATTGATTCCCAGAATCCTGCCCCTCTGTCCCTGGGGGTAGGCGGAAACCAGCATGGCTGTTCCCGTACTGAAAATCATCGCGCCGCCGATTCCCTGGACAACGCGCATGGCAATGAAAAAGGCTTCCGTCTGCGAGCAGATGGATAAAAGCGACGACAGGGCAAAGATCAGGGAGCCGGAAAAAAAGAATAATTTTCTTCCATAAATATCGGCCAGTCGTCCCAGTGGCAACAGTGTGATGGATGCAGCCAGAAGAAAGGACGAGGCCACCCAGCTTACAGACAGCGCATTCATGGAAAATTCGTGGGCAATCATCGGCAGCGCGACGTTGACGGACGAACCCATGAAGGGGGTTGTAAACGAACTGATCGTAGTGGCCAGAAGAACGATCGGGAGTCTTTTGTTGATCATGCGGTCACGCTGATAAAAAAAGGATTATGCTTTGGGGAAAAATATTTTCCGCCTCGCGTCAAAACCGTCTTTGCCGCAGGCCATCATCAGGGTCAACGGCATGATGTTGCGGGCCTGTTTCAGCATCCTTTCTGAAAGATTGCGAATGTCCCATTGCGCATGCCGGTCGGTCCGCAGGCGCGCCAGATGGTAGAGTTCCCGCGCGTTGAGCTTCATCAGCACGCGCCTGCGGTGTGCGTTGGTCAGCACATACGGAGCGGCGGCAGGGCTTTTATGCCGGATGATCTCATAAGCGCTATTGGTCTTTTTGATCATAGCCATGAATTCTTTTTGTCGCCCGATTGCGCGAACAGCGGGCGGTAGGGTGACGCCCAGGGAAGGGCTGTAATCCTGGCTGATGAGGGTGGCTATACGGTGGCGCTTGAGCTGCGCGAAACAGCTGGCGCTCATGGTCAACTCGAAGAGCATGTCAACATTTTCAAGTTCACGCAGCACCGCATCATAGGACTGGATGTGTTTAAAGAGGGTCTTGAACAGGGCCTTTGCTTCGGACGGATTCATGCGCCCGGCTTCCTGAAAACACAGGTCGTAACTCATGCCCGATGACGCGAAAAGCAGTGCTGCGGCTGACTGCTTATCAGCATTTTCCGTCGCCTGGACCAGATGGACACTCTGAAGCGGCCGTTTCTTTTTTCCCTCGTCGAACTTTTCGCAAAACCCGCGCAGGTTTTTCCGGGTCAGAAGATCATAGTCGGTTGATCGTGTATAGCGAATCAGCGACGGCGCAATATCTTTGGTGGCGGTATAAAGCTTGTTGCTTAAGAGGTGTGCCTCGGCCAGGGGCAGAGCCGACAGTCTCCGCAGCATCAGCTCCAGATTGCGGGCGTTGACGGTCATTCCCAGCTGTGTTTCCGTGGCCAGAGCGATGCTGTAGCGGGCATCTTCCTTGGCCCAGCCTTCCAGCATGGACTTATTGCCTGGGTTTTCGGCCAGTTCCCGGTTTTTCTCAAATACATGCGGCCGGAGCTGTTCGTAGAGCCGATGGTAGAAGTCATTCTGCAGCTGAATCGTTGCGGTGTACAAATCCGTCAGACCGGCCTGGATGATTTCTTCGGGAACAACAAAGTCCCGGTCAAACAGGACATAACGCTGGGATTTTTCCGTATAGGAGCACAGACGGAATTTTTCGATTTCTTCCACGATCAGACGGGAGACACCGATGATGTCGATGTTGAATACGGCATGCTCGGCAACCGAGCTGTGCCCCATCTCAAAAACAATGTTGCGGTTGGATTTGCGGGCTTTTTCGACTTCGGTCCGGGAATCCCTTCTGAGTGCATCAACCGGCTTGGGGCTGCGGCTGATTCGGGCGTAGGCGGCGGATATGGTTTCGGGAGTAATGTCCTGCCCAAAAGCGCATTTTTCTTTCAGTTCGCGAATAATGTCATAGTCTATGTTGTATCCGGCAAGCAGGATTTTCATTTTTCAACTCCAGAGAAAAATTTTTGGTGATTGCTGCATATGGCACAGGAATCTGCAGTGTCACGTGTCATGCATATTACAGTCTGATCATTTCAACACGGGCGAGTGTCCGTCCGAGAAAACGTTCACCGATTGTCTGAAAACGGTACGGTACATCGCTTACGTAAAACAGATAATCGGGCAACTGCCGGCTGTCATTGCCGAGATTTTCGCGGTGAATCAAGTCGGCGGCAATTTCCGCCATTGCCTCGGCTGAATCGATCAACCGCACGTTCTTGTCAACGATGCTCTGAAAAAGAGGTTTGAGGAGCGGATAATGCGTGCAGCCCAGGACCAGCGTGTCGATCTGCTCGGCCAGGACCGGCTTTAAATATTCTTCTGCGACCAGTTTTGTGGCCTCATGTTCCAGCCATCCCTCTTCCACCAGCGGCACAAACAGGGGACAGGCCTGTGAAAAGACCCTCACATCGCGATCCAGCTGGTGTATGGCACGTGCGTACGCATTCGAGTTGATTGTGGCAGGTGTGCCGATCACACCGATCGCCCTGCTGCGAGTTTCGGATACCGCGAGCCTTGCGCTGGCTTCAATCACCTCCAGAACGGGAACGGGCGACAGGTCCCGGATAGCGCGATAAGCTACTGCCGCCATTGTGTTGCAGGCGACAATCAGCAGCTTAACGTCTTTTTTCAGCAGAAATTCTGTGATCTGCATAGCGTATCGGTTAATGGTTTCCACCGATTTAACGCCGTAGGGCACACGGGCGGTATCGCCGAAGTAAATGATATTTTCAAAAGGCAGGCGTTCCATGACCGCTCGCACAACGGTCAATCCCCCGATGCCGGAATCAAAGACCCCTATGGCGCGATTTGTTTTGTGGTCCATGTTTTTTTCTCTCATATCCGCATAATAAAGTCATCGACTTTTTTGTGCTGTTCGTATAAAAAAACAGTAAAGAAAAGGAAACAAAAAGCCGATCATTAAAAGTTGATGCTTTTTATCATAACTTTCTGAAACATGCCAAAAGTTCTTCATGGACGACTGGTATTGGAAAGTAATGCGACATGAGGCGTTCAGAGAAAAAAATAAAAGATCCAGGCGAAATTGAGGCTATTTTACTGGCCGCGCCGGTTTGCCGGATTGCAATGGCCAACGGTGATGCTCCCTATGTTATCCCCGTCAATTTTGCCGTAAGCTCCGGTTTCCTTTATTTTCACTGTGCCGCCACAGGCAAAAAAATTGACATGATGCGCCGGAACTGTAATGTGTGTTTTGAAGCAGATATCCCCGGTGATCTGGTTCGGGGCGGGTCGGCCTGTTCGTGGAGTATGAAATACAAAAGCATCATTGGTTTTGGCCGGGCTTTTTTTATTGAGCAGGCGGCTGAAAAAATGCGGGCACTGGACATCCTGATGAAGAAATATGCCGGCAATGATAATTTCTCTTATGACGATGAATGGCTGGACAAAGTTTGTGTGATTGGTGTAAAAATAGATAAAATATCCGGAAAGAGATCTGATTAGGTGACAGGATCATATCATTATTTTCATAGCATCTGCCATGAAGGAGGAGAGCCATGCAAAATAAAATTGTTATACGCTATGTAGATAAACGCATAGAGAAAGGCATTACCACCGATTTTGCACCCAATAAAGAGAATTTTCATGTGACGCCTGTCGGATTCAAGCCCGGAGACAAACCTCTGGAGGTACGGATTAAAGATTTAAAGGCTGTTTTTTTTGTAAAGGATTTTAGCGGCAATCCCGATTATCAGGACAAAAAAGACTTCGAAGCAGGTAAATCTGTTGTCGGCCGCAAAATCAGGGTGCTTTTCAAAGACGGCGAAGAGCTGGTTGGCACCACGATGGGCTATCAGCCGGACCGGCCGGGATTTTTTGTCGTTCCGGTGGATGCAAAATCAAATATCGAAAGATGTTTTGTGGTGACCCGGGCGACCAGTGAAGTAAAGTTAATGTGACGGTTGATGACAGAAGGAAATTTCGACAGGGTGTCCGAGCTGCCGAACCGTTCTTAGTTTCTTGCCCCGTATGTCCTTTGATGGATTGGATGCGAGAGTCACTGCCGTATTCAGATGATTTTTGATTTCTTTTCATTCTTTCTTATCAGGTTTTCCCAACTTCTTTGCAACTCTGTATGCGATTCACATCAAATTTTCTTGACACACTCCCGATGATTCTATAAAGTGACCGAAAGCGAAAGCAAAAGTGGAAGCAGATGTAATCCCTCCGGCATATCAGTAGTAGCGTGGTGATCCTATGGACATGAAGCGCGATTACTATGAAGACATCGAGCTTTTCAAAAGCAGTACGGTTCTCGTATGGACCATCATCTTTCTGCTTTTCCTTTTTACCTTACCCCTTTATCTGCCTTCTTATAATATTTACCTGGTCAACATCATTCTGGTTAACGTTATTCTGGCGGTTGGCCTCAATATCCTTGTGGGCTATACCGGCCAGATTTCCCTGGGGCATGCCGGGTTTTTCGCCGTGGGCGCGTATGGCACTTCTCTGATTATGATGCACCTGCATTTCCCCTTTCCCGCCGCCATTATCATTGCCGCGCTGATCGCGGCTTTCCTGGGCTTTATCATTGGTCTTCCTGCTCTTCGCCTTGAAGGGCCATATCTTGCCATCGCTACTCTGGGCTTCGGCCTCACCATCATGCACATCATCGGCCGCTGGGAGATTTTCGGAGGCAGAATGGGAATTACAGCGCCACCCCTGGATTTGGGGATTCCGAATTCCTCCTTGAGTTTTGTCATTAAAGGGGATGTTCAAATCTACTATCTCATTTTAATTATGACGATCTTGCTCGTTATTGGAGCGCGCAATCTCATGAAAACACGCGTGGGAAGAGCGTTCATGTCCATTCGTGACGACGATATCGCCGCCGAAGTCATGGGTGTGAATCTGACCATCTTCAAAACCATGTCTTTTGCCGTGAGTGCTTTCTATGCCGGAATTGCCGGCGGTCTTTATGGTTTTGTTGTCAGCTTTTTCGACCCCTTCTCCTTTAATCTGATTCTTTCCATCATCTTTCTTGTGATGGTGGTTGTCGGCGGTCTGGGGTCTGTTCTTGGTGCGATTATGGGAGCCGTCCTGATCACCTATCTTCAGTACGACCTTTTAAAAAATGTGGAAAACCTGCCTTATCTCGGCGGGCTTTTGGTGGCCATATCCAAGCAGTGGTTTACCGTCATCGGGCTGGCCAATTTCGGCGGCATTGCCTTGGGGCTCATCATGATTGCCATTGTGATTTTTGAGCCGCTGGGAATGTTCGGCATCTGGATCCGGATCAAGAAATATTGGAAGACCTGGCCGTTTTAAAAGGCCAAAATGGAGTCTTTGCATGTTTGAAATGCTGCTGATTGAAGGTCTGGCCATCGGGGCCTGTTACGGCCTGTTCGGTGTCGCCGTTGCCATTATCTACAAAACGTCTGACGTGGTTAATTTTGCCCAGGGTGAAATGGGCATGATGTCTACATTTGTCGCTTACCATATCATGACAGCATATGGATGGCCTTTCTATATTGCTTTTCCCGCCACGCTTATCTTTGCCATTTTGCTCGGTATGGCTATCGAATTCTGCTTCCTGCGCCCGGCCAAGGAACCGACGGTTTTGGGTCTGCTTATTTTAACGCTGGGTGCGGAAATGCTTCTTATGGGACTGGCCGGTTGGAAATGGGGCGCAGAGCAAAAAGATTTTCCGTTTCTTCTTTCCGTTCACAAAACCGTTGAAATATTTCCCGGCTTTGCATTGAACGAATGGACAATCGGGGTCTTTGTACTGACTACAGTTGTCATGGTTCTGCTTTTCCTGTTTTTCCGCTATTCCAAACTGGGGATTGCCATGCGGGCAACCCAGCAAAATGAAAATGCCGCCAAGATCATGGGGATCAAGGTTGAAAGAGTTTTTTCCATTACGTGGGGAATGAGTTCGTTAATTGGCGCGTTGGCGGCCATGTTTTTTGCAGCCCGTTCCGTGCTGGATCCTAATTTCATGATGGAACCTTTTATGCGCGCCTTCGCGGCAGCCGTGTTGGGGGGACTTACCAGCATTCCGGGTGTTGTCATCGGCGGACTGATCCTGGGCATCATTGAAAACTTCTTCGGTTATGCCTGGCCGGAATGGAAACCGATTGTGGCCTTTGTTGTCATTATTCTGATCATTACCGTCAGGCCCAGTGGATTGTTCAGTAAACATTACGTGAAAAAAGTTTAGGATTGATCATTGCTGTCCGTATCCGGACAGCCGTCGTGATTCAATACGGAGTCTTTTCATGAGCGGGAAGAAAATCATCATAGGCCTTTTGATCGCTGTTGTGACATTGGCAGCAGGTGTCCTGGCCCTGGATGTTCCCGGCAAACTGGAAATGCTGATGGAGAAGAGCGCAGTCGAACAGGCCGCCGGCAATTATTTGAAGGCCGAAAAGGAAGGCAATCTGAATCAGGTTTATGCTCTTCTGGCTCCATCTTCCGCATACAGGAAAACGCATTCCTACGATCAGTTTCTGCAGGATATGGCCAGCCATGCCCCCGTAAAAGTCAACACCTACCGGATTGTGAATGTTCATCGGTTGCGGGACAACGATATGAAGAAAGACTATCCCGATGTAGAAAAGTTTGTTCAGGTCGAAGTGGACGTTACGTTTAAGCACTCGGGAGAGAATACTGTCTTTAACTACAGTTTCACTTTTCTGAAAGAAAAGGGGAACTGGTACAAGGGATAGAATGAAAAAGATCATTGGGGAAGGGCACAGTCAATCATTTACCGTGTGAACAAAAGGAGGGGTTATGAAAAAAGTTCTTGTTGCAGTTATGATTTTATGCGCGGCCTTTTTGATTCCAATGGCCGCCGGAGCGGCCAAACCGGGGTTTGATGACAAGGAAATCCGGATTGCCCAGTGGGGGCCCCAGACAGGTCCTGCCGCGCCGTGGGGATCGGTCGCCCGGGGCAGTGATATTCTCTTCAAGATTATCAATGACGAAGGCGGCATCCATGGACGCAAAATTAAATACTTTATTCGCGATGATCAGTATAATCCGGCGCAGACCAAGGCCGTTGTCAAGGAACTGGTAGAGCGTGAGGGAGTTTTTGCCTTTGTCGGAGGCGTCAGCGCGGCGGCCGGCATGGCGGTTAAAGGTTACCTGGCAGAAAACAAGGTCATCTGGGTTGGTCCCGCAACGGCCATTAATGAGTACGTTTTCCCGGTGCAGCCCTATCTTTTCGGGATCTATCCCCTTTATGAAGATGAAGCAAGTATCTTGACGAAATATGCAGTGGAGAAGCTCAAAGCGAAAAAAATCGCGTTCTTTTATCAGAATGATGCTTACGGCAAAAGCGGCTTGGAAGGCTGCAAGGCCAGGATGGCCAAACTCAAGATGAAACTTGTGGAAGAGAGTTCGGTAGAACCCGGTGAAAAAGATCTTTCCTCCCAGATGCTGCGACTGAAAAAATCCGGTGCTGATGTGGTCATCATGTGGGTCAATCCGACTTCGGCTACGATTGCATTGAAAACAGCGTCCACAATCGGATTTAAACCGCAGTGGATTTCTTCCAACACCCTGTCTGACTATCCGCTGATGAACAAAATAACCGGCGGCCTGTGGGAAGGCGTTATCACCGGCGCGTTTGCCCTCGCTCCCGATTCCGACACGCCGCTTCTGAAAAAATACCGGGAGGCCGCGAAAAAATATGCTCCGGAAGAACGCTGGGGTACCTTCTACATGGCGGGTATCCTCTTTGCCGAACCTCTGATCGAAGCCCTCAAAAAGGCCGGTCCAAAACTCAGCACGGAAGCGGTCTTAAAACAGCTCAACTCGATGAAAAAGTTTCAGGGTATCGGTCCTCCGGTTACCTGGAGCCCTGATGTCCATCAGGGTTCGGACTCCATCATGATTCAGAAGTGTGGTCCCAATTCCACGTATATCACGCTTCAGGACTGGACCACCAACGAATTGGCAACCTGGAAAAAGAAGAAATAATTGCAAAACATGGGAAGCGGGGTCTTTGCCCTGCTTCCCAATACAAAAAAACGGGTTTTTGCGGTCACGGGTTAAAAGGCTTATGGCTCATTTTAAAGTGGAACACCTAAGCATCGCTTTCGGTGGCATCAGAGCAGTCAATGATGTCAGTTTTGAAATCGAGCACAATAAAATATTTTCGATTATCGGACCCAACGGAAGCGGAAAGACAACGATCTTCAATATGATCAGTGGCATTTACAAGCCCAATGAAGGCGAGGTGGTCCTGGAAAATGAAAATCTTGTCGGCCTGCGTCCAGATACCATTGCCCGTAAAGGTGTGGCGCGAACCTTCCAGAACATCCAGCTTTTCGGCAATGCCACCGTTATGGACAACCTTATGCTGGGTCGACATATCCACATGAAAACGGGGATTGTAAGCGGTGCCTGCATGTGGGGTAAGCGCTCACGGGCTGCACGCGAAGAGATCAGGCATCGGGAGGTCATCGAACACATTATTGATTTTCTTGATCTCCAGTCTCTGCGCGACCAGTTTGTCTCCAATCTGCCCTACGGGAAACGTAAACTGGTGGAATTGGGCCGGGCGCTGGCCCTAGAACCCAAAGTGCTGCTGCTGGACGAACCGTCTGCCGGCATGAACACGGAAGAAAAAGACGATCTGCGCATCTGGATCAAGGACATTCAGGAAGACTATAAAGTGACCATTCTCCTCATCGAACATGACATGAACATGGTGATGGGTATTTCAGACAGAATCCTGGCCATCAACCAGGGAGTGAAAATTATCGAGGGAACACCGCAGGAAGTTCAGAAGCATCCGGACGTGGTTGCTGCCTACCTGGGGGAGGAAGACTGATGCTGTCCGTAAAAAATATCGAAACCTGGTATGATCTGATCCGGGCGCTGCACGGCATCTCCTTTGAAATCAAGCAGGGAGATATTGTGGCCCTTCTGGGCAGCAACGGTGCCGGGAAGACGACCACCCTCAAAACCATCATGCGTCTTCTGGAAGATGACCAGCCGGAAAAAGGCACCATTGAATTCATGGGGAAAAGAATCGACCGCATGGACACGGAAGAAATTGTCCGCCTCGGCATCAGCTATGTGCCGGAGGGCCGCGAGGTATTTCCGGAACTCACGGTGATGGAAAACATTCAGATGGGCGCTTACACGCGTAAAGACCGACAGGGTATTAAGGACGATATTGAAGGCATTCTCAAACAGTTCCCGATCTTAAGCGAGCGCAGAAATCAGCAGGCCGGGCATTTAAGCGGCGGGGAGCAGCAGATGCTGGCGATCGGACGGGCATTGATGAGCCGCCCCAAACTGCTGATGCTGGACGAACCTTCGCTGGGGCTTTCACCACTTTTGACCAAGGAGATTTTCGCGATTATTCAGAGGATCAATCAGGAGGGCGTAACCATTTTGCTTGTCGAGCAAAATGTCAATATGGCGCTTAAATATTCTCACTATGCATTTCTTATGGAGAATGGCCGCATTGTGCGGGCCGATAAGCCGGAAGTGCTGCGTGAAGACGATGACGTAAAAGAATTTTACCTGGGGATTGCTACGGAAACATCGGCGAAGGGATACAAGCGCTATCGCAGAAAGGTCCGTTTCCGCTGAGGTGCTTACAGAATGGATAAAGACAACGTTCAAACTCTGCCACAGAGCCTGAAGATATTAATGCAGACCCAGCCGGACCGGATTGCCATGCGCATGAAGGATTATGGTATCTGGCACGATATCACCTGGTCGCAGTACTATCAGAATGTGAAGAAGGTGGCCATGGGGCTGCATTCTCTCGGCGTCAAGCGCGGTGACCATGTGGCGATTGTCGGCGAAAACAAGCCCGAGTGGCTTTTCTCAGCCATGGGGGTGATGTCGCTGGGCGGCATCTTTGTCGGTGTTTATACCACGAACCCGGTAGCTGAATGCGAATATGTCGTCGGACATTCCGAATCCGTTGTTTTTTTCTGTGAGGACGAAGAACAGTTTGACAAAGCTCTGGCGTTTCGCGAGCGGACGCCGCATCTCAAAAAATGCGTGGTCTGGGACATGGAGGGACTCAGGCATTTCAAAGACCCGATGCTGACAAGCCTGGACGATTTGATGGCGCTTGGCGAGAAAACCGATCGGGAACATCCGGGCCTGTATGAGAAAATTGTAGAAGAAGGAAAAACTGAAGAAACCGCGTCTATCATTTATACTTCGGGCACCACCGGCCCGCCGAAAGGCGCGATGATTGCACACCGGAATTATTTATGGATTGCTCGTCAGACGGAAAAAATCACAAAGATGGAAACGAAGGATGAAACCATTTCCTTCCTGCCGCTTAATCATGTCTATGAACAGATCTTTGATATGATGATGCACATGCGGGCGGGCCATATCGTCAACTTCACGGAGAATACCGATACCGTCATGAATGATCTGCGTGATGTATCGCCCACTCTCTTTCATGCGGTTCCCCGCATCTGGGAAAAATACCATTCGGGGATCGTGCTCAAAATGGCCGATGCCACCTGGCTGAAGCGGAAGGTCTTCAACCTTTGTTTCAAGATTGGCTCCCGCTACAACACGTACAAATTAAGCAATAAGCCCATTCCCTGGTATTTATATCTGGGGTACCAGTTGGCTTATTTCAGCGTTTTCTGGAAACTCAAGGAGCGTCTGGGGTTTGACCGCGTTCGATTGGGATTTTCCGGCGCGGCGCCCATTTCGCATGAGATCCTGAAATTCTTCCAGAGCATTGGCATTCCGATCCGGGAAGGTTACGGGCTTACCGAGACAACGGGAATCACGCATATTTCCGACGCGGAAAATTTTAAACTGGGCACCGTGGGCAGGAGCCTGCCGGATGCCAAAGTAAAAATTGCCGAAGATGGGGAAATTCTGATTCAGCACGGCGGGATCTTTCAGGGCTACTTCAAGGAATCCGAGGCTACGGCCGCGGCTTTGGAGGGCGGCTGGTTCCATACGGGCGATGTGGGAGAGGTGGATGAAGAAGGCTACCTGAAAATCACAGACCGCAAAAAAGATTTGATCATAACAGCGGGCGGCAAGAATATCGCGCCACAGTATATCGAAAACCTGCTCAAGTTTTCTCCATACATCACCGATGCCGTCGTCATCGGCGATCGGCGCAAATTTGTTTCGGCGCTGATTGTCATTGATGAGGAGAACGTTGTCAAATATGCACAGGATAATAAAGTGCAGTACACAACCTTTGCCAGCCTCACCCGCACAGAGGAGGTCATCAAGCTGATCTCCGATGAGGTGGAAAAAGTAAACAAGCAGATCGCCCGCGTGGAAAACATCCGTAAGTTCCGACTGCTGGATAAAAAGCTATACACAGAGGATGGCGAAGTTACACCGACAATGAAAGTCAAACGCAAATCCATCGCCGAACAGTACAAAAACATCATTGAGGAAATGTATCAGTCCGGTGAGTAGCCTCACTCATTCAATCCGTGTTATTAATAGTTCAATAATAGTAACGACATTTGATCTGATTACAGTATTATCGTCACCCCGGCGAAGGAGTTCAGTTCAATAAGTCTGGATTCCCGCTTTGGCGGGAATGACTTGTGTTGATACTATATTGAGACCATTCATAACCGATGTTTGTTTTTATCGAATCCGTCTGTCCGGTCCGTCTGTCCGGTTGACAAACCGGTCCATCAATTGTATGAAATTACCTGAAAAGTAATTGCGTTTGTGGAAAACAGCAGGGAACTATCAAACAAATGTCCATCTATTTACAGATCATTCTACTGGTCGCCGCCTTTATTGTATTTGTTCTTGCGGCCATGTATTTTGCGGGACTGGGGCTGCGGCGGGTGTGCTTTAAAATGATCGCCGAATTGGAGGAGGCCGGGGCCTTCAAGGCCAGCAAAGCGATTAAGCTGCAGGATGAAAGGAAGAATTTCTTTCAGGTGGGCACGGGCAACCTGCGGCCCAGAGCACTTCAACTGCTGATTTCCGACAAACTGGTTGTCAAAACACCAGAGGGTAAATATTATCTGGACAAAGAAAAACTGGCGGAAATGAGAAGCAAATTGAAGAAGCCCTGATTTCCAGTTTTTCAAAATCCGTACGATATCTTTTATTTCGTCAGTCTTCCGATCCACCAAATCGATGAATTACAGAAAACAAGATCCTTGCCATGATCACGTGAATCAGTTATGAAGTGACGCAATGGTTCCTCCGGCAATGCTGAATCTTTGGTTGACTTTACCGTGTCTTTTTTCTATATGCCAAATGACATTTTATATTTATAATTTTGAGTATCGAAGATCATGATCGGGGACGAACGAGCGGTCCCATGCCCCGGTCCGGGAGATAAATTTGCAATTTAACCCGTGTATTAAACATAAACTGATCCGCAACTCCGCCCGGCATTTTGCCGAAACGGAGCTGGCGCCCATTGCTGCCGAGATTGACCAGCAGAGGATTTTTCCCCGTGACGCCATCAATAAGATGAAAGCCCTCAACTACTTTGGCCTGCAGGTGCCTGAAGAATATGGCGGCGCGGCCCTGGATTCCATCAGCACAGCCATTGTCGTGGAGGAGCTCTCGCGCGTGTGCGCCGCGGTTGGCTTGTGTGTAACCGTTCATAACGGCGTGGCGGTCTATCCCTTCCTGCAATTTGCCAATGCTGCCCAGAAGGAAACCTACCTGCCTCAATTGGCCTCGGGGGAAGTAATCGGCGCGTTCAGCCTGACGGAGGCCAACGCGGGATCTGATGCGGGAAGCGTCGAAATGACAGCTGTGAAAAGTGGTTCGGATTACATTTTAAACGGCACAAAAATTTTTGTAACCAACGGCGGAGTTTGCGATGTCGCATTGATTTTCGCATTGACTTCTTTACCTGAAAACAAACTGCAAAGCAGTGTCTTCATTGTTGAAAGTAAATATCCGGGGTTCCTGCGAGGCGAACTGGAAGATCTTTGTGGTATGCGTGCCAACCCTGTTTCGTCCCTGTTTTTTGAAGACTGCCGTGTGCCGGAAGAAAATCTTCTGGGTAAACTCGGCGATGGCATGAAAATTGGCCTGGCGACGCTGGACAACGGCCGGATCGGTGTGGCCGCTCAGGCCCTGGGTATTGCGCAGGGTGCTATGGAGGCGGCGATAAAATACGCAAAAGAAAGACAGCAGTTTAAAAGGCCCATTGCCTCCCAGCAGACAATTCAAAATTATATTGCCGACATGGCGACAGAAATCATGGCCGCCCGTCTGCTTTTGTATCGTTCGTGTGAGCTCAAGGATGCGGGGGCGCCGTTTGGATGCGAGGCGTCCATGGCCAAGCTGTACTGCAGTTCCGTGGCTTCCAGAGTGACAGGATTGGCTGTCCAGATTCACGGCGGCTACGGGTACAGCAAAGAATATGATGTAGAACGTTATTTCCGGGACGCCAAGGTTACGGAAATTTATGAAGGCACGAGCGAAATCCAGCGGATGGTGATTGCCCGCGCCATGCTGTCTCAATCGATGATGTGAAACCTATGCTGAATATTGTGGTGTGTATCAAACAGGTGCCAATGGTCACCGAATTGCCCTGGGATGAAAGATCCGGAACGCTCAGACGGGATCTGGCGGCGGGAATGATGAATCCTGCCTGCAAGCACGCGGTGGAAGCAGCCCTGCAAATCAAGGAAAATCAAGGCGCGTCCATTACGGTAATGACTATGGGCCCGCCTGCGGCGGAAGAAGTGCTGCGGGAAGCGCTTGCCATGGGAGCGGACCGCGGCGTTCTGATCTGCGATAGAAAGTTAGCAGGTGCCGATACGTATGCCACCTCTTTTATCCTCGCGTCAGCGATTCGAAAAAAATGTCCTTCCTTTGATTTGATTTTGTGCGGTGCGTATACTTCAGACAGCGAAACAGCGCAGGTCGGCCCACAACTGGCGGAGGAGCTGAATCTGCCGGCGGCAGCCTACGCGGAAAACATCGATGTAAACAGCGGGAACATACGGGTTCGCCGCCTGGTCGATCATTTCCGGGAAACACTGGAAATGGAGCTGCCGGCGCTGGTGACGGTTTCCATGGAAAGATATCAGCCGCGTTACGCATCGTTTTCCGGATTGGACAAGGCTTTTACACGGGCGGGCATCTCCGTCCTGAATGCAGAGAAACTAGGGATTTCCCCTGCCGATCTTGCACAGCAGGGGTCACGAACCAGAGTTCGCATGGTTTTTGTCCGTAAAGCGCAGAAGGAAAATGTAACGATCACGGGAGCGGCGGCCAGGGCCGCGAGCGAATTTCTGGACCGGTATGAGAGAAAAATCGGTGCGGCAATCGGCAAATCCATCGAGGCGAAAAAATAACAGCAGCAGGGGCGGGGTCGGGTCCAATCATGGTGAACAAGCAAAAAAGTATCTGGGTCTTCGGCGATTACCGCAATTACTATCAAAACCGGGTGACGCTGCAGCTGCTTTCCAGGGCGGTTGATCTTTCGCGCATCATGAAAGCGGAAGTATGCGCGGTCTTGTTCGGGCATGAGATTGAAGAATGGATCATGGAATATACCGCGCACGGTGCAGATCGTATACTGGCCATCGACCATCCGTCATTAACCAGTTACAGTACGGAGAACTATCTGGCGCTGATTGAAAAACTGGCCAGGGAAAGAGACCCGGACATTCTTCTGATTGGAGCGACGGATTTCGGCCGGGAATTCGCGCCGCGGCTGGCCAAGCGCTTGCAGACAGGGCTGTCCGCCGATTGCGTTGGCCTGGATATCACGTCCGAAGGACTGCTGGTTCAGATCGCACCTTCATTCGGCGGTAACATGCTGGCGGAAATTGTCACGGAGCATCATCGTCCTCAGATGGCCACCGTTCGTCCCGGTACTTTTAAGGAAATTCCGCACAACAACGAAAGAACTGCTATTGTGGAGCGCCTGCCGCTGCCTGCCGATCTTCCCGCATCGCGGGTTCGGCTGGTCGAGTATGAACGGGCTGCGCAGCGGGAGCACAGAATGGAAAACGCCGCTGTGATTGTCTGCGGCGGACGCGGCATGGGCAATAAAAACAATTTTAAAAAACTCGACGAACTGGCCGGACTTTTAGGCGGAGATGTCGGTGCGACGAGGCCCGTGGTTTACGCGGGCTGGGCCGGACATGATTCGCTGGTCGGTCAGGCGGGAAAACATATCAAGCCGAAAATACTGTTTTCTTTCGGTATCAGCGGCGCCATTCAGCACACGGCGGGACTGGGGGAAACGGATTTTATTGTCGCGATCAACAAAAACCCTCAGGCGACCATGATGAAAATGTCGGATGTCGCCATCGTGGCTGATGCCGGCGATTGGCTCCACCACCTGATCAGGGAATTGAAAAAAAGAATCCGGGAATAAAGAAAGCCGTTACCTGTTATCGCGCAGCTGAGGTTCCATGTTTTTTGCTGCTTGTTCCTGTCAGTGGAAAGACGCCCTTGCGGACAGAGCGTACGTCTTCAATCGTAAAAAATGCGAGCGGATTACAGGTTCTGACGATTTTAAGCACCCGGTCAATGTCTTTTCTTTTCACGATGGTAAAAATGATTTTCACCGGACCCATAACGCCTTGGGCGTCTGTATGTGTGACACCGTAATGATTCGTTTTCAGAACTTCAATGAGCTGAAGGGCTTCTTTCTGGGTGATAATGCGGATGACCACGGTGCCGATGGCCATTTTTTCTTCCAGGATAATCCCGATGAAGTTGCCCATTGCGAATCCCCCCGCATAGGCAATATAACAAACCGGATTCGACAGGTTTTGAAAAATCTGGCTGATGGCCATGAGCCAGATCAACACCTCAAAAAAACCGATCATCGGCGCGGCAAACTTCATTCCACGCGATACATAAATAATGCGAAGTGTGTCGAGCGTCACATCGCAGATCCGGGCCATAAAAATTAAGGTCGGTAAAATTACAAATTTAAAAATCTCGGAATGATAAATTGCGGCAATGTCCATGGTGTTGGTTCCAGTCAGGTGATGTTGGTTTCATTATAAGCATATAAATACTTTATGTCAACAAGGGGCAGGTCGCCAGGTGTTTTCTGAATTGATCAAAGGAGTCAATTATTAAAAGTCACATAACTGAATGGATACTTGTCATGACGGTAAATACCCTGATAACCTAAAGGCGATACGAGGGCACGAGTGTCGGAACCCATGAATTCTTTAAACTGGTTCCCGGTCTTTGCAGGGAAGATGATTGAAATTGTAGTAGCCTCAATTAGGAATGCTATGACCAGACCATTAGTAAATCATTTAGGTATTCTTGAGAACTGGTGTTGTGTATCCGAATTCTTATGATTAAGATTTGATGAGCAAGCTCAGTTTTTCAACAGTTTCATTCAATGTTTCTTTTAACGCTGACGCGATATATGTGGCCTGCCTTTTCTTCCAGTCAATTTTTTTGATCTGATCAGCGAGTATAACTCCATCGATTTTATTTTTTATGGTAATCCTGACTTCGAAAGGATAATCTTTAATCTTTGATGTAACCGGGCAACAAAGAGCCAATCCGACTTTTTCATTGTACTCTCTGGATGATATAACAATGGCCGGCCGGTGCCCTGACTGCTCATGCCCGCTTTGAGGATCAAATGACAGCCAAATCAGATCACCACGCTCGGGAACATATTTACCAGATTTCTTTTCCAACCGGTTCCTCCGTGAATGCCTCCTTGTGAATATTATCGTCAGTGATTTTGGACAGCAGGTCTTTTAATTTTAAGCCTGGTTTTTTGGGCATAATAACGAGTTTATCATTTTCTTGAATTAAATCGACATGTGCTCCCTGATGAAGACTGATGTCTTTCGCGTAACTTCCCGGAATCCTGATAGCCAGGCTGTTGCCCCATTTTTGTATCGTTACTTCCATAAGATTGCCTCCCTGTTGATACATAGTATATACATTGAGCCGTGTCATGTCAAATTACCTTTTGAGCCCAAATCGTTTCAGTCATTATGGGAGATTGGATTATGAAAAAACGTTTACTAAATTCAATATGATTACTGAATAACTGAACCAGTACAACCATCCTCTTGTTATGTCTTCATGAAATGTTTATCTTGACCCCCGTCATTTTTGCAGCAGCCGTCTGATCTCTTTACGGCAGATGTTCTCGATAGCGGTAAAGGTGATGAACCGGGCGCTGGAGGTATTTAAAACCGGCTCATGGCCGCGGTCGAAATACCCCTCGTCAAAGTCCGGCTGGTGTTTCGGCTTCAGTCGCGGATTCTGCCCAGGGAAAAACCCCTGAAATTCATGCCGGTCGGCAATGCAAAAGGTCCGCTGCTTGTCCGTCGGTAATTGCAGGGCCATGGCCGATGATTCCGGAACCGTGCCGTCACCCGCCCCGTCGGGAAGCTGCAGGGTCACCAGCTGCAGGTCTCCGTCTTTTGCGGGAAGGCCTTTGTCATTGACCCGCTCCCGGTAGCCGCCGCGGTTTTGATACCAGTCGGTGTCCGTAATCACAGAAGGAGACAGCAGCTTGCCTGCCATTTCAATTAAGACGGGTTTTCCGATGACCCCGGCCCCTTTTTCCGCCTTAAACACCAGGGAGTTCTTCTTACTGATTTTATTCTCCGTGATCCCCAGTTTCCGCCTGACGGCTGCCAGCAGCGTGTCATCGGCACGGGTGAAAACCACCCGGTCCGCACTGGCAATTCCCGAAGCATAATACTGGTAGGTTCCCGGATGAACTGTCTCAGTGGCAAAATTATCGTGGAAGGTTTCGGCCTGTGCGAGGTATCCAAGAAACAAATCCCAGGATGAAGTTGGCTTCTTAAGCACCGGTTGTTCCTTACTATCTGTTTTTTTCGTTCCCGGATTCAGCCAGTCCGGGTTGACCAGTCGGTAGTAGAACTCCTCCTCCCGGTAGATTTCGTTGTAGGGATCTATTTTGGGCAGAGCCGTTTTGTTGCCCTGGCTGTCGATGAGTTCCAGCCAGCAGGCTTCCCCGTCGTTGCTTTTGTACCGTTTGTTGGGCAAAAGCTCCAGTCCGCCCGGCATGTTGCCCAAAAGCGCAGTCACTTCTTCGCCGTCTGTCCCCAGGATCCAGGCCGTTATTTTCCCCTCACTGATTTTCAGGTCGGTAAAGGGGATCCCCATCCCTTCGCCTTGAATCAGGTTGGCTTTTTTGTGTTTGAATGCCTTGACCGGGTTTTTGAACCATTGCATGATGCCCATGGCCGGAATGCTGTGCGGACGCTCAAATCCCCCTTTCATCCGCCAGTAGGCTGCGGGGGATCCATCTGACGGTTGGGCGGCATG
>MWDG01000019.1 GCA_002070455.1 Deltaproteobacteria bacterium ADurb.Bin151
CTTTTATCCCCTGGGTGGGCGCTCATCTCGAGAACATCCTTTGCGAACATCATGAACGGACCGTTACCCCGGATAACTGTGTCAGCTTTGAGGGGATGACTCTCCAGATTCCACCGAACAAGTATCGTTGTCATTATGTTCGGGCAAGGATCCATGTCCACCGTTATATGGACGGTTCCCTGGCCATCTTCCATGGTCCGAGAAAACTGGCCGATTATGAGTCAAATGGACAATTAAAGAAAAAGAAAAATAACAAGGCAGCGTAAGTCCGCCGCTCGCCGAAACCGAAGGAAAGGGGCTCCGGGCTACGCCCTCCGCCCCTTTCCTTAAACATCGTTAAAAGCGGACATATCATGTGCTACAAAATAGGACTTTTCTATTTGCTACTAACATACCTCTTTTTCCCGGACATCAGAGGCTTTCCGGTGGAAAGGCCGTGATATCGTCAATCTGTGTTGTGTCGCCCATCAGCATGATTATCCGGTCAATTCCGAGTGCGATGCCGGCACTGGGCGGCAGGTTTTCCAGGGCTGTTAGAAATTTTTCCGGCATGGGATAGTTTTGCCAGTTTTTGGTAGCCCGGGCCCCGGCTGCTTTTTCGAAACGCCTTCTTTGTTCGGCCGTATCGGTCAGCTCGGAAAAACCGTTGGCCAGTTCAAGACCTCCTATATACAGTTCAAATCTTTCCGCCACCGATGGATCACTCTTTTTGATTCTGGCCAATGCTGCCAGTTCAGGCGGGTAATCATAAAGGAAAGTCGGTCGGTTGATTCCCATGCGGGGTTCTATATATTGAACCAGTGTTTCATCAAAATGATTCTGATTCAGCGTTTCGGAAAGACTCACCGGGGAGTATCGGGCAAAGGCGTTTGCCACGGTGATTCTTTCCCAGGGACTTTCCAGATGGATTTTTTTGTTTTGCCAGGTGATGTCCCGGGGGTATCCCATATTTCTGAAAGCATCAAGTAGCATGGCTTCACACTGATCCATGAGATCTTGATAATCAAAGTGTGCAACATACCATTCCAGCATGGTGAATTCGGGTAAATGTTTTTCTCCTCTTTCCCGGGCCCGGAAGCATTTGCAGATTTGAAAAATCCTGGGGTAGCCTGCGGCCAGAAGACGCTTCATGCAGAGTTCGGGGGAGGTTTGTAAAAACCAGTTGCCCGAGGGGATGGCTTCGATATGTTCTTCTGGGGCGGGTCCGGGTATCCGGAGAGGTGTTTCGATTTCCAGAAAATCATGTTCGTTAAAGAAATGCCGGACACTTTGCATGAATTTGGCGCGAAGGCGAAGGTTTTTGGCCTTACGCGCCAGATAGAATTGATCGTCCTTTTGAGATGTATTCATTTTTATGCAGCTTTTCAAAATAATTCAGAGGCAAGGCGCGCGAAGCGAGAAGAGCGAGGCGTATTTTACATACGCTGCAGCGATGATGGCTGAAGCGCAATGCAGCATATGGATATTTTGGAAAGCTGCTAGCCTTTGACGCGGGTCAAATACTCTCCCGTTCTTGTGTCAATACGGATTTTTTCGCCTTCCGAAATAAAAGTCGGTACCAGAATAGTATATCCTGTCTGCACCTTGACCGGTTTGGTTGCGCCGGAAACCGTGTCACCCTTGGCCCATGGTTCTGCTTCTGTAACAATCACCTCAACGAAATTCGGAAGACTGATTCCGATGGGACGGTCTTCGAAAAGCAGAATTTCCACCTCTATGTTGTCGAGCAGGAAGTTTACCGAATCTCCGACCTGATCTTCCGTCAGATAAACCTGTTCGTAGCTTTCATTGTCCATAAAGCAGTATTTATCGCCCTCTTTGTAAAGGTACTGCATTTTCTTTTCACGCAGATCGGCTGGTTCAAAGACATCAACGGAACGGAAAGTTCGTTCAAACTGATTGCCGTTGATCATGTTTCTGAGTTTGGTGCGATACAGGGCCTGTCCCTTGCCCGGTTTGACAAAATTGAATTCAACAATGACATAGGGTTCGTTGTCAATCTTCAGACGCAGCCCTTTTCTTAAATCGCTGGCGGTGTACATAAAAATTCCTTCTCCTTCATTCCTGGCAATCTATTAATTTAGTTTAAATTATTCGTGTTCTTCCTAATCTAATTATTCGAAATTGTCAAAAAAATCTTGATGTTTCTGCAAATCATTTTTTAACGATCTCGACAGGGCCAGGATAGGCACTTTTCCTGACTGTCCCGGCAGATCTGCAACGTACTGGGGCATCGCCAGGCCGGAACAATTTTTAAGGAGGTTTTCCATCATGTTGAGCCCTTCAGTCATTTCCGTGCGTAAATGGTAGCAGCCTTTTACCGGATCGCAGTGAAAAAGGTAATAAGGACGGACAGATATCTTCTGTAATCCGTATAAAAGGCGACGCATAGTGTCTTCGTTGTCGTTTACTCCTTTCAGAAGTACGGACTGATTGGAAACGGGAATGCCGGCTTCCTGAAGCATATTGCAGGCCCGCCCGGCATCCGGAGTGATTTCGGATGGGTGGTTGAACTGTGTGTTGAACCACAGAGGCCTGTATCGTTTCAGCATTCGGCAGAGTTCTTTCGTGATGCGCATGGGCATGACGACCGGTACGCGGCTTCCGATCCGCAAGACTTCCAGATGCGGGATAGCTGCAAAAGAGGACAGGATCATCTCCAGGTGATGATCATCATACGTCAGCGGATCGCCGCCGGATATAATCACTTCCCGGATTTCAGGAGAATCGGCCACATATCGGACCATTTTATCCAAACGGTTCTTTAATGTGGACGGGTCTTTTTTGTCCCAGAATCGTTTACGGTTGCAGTGCCGGCAATTTGTGGCGCAGGACCGGGTGACCATCGCCAGAACGCGGTCGGGATAGCGGCGTATCAGCCTTGGTACCGGCATGGAGTCATCCTCATTCAGCGGATCATCCGAGCAGTGAGGCGAAACAGAGACTTCCTTTTCATCAGGGATGCACTGCAGTGTCAACGGATGGTTTTCATCATCCGGTTCAATCAATGACAGAAAGTAAGGTGTGATCGCCATCGGATAGGTACAGAGCACGCGGTGCAGTTTTTCCTGCCGGGGCATCAGTATTTCAGTAATTTCGGCCAGTTTTTTCAGGGACGTGACACGATTTTGAAACTGCCAACGCCAGTTTTTCCAGTCTTTTTCAGAAGCATCAGGATAGTGAGAAAGAATGATTTTCTTATTCATAAAATTTAAACCATTTATGGCAAGCTGCGTATCACAATTTCATGCTCATGCAAAGGAAATCCATCTTTTTTTGGGGTAAAAAATATAGGAAATCATACGCTGATCGTGATATGTTTAGAAACAAAATCAAAATCCGGGAGTATATCCGTTGTCATCTGTCCAGCAGCGTAAAGAACGTGTGGCGATGTTGTCCGTTGCATCCAATTCCACATTGGTGGTCTTTAAGGTCATTGTGGGAATACTCATCGGCTCGGTTTCCATCATTTCCGAGGCGATTCATTCAGGGATGGATTTGCTCGCGGCTATCATTGCAATGTTCTCGGTTAAAAAATCACATCTTCCGGCAGACGATGTCCACCCTTTTGGTCATGGCAAAGTTGAAAGTATATCCGGATTGATTGAAGCCGTCCTGATTTTCATTGCCGCTTTCTGGATTATTTTTGAGGCGTTTAAAAAATTAACTTCTATGCAAGAAGTGGAGTCACCCGGTTGGGGTGTTGCGGTAATGCTTTTGTCCGCTGTGCTCAATTTTTTTGTGTCCCAGCGGCTTTTTGCGGTAGGGAGGGAAACGGATTCCATCGCACTCACCGCTGACGCCTGGCATTTACGAACCGATGTGTTTACTTCCGCAGGGGTTATGGTCAGTCTGGGCATTATCTGGGTCAGTCACTTCTTTTTTGAAGATCCCCGTATTCACTGGCTGGATCCGGTGGCGGCAATATTCGTGGCAGTATTTATCCTGAAAGCGGCCTATGATCTAACGGCACAGGCACTGGGCGACCTAATGGATGTGAAGTTGCCGCTGGACGAAGAGGACTGGATTCGCAGCGTGATTGTCGGACACAGACCGGAAATTCATGGATATCATCAGTTGAGAACGCGCAAAGCCGGCAATTTCCGTTTTATCGAATTTCATATCAAAGTGGATCCGCGTATGACGGTGGAAACATCCCACGGCATTACCAGGGATCTCAAGTTTCAGATCATGGAAAAAATTTCCAACTCGACGGTTACCATTCACATCGAACCGTGCGACGGCAACTGCACGGAAGTCTGTCTTTCCGGTTGTCTGCTGCCGGAAGACCAGAGAAAGCGTTTATCCATGGTGGATACAGGACGGGATCATTAATCTTCATTGCGATTCGTGATCTTATGAAATCCCGCAACGGCGGTACCGTCAATTCTGTCTATTGAAAAATCATTTTCCCTTGTACAGATAACGTTCAAAAAAGCGGTTGTAAGTTGTCCATTCCGAATCCGAATTGACGGCATCCGCTTCAACAAAGCTTTGAAAGGCATTGAGCTTGGCATCCAGGTCGTCTATAAAATGGATGACCATTGCCTCCATAGTCTTCGGACGTTTGGGAGACCCGTATTCAAACTCGCCGTGGTGGCTCAGAATAATATGGCGCAACGCCAGTGCCGTCTGCGGAGGAAAACCGGGAATCGCCTCTATTTTTTTGTTGATCATTTCCACGCCCATGACCAGATGGCCGATCATACGGCCTTCGTCGCTGTATGCAATGAGGCTGTCATAGGAGAATTCATAAATTTTGCCGATATCGTGCAGCATTCCGCCGGCAATCAAGAGATCCCTGTTCAATTGCGGGTAGTGATCCGCAGTCTTGTCCAGCAGGCGAACAACGGAAAGCGTGTGTTCAAGCAGACCGCCCAGGTAAATGTGGTGGAAACCCTTGGCTGCCGGCGCCCGCCCGAAAAGATCAGCCGTTTTTTCATCATGAAAGAAAGCGGCAAGCAGCTTTTTTAAAGGTTCTGATGAAAGGGTGTCGATAAAAGCGATGAGATCGCGAAACATCGAGTGGGTATCCAATTTGCTGACCGGCAGATAATCCGACGGGTTAATGTTTTCCGGGGCGCAGAGTTTAATATTCACAATGGATATCTGAAGCGCGTTGCGGTAACTTTGCACCCTCCCTTCAATATCAATAATGTCACCTTTTTTAAATATTTGATCCATTTCCGCCGCATGATCCCAGACCTTGCCGTCCATTTCGCCCGTCTTGTCTTTCAGGCGGACGTTCAGGTAGGCTGAGCCTTTCTGGGAGAAAGCCATGCTTTTTTCCGCGACTAAAAAGGTGGAAGCAATTTTATCGCCCTGTCTGATGTCCTGAAGATAAATTTCTTTGGTTTTCAAAAGGACCGCCTTTCTGATGAAATCGTGTTTAAAGTTTTTCTCTCAATACACGGTGATCTCCTACACGCACCGTGAGTTTGCTGGTATCGAAATATTCCATGAGCGGAATAATGTATTTCCGGGAGAGTCCGGTCAGTTCCTTGAACGTGGCCGGTGTCGCCTGACCTTCCCGGGCAAGCTTAGCCTTGTAATCTTCGCGCAGCTTGTCCAGTACAGTGTGTGCAAAGCACAGGTCTTCATTAATCTTGACAAGCTCACCGTCTTTCAGCATCAGCTTGATGATATTCTGCGCCTTTGCTTTCCGGTCTGGAAAGCTGTTGAGGACATCCGAAAGAGAGGGAGGCGTCAGTCCGGCTTTCACATAGGTTGAGGCAATGGATTGATGCAAGGCATCCTCTTCTCCGGCCAGCAGTACCTGATGGGTTGCCAGTCTTACATTGTCCTGGTTGATGACGATTTTTTCTTTTTTCCCAAGACTGGTCGCCAGCATATTAAAGAGTTTAACGGACACCGTGCTAGGCATTGCCGCTTTGAGCTCTTCCTTGGAGACGCCTTCTTTTAATGGATTCTTTTTGTGGTAGCCGGTGAGGCTTTTAAGAATCAGTTCTTCCATCTGAGAGTACAAATGAACGGAAAGAACCGTAGTGTCTTCGCTTGAAAGCAGGATGGCCTGGCGGCTGGAAAGTAACTTATCCAGTACATCCCTGATTTTTTTTGTATGAACACCCAGCCGAAAGGAAAGTGACCGGATAGAAATACCTGTAAAACCGGCCCGTTCCAGAAGAACCATAATTTTTTCAGGCAATGTGCCGTCGAGCAGTGTGCGATAATCAGAGAGAATTTTATTCTGGTTTCTTTTGTGCTTGCCCGGCAGCGGATCGAGAATAAGCCCACCGCCAATCGTGGTTACCGGTGAATAGCTGCGCAGTACGAAATGATCACCCGATACAACGACGTCTTCATTGGCCAGTATCAGCTGGGCAAAGGTGTTTTCGCCGGGAGACAGTTCATCCGCATCCATGAGGATGATCCTTGTCATGATTTCCGCCGTACCGGTGTGCAGGCGAACCAGCGCCCGGTTTTTCAGCTTCCGCGTATTGGTTGCCAGGTATTCAAAAAAAACGTCAAGTCTTTGCGTGGGCCAGACGGTTCCTGGCCGCACGAGAACATTACCTCTTTCGA
Source organism: Deltaproteobacteria bacterium ADurb.Bin151 (assembly GCA_002070455.1). Lineage (GTDB taxonomy): Bacteria > Desulfobacterota > Syntrophia > Syntrophales > Smithellaceae > UBA8904. The sequence goes on from MWDG01000019.1 coordinate 6,544, forward strand.
GAGTTGATTTTTCTATTCCCTGCAGGTTGATAGCAGTCCGCTGACCGGAGAAAGATTCTTCCACTGGCAAACTGTGAACCTGAATTCCGCGGATGCGGGCGGAAATGTTTTCGGGAAGAATCTGAATGTCCTCACCCACCCTGATTTTATCGGAAATCAGGGTTCCGGTGACCACGGTGCCGAAGCCCTTCATCGTGAAGATACGGTCCACCGGCAGGCGAAAAATGCCGTCATCGGTTTTTTCTTTCAGCTGAATGACGGTTTTGTCCAATTCGGCGAGAAGCTCCGAAATTCCGCTTTCTGTAGCTGCTGACACCGGTATGACAGGCGCTCCGCAAAGAAATGTGTCTTTCAGATAGTCGGTGACTTCGGATTGTACAAGATCCAGCCAGTCTTTTTCCACCAGATCTGTTTTGGTCAGGGCAACCAGGCCCGCCTTGATGCCCAGGAGGGAGCATATCTGCAGATGTTCCCTGGTTTGCGGCATAACGCCTTCATCTGCGGCGATGACCATTAATACAAGGTCAATGCCGGCTGCTCCGGTCACCATGTTTTTGATAAATTTTTCATGTCCCGGCACATCAACAATGCCGAGAGTATTTCCGGACGGAAGCCCCAGGGAAGCGAATCCCAGTTCAATCGTGATGCCTCTTTCTTTTTCCTCCTTGAGGCGGTCTGTGTCAATGCCTGTCAGGGCTCTGATTAAAGATGTTTTCCCGTGATCTACATGACCGGCTGTGCCTAAAACAAAATGTCGCATGTTTTTCCCTTTATTGAAATTACAAGGTACTTTGAGATAACAAACTCCATTCATTTTCACAACATTATATTTCTGATGCAACGTTACTAATGTTCGGATTCCCCTGCAAAATGCAAAAGATTCACCATGATTTTTAGCCTTGAAAATAAGCCCCGGAATTGTTAAATATCAGCGGAAACGAGGTGTTTATTGCGCATTCTGGGTTTGGATTATGGCGAGAAAAGAATTGGCGTTGCCGTCTGTGATGAACTGGGCATAACCGCTCAGGGATTGCCGACGCTGATTCGCCAAACCCAAAAACATGATCTGGAAGTTTTAAACCGTTGGATTCAGCAATATTCCATACAAGAAATTGTCATTGGGTATCCTTTGCGTCTGGATGGTTCCGAAGGCATTCAGTGTGAAAAGGTGAAACGTTTTGCACTTTTGCTCGAAAAAAAATTTATGTTGCCGGTGATCAAATGGCCGGAAACGCTTTCGACCAAAGAGGCAGAGGAAATATTAATTACATCGGGTGTCCGCTGGCGAAAAAGGAAAGAAAAAGTTGATCGGCTGGCCGCTTGCCTGATCCTGCAAAGTTATCTGGATCAAATCAGTAAATCAGGAGCGGGGCGGGTGTAGATCCCATCCCCCATCCTGAAATTCCGTTTTTCAGAAATATCCGTGGGACAGGGAATGAAGGAAAAAATCATAAAAATATGCCTCTATGTTCTTCTGGTGCCGGTTATTCTTGCTCTTGTTTTTGGCACCTGGTTGTTTATTTACGCAAGAACCCCGATTGACCCGGGAAAAGACGCAACGGTACTGGTTGATATCCCGACAGGCACCAGTTTTGTTAACGCAACAAAAATTCTCAGCGATGCCGGATTAGTTAAAAACCGGTTTTTCTTTTACGCTTTGGTCGGCGTCAAAAGAGCCACACGTACCATTCGGGCAGGTGAATATGAATTTTCCACCTGTCTTTCCCCGTCTGAACTGGTGAAAAAACTGATTCATGGAGACATTAAAAGCTACCGTGTAGTGATTTACGAGGATTCTTCCCTCAGACAAATTGCGGCCCGTTTTAAAGAATACAAATTGGTTGATGAAAAAACCTTTTTTGAACTGTCGGAAGACCCGGTATTCTTGTCCTCACTGGGTGTTCTGGGACCTTCGATTGAAGGATATCTTTTCCCGGATACGTATTTGTTCAATCGTTCCATGAGCACCCGTCAAATTATGCGTTCCATGGTGGATCGTTTCTGGAAAAAAATATCACCGGAGATGATTAACCAGGCTGCGGCAAAAGGTCTCGATCCCCATCAATTTGTGACCTTTGCCTCCCTTGTGGGGAAAGAATCCTGGAAGACAGGGGAAAAACCTTTGATTGCAGCCGTTTTTTATAACCGGATGAGCAGGGGAATGCCTCTCCAATGCGATCCCACAGCGGTTTACGACCTGAAAGATTTTGACGGGAAAATTCTGCGTAAACACTACAGGAGGGAATCCCCCTATAATACTTACCTGATCAAGGGATTGCCGCCAGGACCCATAGCCAGTCCGGGACTGGATTCGTTTCAGGCGATTCTCAATCCCGCAAAAGTGGATTACCTCTTTTTCGTGGCCCAGAATGACGGCACGCACTATTTTTCCAGAAAACTGAGCGATCATATTGCGGCGACAAAGCGTATTCGCAGCGATGCCGCCGTGAATGCCGACACCATCGATACTGATGATGAGGACGTTGTCAGAATTGATGCAAAAGGTGGTGAGGGTGAGCCTGTAAGCAAAAGCATTACCAGGCCTGATGTGACCGGTACGACTGGGCAATCGAACCCAAACAGTAATATAGAAAAAAAGCCGCCGCAGTAATATTTCCTATGTATTTGATTTTATTAGCATATGAATAAATTTCCTGTCTGCTTTACACGATTTTCCCCTCCGAATGGATGTCTTTTCTGAACCTTCTTAAAAAATTTTCGCGACCATTGCCCGAAACGGACCAGTCACATTTCCTTTTTTATGAGTAATTTTAAGTTACTTGACAGGAAAAAAACTGCATTTTTCCCTTGACAAAGGCAATTTCCCTCTCTATAGTTGAGCCACGTGGAGTAAAGTGGATTGTTGTGGAGGGATGTTTTAAATGTCCGTATTTCGTGGAGAATATCAGCATACTATTGATGAAAAGGGAAGAATCATTTTCCCCGCCCGGTTTCGTGAATTATTTGCGGATGAACATGATAACCGCATGGTCATTACAAAATGGGACGGATATTTAATGGTTTTTCCTTTCGATGAGTGGCGCATCATCGAAGAGAAAGTATCGCATCAATCGATCCTGCGTAAAGAAATACGTTCATTTCAGCGCTTCTTTATGTCTGGAGCCGTGGACTGCAATCTTGATAGCCAGGGACGGGTGCTGATTCCTCCTGCGTTACGTGAATATGCCAATCTGGAAAAAGAAATCGTTCTGCTTGGCATGATTAAGGTCGTCGAGATCTGGTCGAAAGACCGGTTAGATACGGAAATGAAGAAAACCGGCGGCGATATTGCCCAGTTCAGTAATTACATGGCTGATCTGGGTATATGACCATGAGCGCTGATTTTTCTCATCAGCCGGTGATGCTTGAGGAAGTTTTTTCATGGATTGTGGGAAAGAAAACAGGCGTTTATGTGGACGGCACGATAGGTGGGGCGGGACATGCCCACGCGATTCTGAAACGGACACAGGGTCGGCTGATTGGGATCGATTGCGACGCGGATGCCCTTTCGGCCGCCAGAGAGAAACTGGTGCCGTTCGGATCGAGAGTGACGCTGATCAAGGCTAACTTTTCCGATCTGAGCTCTGTACTGAAAAAATTGCATATCGAGAAAGTTGATGGAGTGCTTTTGGATCTGGGGGTTTCATCCCATCAACTGGATACGGCGCACAGGGGGTTCAGTTTCAGTCAGTCCGCACCGCTGGATATGCGGATGGATCAGGATTTGAAGCTTCGCGCTTATGATATTGTCAACCATTTTACGACAAATGAACTGGAAAAGATCATTCGACTATACGGGGAAGAAAAAATGGCTGCGCGAATTGCCAGGGCAATATCAGGAAAGAGAAAGTTCTCTCCGATTGAAACGACGGAGGAGCTGGCAGGTCTTATTGTATCAGTCATGCCTGCCGGCATGAGGCGACAGAAGATTCATCCCGCCACAAGGACATTTCAGGCACTCAGGATAGCGGTTAACCACGAATTGGATTGCATTGTTCCGGCGATAGAAGGAGCGGTTGATGCTCTTTCGGCAGGGGGACGCATCGGTATTATCTCCTTTCATTCGCTGGAAGACCGGATTGTAAAAAATACCTTTCGCGATATGGCTGCAACCTGTGTCTGTCCGAAGGATATCCCATACTGTGTTTGCCATAAAAAGACTGTCTTGAAAGTTTTAACACGTAAACCGGTAGTGCCTTCTGAGGCGGAAACACTTCAGAACCCGCGTGCCCGCAGCGCGAAACTGCGCGTGGCGGAAAGGATCTAACGATGGCTCAGACAGCAGGAACACAGGCGATCGCGCGTGGCAGGCAGATGAAAGAAACGGCGGCCCCTTCTTTCGGGGTGAAGTATCCGACCATTATAGTGGTGGCTCTGGTTCTGATGTTTGTTGCCGTAATCTACGTCGGTTCGCATATCCGCATGACCAAGCTGGAATATGAGATTGCGGCGACATTGAATGCCAAAGAAAATTTACTGGAAGAACAAAAAAAACTGAAGCTCGAATTGGCAATGCTCAAAGCACCTCAGAGGATCGAAGATATCGCAAGAAATAAACTGCAGATGTGTTATCCCGATGCAGAACAGGTCATTGTTTTGAAGAAAACGGGGAAGTGAGTATGACGGCAGACTCAAAAAAATGGCTGAAATTCAGGCTGGCAAGCATTCTGGCGATTTTTTTGATTTTGTTTATCGCATTGTTGTCCAGGGCTTTTCAGTTACAGATTATGTCCGGCGAGAAATTAAAGACGCTGGCCCAGAGACAGCATATCACCACATTAAAACTTCACCCGGAAAGAGGAATGATTTACGACCGCAACGGAGAAAAGCTGGCCATGTCGGTTTTGGCCGATTCCGTTTGCGCCGACCCCACAAGAATAAACGATCCGGTAAAAGTGTCCCGGCAGATTGCGGCCATTCTCAAGACCAATCAATCCACGATCTATAAAAGAATCTCGGAGCCGAAAAGTTTCTGCTGGCTGGCAAGAAAAATATCTTCCCAGCAGGCGGCGCAGGTGGAAGCAGCCAACATCGAAGGGGTATTTTTGATCAAAGAACCGAAAAGGTTTTATCCAAACGGGCCGCTGGCCGCGCATTTAATCGGATTTTCCGGATTTGACGCTGAGGGCCTGGAGGGACTCGAGAAAAAATATGATGCGTACTTGAAAGGAACTCCGGAGAAACTGACCTGGGCCAGAGACGCCAAAGGGAAAAAACTTTTCCTCCATGTGGAGCGTGATCGCTTCCCCAAGGAGGAAGGTGTCAATCTGGTTTTGACCATCGACAGCCGAATGCAGTATCTGGTGGAAACTCACCTGCGGGAGGCTGTGCTGGATAAAGGTGCGAGAGGCGGTATCGCGATTGTCATGGATCCGAAAACGGGTGAGATTCTGGCCATGGCAAACGAGAAAGGATTCAATCCTAACAACATCAAAGGGCTGAAGCCGGATTCGTGGCAAAACCGGGCTATTACAGAGTCCTTTGATCCCGGTTCAACCTTTAAGCCTTTTCTGGTTGCTGCCGCCCTGGAAGAAAAACTGGTCAGAGAGTCGGACATGATTTATTGCGAAAACGGACAGTATACAGTTGCCAACCGGGTGATTCGTGAAGCTAACCGGAAACGTCACGGTTATTTGGCCGTTCGTGATATTCTGAAATATTCGAGCAATATCGGTTCGGCAAAGATTGCGGAAAAACTTGGCCGTGAAAAGTTTTATGCCTACATTAAAAATTTTGGATTTGGTTCCAGGACGGGAATTGATCTGTCCGGTGAAGCGGCGGGGTTGCTGAGGCCCGCGAACAGCTGGACAAGGGTGGATACGGCAAACATTGGTTTTGGCCAAGGCATCTCCGTCACCGCTATTCAGATGATTACCGCCATGTCGGCGATTGCCAATGATGGTGTTTTGATGAAGCCCCGTGTTGTACGCGGACTGACAGACAAAAACAACAACCCGATTAAAATGTATGCGCCGGAAATGGTACGACGGGTTGTTTCACCTGAAACGGCAAAACGGATGTCGGCCATGTTGACGCAGGTGGTCGGTGCCGAAGACGGTACCGGGAAAAGGGCACATATTGTCAATGTGGCTGTTGCCGGCAAAACCGGGACCGCACAGAAATTTGATTTTGCGCGCGGAATGTATTCGTCGGAAAGAGTTCGTACCTCTTTCATCGGTTTTTTCCCTTCCGAAAACCCGCAGGTTGTCATTGTCGTTATGCTGGACGAACCGCAGCGCGATAAATGGGGCGGTGTGGCCGCAGCGCCTGTTTTTAAAAACATCGGGGAACAGATTCTTAACTGCTACAAGACAAACATTCGCGAAACACCGGAGTTTGAGCCACGGGAGCCGCAAGATTTGCAGCTGGTAACAGCGGACAGTTCCCTGGTCGACAGCGTGATCGAAGATCCGATCGATGATGAATCCAGGATGCCGGATTTCAAGGGTCTGACCATTCGGGAGGCATTGAAGCTGGCGAAAACCAGATCGATCGATTTACATGTTTCGGGCAGCGGGTGGGCGATCCAGCAGGTGCCGTCAGCCGGCTCGATTTTAGATAATGAACGTGTGTGTAAAATTGAATTTACAATGAACCATTAGAAGGAATGATGGAACTGCGGCTACTACTAAAAGGCGTCGATATCATCGAACATAAGGCTGATCAAAACGGCCACGTGTCATCGGTTTGTTATGCTGCAGATCAATGCAAGAAGGATTCTCTTTTCGTTGCGATCCAGGGGCTTGTCCATGACGGCCACGATTTTATCAGGCAGGCACTCGATAACGGGGCGCGTTACATTGTGCATCAAAAAGATATCCATGTGCCCGATGGGGTTACGTCAATCCGGGTGCCGGACAGCCGACGTGCATTGGGCCTGCTGGCAAAAAATTATTTTGGCGATCCTTCTTCCCGGTTGACGCTGATTGGCATTACAGGGACAAGTGGTAAGACGACCGTGGCCTACCTGCTCGAATCCATCCTCGCCGCCGCTGGATTTAGTTGCGGTGTTCTGGGAACCGTCAATTACCGCTATGATGGCAAGACCATCCCGGCGCCAAACACCACGCCCGAGTCTCTTGAAATGCAGAAAATTTTGAGCGAGATGCGAAGTTCCGGTGTGACGCATGTGATCGCGGAAATATCTTCGCATGCACTGGATTTGAAGAGAGTTGATGATTGCGCCTTCGACCTTGGTATTTTTACCAATCTCAGTCCGGAACACCTGGATTACCATCACGACATGGAAGATTATTTCCGGGCAAAAAAAAGATTTTTTACCGAGATCCTGCCAAAAAGTAAAAAAGGCAATCCAAAAAAAATCGTAATCAACCGCGACGATCCCTGGGGACAAAGGCTGCTTGACGAAATCGAACTGCCCGCACTGTCCTATGGTTTGGAAAAAGGGAGTGAGGCGATCGCGGGCAGCGAAGAAATAACACTGGAAGGCATCCGGGCGAAAATCAGCCTGTCCGGTGGAGAAATCACCATGATGTCCAGGCTCATCGGCAGATTCAACCTGTCCAACATTCTGGCTGCCGCCTCCGCCGCTTCTGTTCTCGGAATTGCGCCTTCCGCCGTGGAAGCGGGAATTAAGCAGTTGCCCTTTGTGCCCGGCCGTCTGGAAAGAATCGATTCGACGGCCGGTGTCCATGTTTTTGTTGATTACGCACACAAACCGGATGCGTTGAAACAGGTACTGCAGAATCTGGACAGGCTCAGGCAAAAAAAAAGAATATTGACTGTTTTTGGTTGCGGTGGTAATCGCGACCGCGCCAAGCGGCCCTTAATGGGCGAAACGGCATCCGTTTACAGCGACCTGACCATTATCACTTCTGATAATCCTCGCAAAGAAGATCCGCTGACAATCATCGATGAGATTGAAGCGGGGATCGACCGGCAAAAGACCGTTAAGGTCTCACCTGATCATCCGGAATTGCCGCAGGGCATGAACGCCTACACGGTGATTCCTGACAGGAAGTCTGCAATCACCGCAGCGATTAATCTGGCCGAAGCCGGGGATATTGTTTTGATTGCCGGCAAAGGACATGAGGACTATCAGATTTTTGGAACAAAAAAAGTTCCGTTCGATGACCGGATTGTCGCAAAACAGGCGCTTCTTTCCAGGGAGGATGATCCTTCGGAAGATATGCACCCGGTGTTTTCTCTTGAGGATGTTCTGGCTGTGACCGGAGGACAACTGATTGCCGGCAACACAGAGAAGACGATTTACGGTATTTCCACAGATTCCAGAAGCATTCAACAGGGCAATCTTTTCATTGCGCTTCAGGGAGAGAATTTTGACGGACATGCTTTTGTGCCCAGGGCGGTGGCTTCCGGGGCAGCCGGTGTGATCGTTCACGATGTCAGTCAAATCAGCCCGGAAGCAGTGGGGAGAACGGTCTGTGTTGTTGAAGTGAAAGATACCCTGAAGGCGCTGGGTGATCTGGCGCAGGCTTATCGCAGGCGTTTTTCCATCCCGGTGATCGGACTGACCGGTTCGTCCGGCAAGACAACGACCAAAGAAATGCTGTCATGTATTCTCCGGCAGGAAAGAAAGGTGCTCAAGACAGAGGGGAATTTTAATAATCTGATCGGTTTGCCGCACACTATCTTCCGAATGAACACTCGGCACGAAATAGCCGTCTTAGAGATGGGGACCAATGCACGTGGTGAAATCAGGAGATTAACGCAAATTGCCGAACCGGATATCGGAGTGATTACCAATGTCGGGCCTGCACATCTGGAAGGATTTGGTACGGTGGATGCCGTGTGCGAAGAAAAAGGAGATTTGTTTTTCCATATGCGTCCTTCGGGCACCGCGGTGGTCAATCTTGATGATGAAGCGGTTTACCGGGTCGCCGATCGATGGTCAGGCCGTCGTGTCACCTTCAGCATGAGTGCCAGCGCTGATGTGGGTGTCGGCGATATCCGGAAAAACGGCGCGAGAGGAACGACGTTCAATCTTCTGATCAGCGGCGGGGCATACAAAGTGGATATGAAAGTGGCCGGCCTGCATAATGTCTATAATGCGATGGCTGCTGCAGCAACCGCCGTCGCCTGTGGAATAAGCCCCGAATCGATCCGGCAGGGACTGATGATGTTTCAGGCAGTAGGCGGACGAATGGAGATTATCAAACTCAAGAATGGGGTTTATTTGATCAACGATGCCTACAACGCTAATCCTGCTTCTGTGCGGGAAGCTTTGCTGACCCTCAAGGACCTCAAGGGTGCGCACAACGCATTCGTTTTTCTAGGGGACATGCTGGAGCTGGGTGAGGCCGCCAGGGAAATGCATCGGCGCGTCGGGATGCTTCTGGCGACGATCGGCGTAACGACTGTTTTTCTGCAGGGGGATTTTGCAGGCGTCACCGCGGCAGGCGCGCTTACCGGTGGATTGTCGGATGAACAAATTATTTTTTTAAGAGATGTTGAAGAACAGATTACCCGTTTGAAAAGGCAATTACGTAAAGGAGACTGGATTTTGGTCAAGGGATCCCGACGGATGCAAATGGACAGGATTGTAACGAGAATCTGTGAGGATATAGGTATCTACAAAACAGAAGGCAAACCCCAGACGGAATAAACCGGGAGCAAAAAAGTGATTTACGAATTCATCTATCCTTTGCACACGATGTTTTCATCCTTCAACGTGTTTCGTTATATCACGTTTCGGACAATTTTTGCTTCGGTCACGGCGCTGCTGATATGTCTTCTTATGGGTCGCTGGCTGATTCGTAAACTGCAGCAACTGCAGATTGATCAGCAGATCAGGGAAGACGGGCCGAAAACACATCTGGGAAAGAAAGGCACGCCCACCATGGGAGGGGTGCTGATGATCTTTGCCGTGGTGATTGCCACAGTGTTGTGGGCCAACCTTTCCATTGTTTACATCTGGATGGTGCTTTTGGTGACGGTCGGATTCGGCCTGATCGGATTTCTGGATGATTACAAAAAACTGGCCGCAAAGAGTTCCCGGGGAGTTTCGGGGAAAAAGAGACTTGCCGCAGAAATCATCATCGCTCTTTTTATCGGCCTTATTTTATATTTCAAGCCCGGTTTTAACACACAGGTTACGATTCCGTTTTTTAAGACTGTTCTGCCCAATTTGGGTTGGGGCTATATTTTGCTTTGTGCTTTCGTTATTGTCGGGGCGGCTAATGCCGTTAACCTGACGGATGGGCTGGACGGTCTGGCGACCGGCCCGGCAGGCATTTGTTTTGCCACGTATTTGCTGTTTGCGTATTTTGCCGGCAACGTGAAAGTCGCCCATTATCTGCAAATTCCGTATGTTCCCGGCGCCGGTGAGTTGTCGGTGTTTTGCGGGGCTTTGATGGGAGCTGCTCTGGGCTTTCTATGGTTTAATGCCTATCCGGCGGAAATATTCATGGGAGATGTCGGATCGCTTTCAATGGGCGGAGCGCTGGGTACGGTGGCGGTGATTACCAAGCAGGAAATTCTGCTGGCGATTGTCGGGGGCGTTTTTGTCATGGAAACTTTTTCCGTAATCTTTCAGGTCGGTTATTTCAAGCTGACAGGCGGCAAAAGGATTTTCAGGATGGCGCCGATTCATCATCATTTTGAACTCAAGGGCTGGGCGGAGCCAAAGGTCATTGTTCGGTTCTGGATTATTTCAATTTTGCTTGCACTTCTGGCCATTGGTACGCTGAAGCTGCGTTAGAGGACTCATGGAATTGAAGGGAAAGAAAATTGTTGTCATCGGCATGGGGAAAACGGGCATCGCTACAGCATCGTTCCTGGGAGCCCGCGGTTCGGCCGTCGTTGCAGTTGATGAAAAGCCTTTCGGTCAGTGGGGAGATGGTTTTGAGCTGCTGGCCGGTCAGCCCTGGCTTAAAACAGGCAACTACGATTCGACGGTCCTCGATGATGTTGATATGGTTGTGCCTTCACCCGGGATTCCGCCCGGTAATGATATTTTATCAGCCGCACAAAAAAAGGGGATCTTGATCATCAGCGAGCTTGAGCTGGCCAGCCGCTTTATCCGGGTGCCCATTGTTGCGGTGACGGGCACCAACGGGAAGACTACGGCAACTACTCTGCTGGGCAGGATACTGGCTTATTCGGGGAAGAAAATATTTATCGGCGGGAATATCGGCAATCCCCTGATTGAATATGCTGGTTTTCCGCAGAATGATGATTTTATTGTAGCCGAAATTAGCAGTTTCCAACTGCAGTGGACCAGTACCTTCCGGCCACACGCTGCCGTTTTGCTCAATATCACATGCGACCATGTCAATTATCATGGATCTTTTGAAGCATACAGGCAGGTCAAGGCAGGCATATTTAAGAATCAGCAGGAGGCGGACCTGGCCATTCTCAATGCCGAGGATGATGCGCAGAAGGGACTGGCTGCATCGATCCGATCACAGGTCGTTTTATTCAGTTCGAAGCGAAGTCTGAGCCCCGGAATTTTTGTGGGGGAAAAGACGATTGTTTTTTCAAGGCCGGATGGAACGGACGAGCATTATCCTTTGAGCATGATTTCACTTCCCGGTTTGCATAATGTGGAAAACGTCATGGCGGTAGTGGCGGCGGCACGCTTCTGCGGCTGTTCACCCGAAAGCATTATCAACGCTGTGTCAGGTTTTCACGGGTTGCCCCATCGCATTGAATTTGCCGGAGAAAAAGGCGAAGTTAAATTCTACGATGACTCCAAGGGGACCAATGTGGATGCCGTTGCCCGTGCGCTTCAGACATTCCCCTTACCGGTTATTCTGCTTCTGGGTGGAAGGGATAAAGATGGAAATTTTGAAGCGTTGAAGCCGCTGCTTAGCGAAAAAACAAAGCAGGTCATCCTGTTTGGTGAGGCGCGAGAACGGATAGAGCCTCAAATCAGCCCGAGCTCACCGATCAGCAAGGAAGTGACATTGAAAGCGGCCATACAAAGTGCTTATCGTATTGCGCAGCCCGGAGACATCGTGCTGTTGTCGCCCGGATGCGCCAGTTTTGATGAATTTGCCAATTACAAGGAACGGGGAAACTTTTTTAAGGAAGAGGTAAAGAATTTATAAATGGAATCGGCTGTTAAAAAAGAAACCAATACTCCGGATGTTATCCTGCTTCTGGTCACCTTAATCCTGGTGACAGTGGGAACCGCGATGATTTATTCTTCAAGTTCTATTCTGGCCCTGGAGAAGTTCAAAGACGGACAGTTTTTTCTCAAGAAGCATCTGATTTTTGTTTTGGCCGGCCTGATCATGATGATTGTAATGACAAAAATTCCTTACGAACAGCTTAAAAAGGTGGCTTATCCCGGAGTCATCCTGTCCGTTATTTTACTGCTCGCACTCTTCATTCCCCATATCGGAATTCGAAGAGGGGGCGCGACACGATGGATCAACATGGGGGTCTTTTCGTTTCAGGTTACCGAACTGGTGAAAGTGGCCATGGTCATTTTTCTGGCTCATCTCCTTACACGAAAAGTGCATCATCTTAAAAAATTCAGCCGTGGTGTCGCTGTTCCTCTTTCGGTGTCTGCTGTGATTATGGGATTGATCATTCTGCAGCCGGATTTCGGAACGGTGGTCATCATTGCGTCGATTCTTCTTCTGATGCTGTCGCTGGCCGGTTCGCGAATTACCCACCTGATGTTTCTGGGTGCAGCATTCGTTCCGATGGGCGTCTGGTTGATCATGACCAAGGGGTATCGGATGGCGCGGCTTACGGCGTTTCTGGATCCATGGAAAGATCCGGACAATACCGGTTTCCAGCTGATCCAGTCTCTGATTTCCTTCGGATCAGGCGGTGTGATCGGCACAGGCATTGGTGACGGTATGCAGAAGTTGTTCTATCTGCCGGAACCGCACACGGATTTTATCCTGGCAGTCATCGCGGAAGAAAGCGGTTTTATCGGAGTGGCGATCGTCATCTTCATGTTTATTTTCTTCCTGTTGCGCGGCTTCATGATTGCCTTTCGTGCGCCGGACCTTTTCGGGACTTTACTGGCTGCGGGATTGACCATGCTGATCACCATGCAGGCGTTTATTAATATTGCCGGCGTGATGGGGCTTATTCCTTTAAAGGGACTGGCCCTGCCGTTTTTAAGCTACGGGGGTACGTCGTTCGTCATGAGCATGCTGATTGTGGGAATCCTGCTGAATATTTCCACGCAGCGGGCGTGATGTAGATGGAATACCGTGCAGGGAGAGGAAAAAATTAGTGCGCATTGTTATTGCTGGAGGAGGAACAGGTGGTCATTTGTTTCCCGGCATTGCCGTCGCGGAGGAATTTCTGAGACGTGATCCTCAAAACAGGGCGATTTTCATTGGAACAAAAAGGGGGATTGAACACAGACTGCTGGGACCGCTGGGTTACGAGCTTAAAGAAATTGATGTAGAAGGTTTAATGGGAAGGGGCATCAGAGCACTGATGAAAGGCGTTTATGCGATACCGAACAGCATGTTGCAGTCCAGACGGATCCTGAAGTCCTTCGGGCCGGATGTTGTCATCGGTGTAGGTGGTTATGCTTCGGGCCCCGCGGTGATGGCCGCCTGGTTGATGCGTATTCCCACCGCCATAGCCGAGCAGAACGCTCTGGCGGGAAATACAAATCGTATTCTCGGAAGGTTTGTGGATAAAATATTTGTTACCTATGAACAGAGCAAAAATCAGTTTTCAGCGGGCAAGGTAATGGTCACAGGTAATCCGGTAAGGGCGGCTTTCACAGAGCGTTTGGGCAATCCGGTTTCCCGAAAATCCGGCCGTCAGATTCTGGTTTTCGGCGGTTCGCAGGGAGCGGCAGCCATCAATAAAACAGTGGTGGCCATGCTGCCTTATCTGCAGAAGATGAAAGATTCCCTGAAGATTGTTCACCAGACCGGGGAACGCGATCTGGTAATGGTGAAGAAAGCTTATGAGCAGTATGGACTGGATGCCCGGGTGAGTCCGTTTATCGAGGATATGGTATCCGCTTATGAATCGTCCGATTTGATCATCTGCCGTGCGGGAGCAACATCCCTGGCGGAAATTACCGCGGCGGGGCGCGCTTCGATCCTCATTCCCTTTCCGTGGGCGGCAAATGATCATCAGACGCTGAACGCACGAGCGATGGTTGAAGCGGGGGCCGCTGAGATGATCCAAGAGAGCGAACTTACTCCGGAGGCACTGTTTGCTTTGGTTCAATCCCTCCTGTTGGATGAACGAAAACTGCAGGAAATGGAAGACAAATCCAAAAAATCCGGAAGACTGGATGCTGCTGCAAAAATTGTGGATGCCTGCCTTCAGTTGGCAGTCTAATAAACGGTTGAAAGACATTACATAGGAAGAAGGGAAGCAATGGGAAAAGATCGGGAAACAGGGTTCATGCAGCGCAAAGTCAAGCGCATTCATTTTGTCGGCATCGGCGGCATCGGCATGAGCGGTATTGCCGAGGTGCTGCTGAACCTCGGTTATGGCATCAGCGGTTCGGATGTTCAGGTCTCCGATACAACGAAGCGGCTGCAGCAGCTAGGTGCGAAAGTTTCCGTCGGACACGCGGCAGAAAATATCGGTAACGCAGACGTGGTTGTAACATCGACAGCGGTCAAGACGGACAATCCGGAGGTGGTTGAGGCGCATGAGAAAAATGTCCCGGTCATCCCACGGGCAGAGATGCTCGCGGAGCTTCTGAAAATGAAATTTTCCGTCGCCGTTTCCGGAAGCCATGGGAAAACAACCACAACATCCATGGTGTCTACAATCCTTGCGCGGGGTGGTCTGGATCCGACCATGGTGATCGGCGGGAAACTGGCCAGTATTGGCTCCAATGCGCGTCTTGGAGACGGTGACATCATTGTTGCTGAAGCCGATGAGAGCGACGGTTCGTTTTTAAAACTGTCGCCGACGATTGCCGTGATTACCAACATTGACCGTGAACACCTTGACTATTACCCGGGCATTGATGAAATCAAGGAAGCTTTCCTGAAGTTTGCCAACATTGTTCCCTTTTATGGCTGTGTTGTGATGTGCAATGACAACGAGCACATCCGCGAGATTGCGGGATCCATCAAGCGCCGGGTCATTACATACGGCATTGAGCATCCTTCGGACTATACCGCGAGGAACATTCGCTTTCTGGAAGCAAAAACCGTTTACCAATTATTTTATCATGAAGAGAAACTGGGGGATGTCGAATTGTTCGTCCCGGGGCTTTTTAATGTTTATAACTCGATGGCCGCAGCGGCGGTGGGGCGGGAGCTGGCACTGGATATGGAGACGGTCAAAAGAGGTTTACAGAGCTTTTCAGGAGTGCAGCGGCGGCTGGAAATCAAGGGCCGTTCCCGGGGGATCACGGTGGTGGATGATTATGGTCATCACCCGACGGAAATCATGGCGACACTGGCGGCCGCCCGGCAAATGTGGAAGGGACGGCTGATCGTGATTTTCCAGCCTCACCGCTTCACGCGCACCCAGGCGCTGTTTGATGAATTTACCCGGTCGTTTGGTGATGCAGACGTGTTGCTGCTCAACGATATTTATCCGGCGAGCGAAACACCGATTCCCGGAATCAATTCCGCAGCTCTCTGGGCAGCCATCAAGGAAAACGGCCACCCGCATGTGGAATATATCGGTCAGGCGCAGAACACGGTGGACTTTCTGCTGGCCAATACAAAACCGGGCGACACGGTGATCACCCTGGGTGCGGGCAGTGTATATAAAATCGGTGAAGTATTTTTGGAGCAGCTGGACAGCCGGGGAGAGAAAAAATGACGGCACGCAGTCAGGCCATACAGGAAGCACTGAGTGGCATGAAAATCGGTAAAATCTGGTATGATGAACCGATGTCGCGTCATGCTTCCCTGAAGCTGGGGGGCAGGGTAGACGCGCTGGTCATGGTAGAGTCAGAAGGTCAGCTCGGGGAACTGATTCAAAGACTGAAAGCGGGAAGTATTCCCTATATGCCGGTGGGCAACCTCACCAATATCATTG
Organism: Deltaproteobacteria bacterium ADurb.Bin151; assembly: GCA_002070455.1. Classification (GTDB taxonomy): domain Bacteria; phylum Desulfobacterota; class Syntrophia; order Syntrophales; family Smithellaceae; genus UBA8904. The sequence continues at coordinate 22,471 of MWDG01000019.1, forward strand.
TGCGTGACGGGGGATACCACGGGGTCATGTTGTGGATGCAAGGATTGGATCAGGTTGCCTGTGAGGCAGCGGAAGGAGGACAATATTTCATTCGCGCGCAGGCTGGCGTTGGACTTTCGCGGGTTGTGGGACTCGCGGCTGCGGAAGAATTGACGGGCCTGGAGTTCTGCACAGGGATTCCCGGAAGTGTGGGTGGAGCCGTCTGGATGAACGCCGGTGCATATGGAACGGAAATCAAGGACGTCGTTTCCAGTGTGACGGTAATCGACGGTCGGGCGGGAAAGAAAATATTACGGCGCGAGGAAATTGCCTTTGCCTATCGCCGGTCAAACCTGCCTGCGGATGTCATTGTGTGCGGAGCCTGTTTTGTGTTGAAAAAAGGCAGTGAAGCGCAAATTCGGGAGCGGATGGTCCAGATCATGAAATGGAGGCAGGAAAAGCATCCGTTGCAGTATCCCAGCGCGGGTTCGGTTTTTAAGAATCTGCCGGGGCTTCCCGCCGGTAAATTAATTGAAGAACTGGGCTTGAAAGGGATGAGGCGCGGTGATGCCCAAGTCTCGAAACAGCACGCCAATTTTATCATCAACAAAGGCCGGGGGACCGCTCAGGACGTGATCACACTGATCAAGCTGATTCAGGAGAAGGCCCGAAAAGAGAGAGGCGTCGAACTGGAAACAGAAGTGAAAATTATTGGAGAGAACCCATGAATGGAAGAAGGAAAGTCAGCCTGGAAGCCAAAAAGAACCGGCTGCGCCGGCGTATCATCGGTGCTCTGGGGGAATCTCTGGGCGCGATAAGTCTGCTCGCCGCCGCGACTGTTCTGGGTGCCCTGTTTGTTTATGTCTATAGCACGATTTTGAGTTCTCCGTACTTTTCGATCAGGGAAATATCCGTGCGCGGGGTAAAAGAGCTGACGGAAAAGGACATTCTGGCCGCGGCAAAAATCAGGATGCGTTCGAATATCCTGTCCATAAATACGGATGCTGTGGCTAAACGAATATCCGTGAATCCCTGGATTAAAAGTGTTTATGTCGGCAGGGAGCTTCCGGATCATCTTGTTCTGGAGGTCCGCGAGCGGACGCCCGTTGCACTGGTCAAGCAGGCAGGTGCTTTGTACCTGATGGATGTGGATGGATTCGTTTTTAAGAAATTGTCCAGGGCCGATGAAGTGGACCTGGCCATTCTGTCGGGTGTGGACGTCCGGGCGAAATCAGCATCTGTGCTTGTTGGTGAAGCGCTGAAACTTCTGGAGAGGCTTTCCGCCGAAGATCAGCATACGTTTCTTGGGGAGGTTTCGGAAATTCACGTTGATGAGGTGTTTGGCTTATCCATTTTGACGGATAAAGGTCTCCATTTGAAGCTGGGTCGGGAGAATTTTGCAGGCAAATTGAATCAATTGCAAGTTGTTCTGGCGGACCTGGAAAAGAGAGGGTTGAAAAATGGTCATTTGTTTGTTGATCTGGCCGATATTTCCAAGGTGACTGTGCAGCGCAAGGACACACTGGGAAAGGCGCAGGATAGGAAAAAAGGACCTCAGTACAGTATATAAATGAATGCCTGACGGCTGTGGAGAAGGGTGACATTATGGGGAGAAAAAGCAACGTTCTCGTGGGGATTGATATTGGAACGACGAAAACGACGGCGATAGTCGGAGAGATGAAGGAGACCGGCATCGACATCATCGGTATGGGAATCACACCGGCCAAAGAATTGAAAAAAGGCGGATTGGTTAATATTGACAATACTGTCGAAGCGGTCAAAAAGGCCGTGGAGGACGCCGAACGCATGTCCGGTTGCCGTATCAATTCTGCATATGTCGGTATTGCCGGCAGCCATATTAAGGGACAAAACTCGCTGGGGATCGTTGCAGTCAAAGGCCGGGAAGTCGGCGAAGACGATCTCTTGCGAGCGGTTGAAGCATCCAAGGCCATTGCCATCCCCGTGGACCGGGAAATCCTGCACACACTGCCCCAGAACTACGTGGTGGATGGCCAGGATGGTATCCGCGATCCTGTGGGAATGTCAGGGGTCCGCCTGGAGGCGAAAGTCCATATCGTGACCGGTGCGTCTGCCTCCGTTCAGAATGTGGTGAAGTCCGTCAACCGTGTCGGACTGGATATCGAAGATGTCGTGCTGGAGCAGCTTGCGGCAAGTGAAGCGGTTCTCAGTAACGATGAAAAAGACCTGGGGGTGGCTTTAATTGACATCGGTGGATCCACCACCGGAATCGCCATCTTTGCGGAAGGCAGCATCAAACACACGGCCACCCTGCCGGTGGGAGGGAATTTCCTGACTTCAGATATTGCGACCGGTTTGCGCACACCTTTTGCGGAAGCGGAAAAAATCAAACTGAAATACGGTTGTGCACTGACATCGATGATTCCCAAGGAAGAGACCATTGAAGTGCCCAGCGTCGGTGGGCGTGAAGCCCGTATGGTATCCCGCCAGATTCTGGGAAGAATCGTTGAGCCCCGGATGGATGAAATTCTGAATATGGCTCTGAAGGAAATGGTCCGTTCCGGTTACGAGGATCTGCTGGCGGCGGGACTTGTGCTGACCGGTGGTGCTTCGCTTTTGCCGGGATTAACGGAGATGGCGGAACAGGTTTTTGACATGCCGGTTCGCCTGGGCAATCCCGTGGGTGTCGGCGGATTAAGTGATGTGGCCAATTCACCGGCTTTTGCCGTCGGGGTTGGTTTGATTATTTACGGCAGTAAAAACCTGTCCAGCGATTCAGTTTATCGCAAGACGGGTAATGCTTTTAGTGAATTTTTAAAAACAGTCAAGAAATGGTTTTTGGAGTTTTTCTAAACAAAGAAGGGGGTGCTCATGTTTGAACTAACGGAGGTATGTATCGAAAATTCGGCAAGAATCAAAGTAATTGGCGCGGGAGGGGGCGGCGGCAACGCCGTCAATACAATGATTTCCTATTCACTGCGGGGAGTCGATTTTATGATCGCGAACACCGACTCCCAGGCGCTGGGAGCATCGGATGCTCCGGTGAAAATTCAGATCGGCGCTGAGCTCACCAAGGGACTGGGGGCCGGTTCCAATCCGGACATCGGCAGACAGGCGGCGCTGGAATCCCGCGATGAAATCCGTCGTCAGCTGGAAGGCGCGGACATGATTTTCATCACTGCGGGCCTGGGTGGGGGAACGGGCACAGGCGCCGCGCCGATCATTGCACAGGTGGCCCGTGAAAGCGGAGCCCTGACAGTGGCCGTGGTAACAAAGCCCTTTCAGTTTGAGGGCAAAAAAAGGAATCTGCAGGCCGAGGAAGGTATTGTGCAACTGCGCGACGTTGTGGATACCCTGATTGTTGTTCCCAATCAGCGGTTGCTGAGCCTTGGCGGGCGAGGGCTTTCGCTTCTGGATGCTTTCAAAAAGGCGGATGATATTCTTTATCAGGCCGTCAAAGGCATATCTGATCTGATTGTTGTCCCGGGGTTGATCAATCTCGACTTCGCCGATGTAAAAAACATCATGTGCAACATGGGTATGGCGCTTATGGGCACGGGAACGGCAAGTGGCGAGAACCGAGCTGTCGAGGCCGCGCAGCGGGCGATTTCATCTCCGCTTCTGGAAGACAACACGATTCAGGGGGCGCAGGGGATCCTGCTCAGCATCACCGGCGGACCGGACATGAGCCTGTACGAAGTCAATGAAGCATCCTCGCTGATTCAGGCCGAGGCACATGAAGATGCAAATATCATCTTCGGTACCGTGATTGACGAAAACATGAAAGATGAGATCCGGATTACCGTTATTGCAACCGGATTTGAAGATGCGATGAAAAGAAAGCAGGCGCCGTCCAATGTGGCTCATCTGGGCGGTTTCCGAAAAGAAGATTTATCGACGCCGGCGTATATGCGCAGAGAAAAATCCCGTGATCAGGCCAATGTGCTGACCATTGGGATCAACGATGAAAGTCAAAACGTCGATATCGATATTCCCACGTTCTTGCGCAGGCAGGCGGACTAAAAGGCTGTTCGTGGTTTTCTGCCGGATGCCGTAAGGAATCCCCCTGGCCGGGAACACCGGTTAAGTTGTCATGGTGAAAGTGATATGACGTGAGTGCGGCAAAACAGAGGCCATGTTAGGCGCATGAACTGGAAGCAGAAAAAACATTGTGAAGCCCTTTTGTCCCGGGAACGGGGTTTTGTTAAGAAAATATGGGGAACCTGTCATACCGTTTGCCTGGCGTATCCCAATATTTACCGGATCGGCATGGCGAACCTCGGGTTCCATGCCGTTTACAAGATATTCAACGAGTTGCCCTCCTTTCTTTGTGAAAGAGTGTTTCTGCCCGTGTCCGGTGACGACGCCGAATTCGTCACCGGCGCGGCGGAAACGGTAAGCCTGGAAAATCAGAGGCCTGTCCGTGATTTTGACATTCTGGCCGTCTCCATCTCATTTGAGAACGATTATCCGTCCGTTTTAAAACTTTTGGAACGAAGCGGAATCCCGCTCACGTCGAAGGAGCGCGATAGCCGCCATCCACTGGTGATCGGCGGCGGAATCGCGTTGACGCTGAACCCTGAACCTCTTGCGGATTACTTCGATTTGTTCATCCTGGGAGAAGCCGAGGAAGCCCTGCCGCGATTTGCGGCCGCATTTTCCGAAGCCCGGCAGCTTGAACTGGACAAAAAGACATTGCTCCTTGAAGCGCAAAAGAAAGTACCGGGAGTTTACGTTCCTTCCCTTTACGCAGTAAACTATTCCCGCCAAGGGAAAATCCGGGATATTTTGCCCCTTGCGGATGGACTGCCCGGGAAAATTCAAATTTCTTCCATCAAAAATATCAATGCCTTTTCCACAACGGAAGTTATTTCGAGCCGTGATGCGGAAATGGGAGATATGTTTCTTGTTGAAGTCAATCGTGGCTGCCCTCACCGTTGCCGGTTTTGCGCAGCAGGCCATGTTTACGCCCCGCCGCGTTTTCGCAGCTACAAGGAGATTATTTCAGTTGTCGATGACGGGCTTCGCATCAAGAAAAAAATAGGACTGGTCGGCACGGCGGTTTCCGATCATCCCGATCTGGTTAAAATTTGCCAGTACATCGTCAACCAGGGTGCTCAGGCAGGCATCGGTTCCCTTCGCCTGGACAGAATCAATGAAACCACTGTGGGTCTGATCAAAGAATGCGGCATCGAAACCGTCGCGCTTGCACCGGAAGCGGGAAGCCAGCGGCTGCGCGATTTTCTGCGCAAGGGGATATCTCTGGATGATATCTTAAATGCCGCCCGATGTCTCATTGAAAAGGAAATATTCAATCTGCGATTATATTTTATGCTGGGCCTGCCGACGGAAGAAGAGGAGGATATTGACGCCATGATCGATCTGGTAAAAAAAATTCAGCACACGGTGATTGGTCACACCTCAGGGAAACGAAAATTCCGGCGCATTACGCTGAGCCTCAATCAATTCATTCCCAAAGCCCGCACTCCGCTGCAGTGGTGCGCGCTCGCGAATGTTCAGGACGTCGGGAAAAAAATTAAAAAGATTAACCGCGCTTTTCGTCAGGACAGGCAGATTCACGTGATTGCGGACGTACCGAAGTGGAATTACGTTCAGGCCCTTCTTTCTCTGGGGGACCGGCGCGTCGGCGATATTCTGCTGGCTGTTCATTTACGAAACGGGAACTGGTTACAGGCGCTCAAAGACGTCAATATCCATCCCGATTTCTATGTATACCGTCAGAAAGATTTAGATGAAATCATGCCCTGGGACATTGTTGATATCGGCATGTCCAAAAAAAAGCTGTTGCAGGAATACGAAGAAGCGTTTTCTGCGCATCACGGGACCACGCTGTAAAAAAGAGGTGTTTTTCTGAATGAACAGCCCGTCAGGCCCGATTGGTTTTCAGGATGACGAGCGCGTCAACCGCCACGGGTTTGCCTTCCGTTATGATCAGGGGGTTGATGTCGATTTCGGCAATCTCATCGTACCTCATCCCAAGTTCTCCAATGCCGACCAGGGCTTTTACCAAAACCTTTTCATCAACAGCGCTTTCCCCCCGGAAAGCATCAAGCAGTCTGGATGCTTTGATTTCATAGATCATCTCTTGCGCGTCTTCTTCGGTAAGGGGCGCGACCCGGAAACTGACGTCTTTCAGGGCTTCCGTAAAGATGCCCCCGATGCCGAACATCACACAGGGTCCAAACTGGGGATCGCGTGTGAGGCCGATGACGAATTCTCTGTTGCCCTTCACCATTTCCTGAACCAGAATGCCTTCCATATGAATTCCCTTATCCATTAGTTCATCATAAGCCCGGGCCACGTCCTGGTCATTTTTCAGATTCACGCGGACCATCCCCATTTCGGTCTTATGCGTAAGGGCCGGGTCTGATCCTTTGAGAACAACCGGAAACCCGATCCTGGCGGCCTGACTCACTGCTTCTTCCCTGGAATGGACCAGCACCTCGCGTGTCACGGGAACGTTCGCGTTTGCGACAATCCGCTTGGATTCATATTCTGATAAAGCCTGGCTGCCTTCCTGAACAGCCTTTGATAATATTTCACCCGTGATTTTCTCTTTTTTCAAAATATTGCCCTTTGTCATAGTGCGGCCTCCATCGTGCCTTTCATGATCCTGCGGTTATCCGTGTTTTCAAATTTTTCGTGATCACCGATAAAACCTCTTTTCCGAAGGGATTCACAAAACATATGGGAAACCGACAGGGCCCTTACGGATTGTTCCGGCGTTTCAAAAATAGGAATGCGGTGTTTCGCGCGGATAGCGATAGACTTGGCAACAGCATTCGGTGTGTAGATGGCCGCCGGTTTGTCGTAATGTTTACACATCTTCAACAATTCCTGGAGCGTGTCGATCACAAAGGTCTGCCAGACACTCAGGAGGGGAAGAAGTCCGTCCACCTCATCAGCCCCCAGGAGAATTTCGAAGATGTCGAGATAGGTTTGCGGCGGCGCGGGACCGATATCCACGGGATTCTTGACGTTGAAGACCTGTCCTGCTTTTTTCAGTTTATCCTGCGTCTGCCCCGAGAGCCGAACCATCTGCAGACCTGCGTCCACCAGCAGATCGGCGGCAATGCTGCCAAACGCCCCGGAATTGGTGAACATGGCAACGCGGTTTCCTTTCAGAATGGGCATTTCCGTAAACATCTTGGGGAGAGAATGCAGTTCATTGATGGAGTTGAGCCGAATGATTCCTGCCTGTTTGCAGGCACTTTCAAAGATCAAATCGTTGCTGGCCATTCCGGCGGTATGAGACATGGCGGCCATGGCGCCTTCCGGGGTCCTGCCCACCTTGTAAATCAGAATCGGTTTGCGTGATTTCTGTGCAGCCTCCATCAGCTTTCGTCCGTCAGCCACATTTTCCAGGTAGATCCCGATGACTTCTGTTTCGTCTTTCTGGAAGTAATCAATGAGGTCCGCCTCATCCACATCGGACTTGTTACCGATGCTGACGACTTTATTGATGCCGACAAGATCGTAATAGAGGGATTCCATCACCAGCACAACAACACCTCCGCTCTGGATGATGTAGGAAATGTTTCCCGGGGTTTCAAATATCTGGTTCATCTCGACCAGGCTGGGGTTGACGCCGTAGAAACTGCAGAACTTGTCTCTTGTGCTCAACGTGCCCAGGCAGTTGGGGCCCATAATGCGCATTCCGTTTTCTCTGGCGACTTCGTCGATCTCACGCTGCATTGCTGCACCGTTTTGACCGTCTTCGGCAAAGCCTGCGCTTTCGATTACAATTCTTTTAATTCCTTTTTTTGCGCAATCCTTGATGATACCGGGTACGTGGCGCGCAGCTACGATGATAATGGCCATATCCGGCGTCTGGGGCAGATCAAGAACCGATGAAAATCCGGGGCAGCCGTTAACCGTTTCCGCTTTGGAATTTACAGTGTAGACCGGTCCCGTGTAATGAAGGTAATCCTTCAGCATATTACAGATGGTGGAGCCCAGATTAAAGGAGGAATTTGATGCGCCGACGATGACAACAGATTTTGGATTGAAAAATTTTTCCATAAATGACTCACTTTGAATTGAATTTGATGAAATGTAAAATTAAAATCCCCTATTTATAAATGCCTTGGCTTTTTACCGCTTTTTTATTCCAAGGTGTTTTTCATCATTGTAAACAATGTTTATATACAAGAACATTGTTTCGATGTCAAGATGTATTACAAGGATTTCATGAGGAAAGAAAAGATCTAAACATTTCTCATTAATTTTGAAAGGTTACGCGCAATTTTTTGCCTGTGCGTCAGAACTTGCTGTGTATTTTTTTCGGGATGATTTCTGAACGTTGCGACAATGCCGATAAGAGCGGCAAAAAGTGTGTGGGAATGGTTTCGGATGTCTCCATCCGCGGTCATTTTTCTGAAGATGATGTCAAAATGACCGAGAATTTCGCGTTCGATTTTAGTTAATTTGTCAAAAAGCTCGGGGTCGATCGGCCCACCGAGAAGAAAATTCATCATCATCTGAAAGTATTGATCGTTGAAAGTAAAATATTCAATAAAATCTGAAATCACCTGTTCAATGGCGCCGTCAGGGGATTCATCAATCGTGACAAATATTTTTTCAAACACCTTGCCGATTCCTCTCATAAAGGCTTCGGCAAAAAGAGACTGCTGATCAGGGAAATGCCGGTAGATGAGGGCCGGTGAGATCCCCGCCCTCTTTGCAATGTCCCTCATGGTTACTTTCTGAAATGGTTTTTCTGCAAATTCCTTTTCTGCCGCGTCAATGATAATTGTGCGCCGGGCCAGTTTTTCCTGCTCTTTTAATTTGGAAAGAACGGTTTGTTTATTCATTCGCAACTCCTGATCAGTTTTTATGTTTGGTATAAAGGCTTGCAGACTGTTTGGAAAAATAGCATCGATGACGCTGCCTGTCAAACAGGATCATTTCACCGAAGGATTATTTTTCTGATAAATGAAATGATCGTTTTGAGTGTATTTGTAAAACGGACCTGTCGAATGGAAGAAAAATGACTTCCGGCAACAAAAAATTGATGAACGAAGATCTGACGTGTGGTAGAGTTATGTTATAAAAATGAGTCCTTTTTTGAATGAATGGAGATTTTTATGAGAAGACCAGATCCTGACTTTACAAAATATGCCGATTTTTTTGATAAAAAAAATATTAAAGAATACAAGGCCGGTGAATATGTCTTTCAGAAGGGAGACAAGGGAGATTGCATGTTTGTTGTCCTTGATGGTCAGGTGGAGGTCGTAGCAGAAGACAGGGTTCTGTCGGTTATAGAAAAAGGGTATATCTTTGGTGAGATGGCGTTAATCGACAGTTCCCCGAGAAGTGCCGATGTAAGAGCGTTATCTGATTGCACGCTGGCTTCTATTGATGAGTACGCATTCAGATTTCTGGTGAAAAGAATGCCGAATTTTACACTGGATATTTTAAGCGTTATGGCAAACAGGTTGCGTTCTGTGAATGCTTCACTGCATTTGCATCATTAAAACGGTGTCTCTTACTATCAGAATCGATGTTTCCGGTTTTGACATATTCTGCGTGTCGTGCCTAGTCGGCACTTTTTGTAATCCAGAGCCTTCATGATCTTTCAGGAACCATTACCATCAAGAGGCGAGGAGTATATGCCCCTGGATGGTAAGGAACTGAAATGGATTCAATTACTCCAGAATACAAATATACTTTTTTTTGCCATTCGACAAATTGAGTTCTTCTTCGTTGTTTTGTATAAAAGTATATTTCTGTCTTCCGAATCGCATTGCCTTTGCGTGTGAATTCATGAAGATATCGATATTACTACGATTTCTTTTGCTGGTGCGGTCTTTGACGACAAAGGTTCCCATGCCGCTTATTTTAATTTTTGTTCCCAGTTTTAATCCCTGCGCCTCAAGATCCCTGGAAACGGCCACGATACCGGGTCGTACGTACTCTCCGGATGACGTTATGCCTTTATTCTGATAACATTCTTTCAACGTGTATGCCGTTACCGATACTTTGATTTCCTCTGCCTGTACGCTGATTGCTGCGTTCAACAGGATGAAAATTCCTAAAAGTAAAACTCTAGTCACTAATAGGTTAATTCTCGTCATAATGACCTCCTTGTGTTGAAAAGAGCATAATCGCTCTTTTGCACAGTTTGGGTTATGGCTACCTTGGCCTACCCTTATCTCCTCTATGGAAACACTCTTTAAAGAGTGGAATATGATTGTTTATACCTATTACCTCAATATCATTGTGATTTATTATTAGAATATCTCGGAAGATACAGAAAAATGATGTGATCTATTTCATAGCGTGCGGAACATACATAAAATGTTATGGTGTGTCAATTATTTTTTGGTCAGGCAGGTTGAATTAAGGCAGAAAGTATTAAATTTATTAAAGAAATATTTTAAAAACGCTCTGGTTGAGCAAAAAGACAGCCACAAGGCAGATCATGCGGTATCAGAAGCATGGTAAGTTGAATGATTCAATGCATTAAAAAAATATGAATGCAGCTTCTTATTGTGGTAAATTCTCTTTATAGAAATAAAACGCCTAGGGGAACAAAAACGTTGCTTTGGATGTCTAAAGCCATAGAACATGAAAAAGCCCAGGATGTCGATGAAGAAATGAAGCATGTCCGGGCCTGCCAGAAGGGTGATGCGGAAGCATTTGCCTTCCTGGTAGAAAGGCATTCCAAAAAAATGTTGAACATGGCTTACCGGATGCTGGGGGATTACGATGATGCCTGCGATATTACCCAGGAGGCTTTCCTGTCGGCTTTTCGTTCCATTACGGGGTTTCAGGGGGAGTCAAAGTTTTCAACGTGGCTGTGCAGGATTGTTATCAATTATGCCAAGAACCGTTTAAAGCAGCGACAGAGTCTGTCACGGCACGAAAGTGCGGCCCTTGATGAAAAAGCCGGGGAGCAGGGAGGATGTGCGGCCTGTCTTGCAGCATCCGATGATAATGATCCGGGAGAAATGTTGGAACGACATGAGCTTGAATACCGGGTGCAAAAATGTATATCGGGGCTTGATGAAGATTACCGGGAAGTGCTTGTGATGCGGGATATCCAGGGTTTCTCGTATGAAGAGATCCGGCAGACGCTGCAGATACCCGATGGAACCGTGAAGTCGCGGTTGTCGCGTGCGCGTCTGGCCATGAAAGATTGTCTGAAAAAAATTATTGGTGATTTATGATCAAGTGCCACGACATACAAAAACTCCTTCCTCTTTATGAGGAGGGTATTCTTGCTGATGCTGAAAAGCAGGCGGTTGAGGATCACCTTGCGCAATGCGCGGATTGCCGCAGAGAAATGACTTTTCTACAAAAAGCGGACCAGCTTGTGAAGAATCTTTCCTCCGTGGACGAACCATCCTGGTTTCAACAGAGAATCATGGCGCAGGTACGGGAAGAAGCCGGCAAAAAGAGCTTCTGGCAAAAGTGGTTTTCCCCATTGGGGGTCAGAGTTCCCGTTCAGATAGTGGCGACGATTGTCATCGCGGTTCTGGCGGTCTATATTTACCGTTCAGGAGACGATCAGGTACAGAGGATTCTTCCCGGCGCCTTGCCGCCCGCGATGGAAGATCAGGTGCAGCGAACTCCGGCACCGGCTCCCTTACCTGAAGTGACACCGCCGGCCAGTGAAGAAGTCTCAGCCACTGTTGGGCAGAAAAAGTCACCTGTTTTGGAAAAGCGCAAGAAAGACAAAGATACCGTGGTTCCTTCCGATGACCGCCGACTGCGGGAAAAAGAAATGCAGGAAATGAAATCTGAGGGCATTCAGGTGAAAGATGAATCCACCTCAAAAGGATCAGATAAAGCTGAAGAGCCCCTGTCTCCGGCGCTTCAGGATCGGGTAAATGAATTTAAATCTACTCCCGAACGTATGTCTGATTCAGAGAGAGCACCTGCGCATGGAGCTTCAACTGCCATGGAGAGGAAGAAAGAAGCTTATAAAATGGCCGCTCCTTCTGCGGTCGGTTCCATGGCTCCGTCGGCGCCTGCTCAGCCGCAGGCAAGAATTTTTCTGCTGGTTGACAATCCGGGTATAGTTGCCGAGGAAGTGGAGAGGATCCTTACCCGGCACGGTGCAGGCAAAGTGACAAAAAAGGTGATTCAGGACCGGATCGTGATAAGGGCCGAAATCTTCGGCAGGGAATGGAAAGAAATACTGTCGAAATTAAAAAGGATCGGGATTGTGGAAGAAAGAAGCAGCCCCGGAGATACCGGTGAACTCCTCGTTCCTGTATCGATAGAAGTATCCGATCACTAAACAGGTTTTCCGATTTTACGGAAGCGACGGGTAAAGCGTTCAAAACGACGCAACAGGGGAAGCGAGTCGTTGATTTTTTCCAGGGATTGACGTGCCGCTTCTTCTCCGACCCTGATGAGATGATCCGGTCGGCTGAAATCGGCCCAGTGAAGATCTCCAACGGAGGGCCGAATGACGACATCTGCATTCTCAAGTTCAGCCGCTTGCAGTGTGCTGGCGGTTATCTCACCTGCCCGGTATAAAACATCTTTTGCCGTTTCAATGCCGTTGTCGCCTGGTAGCTCACGATCCACCGTGACGGCGATGACAACATCCGCGCCGGCTTTGCGGGCCGCGTTCACCGGTACGAGACTGGTCACGCCTCCGTCGGCAAGAAGCCAATTTCCCATCCGGGTGGGTGCAACCGCTCCGGGAACGGAACTGCTGGCCAGCACCGCCTGGCGCAGCGAGCCATCCTTTAAAACAACCTGTTTGCCTGTAATCAGATCTGTGGATACGGCTATAAAAGGAATGCGTGTTCCCCGAATATCGATATCGGGAAGAAGGTAGTTGATGAGCGACTGGAAATCTTCAGAGGGGAGAATAGAAGGGCTAAACAGTGCCCGAAGAAGGTAATACCGGTTCCTCAGGAAGTTTTGGGTTTTTTGAAAAATATTTTTATTCTGTTTTGTTGAAAATGTTGCTCCAATGGCCTTAATGGTGGAATCCCTGTATTCGGAACTCCTCAGGTAACCGTCCACTTTGGCCGTAATATTCCGGATGGACATGCCCGATGCGTAAGCGCCGCCAATCAGTGCGCCGGCACTGGTCCCGACAATCAGGTCAACTCCGATGCCCTCCTGCTCAAGGACATTGAGTACGCCGATGTGAGCCAGACCGCGGACGCCTCCACCGCCCAGGGCCAGACCGATTTTCTTCCCCGTCCATTTCATTCCAGGCAGCTCCCTTTAGACATAATGGTTGTTAACTAACAAGATTGCAAAAAAGACCTGCCGACCTTGCAAACGTGGGTTATGCTGTAGAGAAAAATAAACACTACGACGCAGAGCCACAACCAGGGAGGCAGGTCATGAAGAAGCATATCACATTTATTGGTTTCGATGTTCACAAAAATTCGATTAATGTTGCATTGGCAGATGGGGATCGTAATGGAGATGTCAGATACTATGGAGCCATCGGCGGCGTGCTTGACGATCTTGATCGATTGGTTAAGAAACTGACATCTTCCTCAAGGGAGCTGCGCTTTGTATATGAAGCGGGCCCCTGTGTTTATGATATTTTTCGTTCTTTGACAGAGAAAGCGTATGCCTGTGCTGTGGCTTCCCCTTTGCATATCGGCAAGAAACCCGCTGAGCGGATCAAGACAGACCGTGGCGATGCCGTGATGCTGGCCAGACTTTACCATGCAGGGGAACTGACCTATGTATTCGTGCCCTGTGCGGAGGATGAGGCCATGCGGGATCTGACGCGTGCGCGGGAGGATGTGATCAAAGCCCAGCGTGTGGTTCGTCAACAGTTGGGCGGCATGCTGCTTCGTCATCCAGGGCATTTGCGGTATCAGAACCGCGTAAGGAGAAACCTCGTTCAGCCTATGGGATAAGGATAACTGAACTCCCGGCTTTAGACAGAGGCAGCTCCGCGATGAAGACAGGTCTTGCGGTAACCAATCCGCGAATATCAGAATAATCAATCGTCGCTACTCAAGGTTCTGATCCGGCATATGCCCTGGTATATAATGAACAGCATAGCCACACAAAATTAGGTGGACAGGAGATACTCTTTTCCACTTGACAATTAACAACCATATCAGGTTATACGCTTTTGAAATTTGAGTTTCACAATAAAAATTATTTAGGAGACTTTATGCAACCCATAGAATCTTTTCTTCAGCAGATAAGCGATGTCCTCTGGGGCTGGCCTCTGATTGTTCTTCTGGTCGGAACGCATATCTTTCTGACGTTCCGTCTTAAATTCATTCAACGGTATATGTTTAAAGCCATCAAAATTTCCTTTTCACGCAAGAGCGAAGGCGAGGGAGACATCAGCCAGTTCGGCGCGTTGACCACGGCTTTGGCCGCGACGATCGGGACGGGCAATATCGTTGGTGTGGCGACGGCCGTAGCTGCCGGAGGACCCGGAGCGGTACTGTGGATGTGGCTGACCGGTGTCTTCGGCATTGCGACAAAATACGGCGAGGCGGTTTTATCGCTGAAATACCGCATCACCACGAAAGAAGGCTTAATGGCTGGCGGCCCGATGTATGTTCTGGAGCGCGGAATGAATGCCCGGTGGCTGGGGTTGATTTTCGCCGCGCTGACCGCGTTCGCGGCATTCGGTATCGGCAATATGGTTCAGGCCAATTCCATTTCTTCACTTATGCAGGAGACATTCAATGTCTCTCCATGGGTTACCGGAATCATCATGACGATACTGATAGCGATCGTTATCCTCGGCGGAATTAAATCCATCGCAAAGGTTTGCGAAAAACTGGTGCCTTTTATGGCTGTCTTTTATGTTTTCGGATGTCTGATTCTATTGGGGATGCATTATGAGACGATACCGGAAACTTTCAAACTGATCTTTAAAAGCGCGTTTGCCGGTCAGGCTGTCATCGGTGGATTTCTCGGCGCGGGCATGAAGGAGGCGATCCGCTACGGTGTCGCCCGCGGATTGTTTTCCAATGAATCCGGAATGGGCAGCGCACCGATTGTGGCGGCAGCGGCACAGACCAAGAACGCGATTCGTCAGGCACTGGTTTCTTCAACAGCAACCTTCTGGGACACGGTGGTTGTGTGCGCGATGACCGGGCTGGTTCTGGTCAATTCCGGTGAATGGATTCACGGCTACAAAGGTGCCGCTCTTACCAAGGCGGCGTTTTCTGATATACCGGTTGTCGGACCGATTTTGCTTTCGATCGGTTTGCTGACATTTGTTTTTTCAACCATTCTGGGCTGGTCTTATTACGGGGAGAAAGCCGCGGAATATCTTCTGGGAACCAGAGCCATTGTGCCATACAGATATTTATGGGTAGGCGCCGTTATGCTAGGTTCCGTGCTGAGTCTTCCCATTGTCTGGACGTTCGCGGATATCGCCAACGGATTGATGGCTGTGCCGAATCTCATTTCACTGCTTGTCCTCAATAAAGTGATTATCAGCGAGACAAAGCAGTTTCTCTGGGACGATAAACTGGACGAATCCGCCTGATTTAAACGGAAGGCTTTCCTCTTTTTTTAGGCTTTGGCTTTGTAAACCGCTTATATCCTCTTAACCGCCGGATCGTATGTTTCCGGTGGTAACCACAAACTGCGCAACATTCAATAATGATAACTGTTTTTTCTTTACGAGATGCTTCTTTATGCCGTTTATAAAGAACCTCAAAATACTCTTTCTTCGCCTGGGGACTCATAGCTCAACCTCCGTTTCTGAACCTATCTTCGGTAACATTGGTTTATGAGTCAACGTATCCTCTTTACCAGTCCCTTCGGTAACATTTTATTTGAGGCAATTCGCATTCGACAAAATGATTGACATGCCATGGGAACTGCCCTATATTTTATACCGTTAAGCGGTAAAATCTTTATAAAAATCGTTGGATGCTGGCCGGTTGATAACTGAAGTCTGCTGTTATTCGTTCTGTCGCTTTTTTCGGACGGAGGTCTTTTGGATGAACTGTAAAAGCCGTCTTTCACTTTTATTTCTTTTTCAGTTTCTTTTTTTGTCCATCCTTTTATTGATGCTGTTTATTCTTGCCGGGTGCGGCGGTAAGAAGGAGAGCGAGCAATCCGGTAAGGCCGTTGCCGTCACGGTGATGACGGTTGTGCCCCGGGACATACCGGTTGAAATTCAATTTGTCGGAACAACAGAGAGTTCCCACCAGGTGGAAATCCGCTCCCGTGTGGAGGGATTTTTGGAAAAGATCAGCTACGAAGAAGGCGGAAGAGTAAAGGCAGGCCAGACCATGTTCCAGATCGACAAGCGTCCTTTTGAAGCTGCTCTTCAACAGGCAAGGGGGGTTCTTGCACAGCAGCAGGCCAAGCTGGTCACCGCTGAAGCGACGCTCAAACGAGTTCGTCCGCTGGCTGAAAAAAACGCCGTCAGCAAGAAAGACCTTGACGATGCCATCGGCGATGAAAAGACGGCACGTGCCGCCGTGTTATCCGCCCAGGGGAGTGTTCAGGATGCCGAACTGAAATTGAGCTATACGACGATCAAATCTCCAATTGAAGGGTTTGCCGGACGTTCAAAAAAACAGGAGGGAAGCTACATTTCCATCGGTCAGGACAGTCTGCTGACGTATGTTGCAAAGATTGATCCCATCTGGGTTGATTTCAGCATATCAGAAAACGAAAACCTCAAATTTGAAGATCGTCTGGCCAAAGGAAAGTTTAAAATGCCGAAAGATTCAAACTTCAATGTCGAAATCAACCTTGCGGACGGGTCCATCTTCCCTTACAAGGGCCGGGTCAATTATGCAGATCCTTCGTACAATTCCGAAACGGGAACCTATCAGGTTCGCGCGGAGATCCGCAACCCGGTTGATTCCCCGAAGGCCATCCGTCCCGGCCAGTTTGTCCGCGTTGACCTGCAGGGGGGGATCCGCCCCAACGGCATCCTGATTCCCCGGACGGCCGTGACCCAGGGGGCCAAGGGCCATTTTGTCTGGGTGGTGGGGAAGGACGAAAGGGCGCAATTACGGGTCGTTGAAGTCAGTGACTGGCAGGGTGATGATATTTTTATTGAAAGCGGCCTTGCCGAAGGTGACCGTGTCATTCTGGATAACCTGATCAAAATGTCGCCCGATGTGCCGGTCCGGATCTCCGACGTGTCCGTGTCCACAGGAGGAAAGACAACCGGCATGAATCAGGAATCGCCGGTGTCACCAAAGAATCAATAGGCGGATAATCAAGATGATCTCTCATTTTTTCATTGATCGTCCCATCTTTGCCTCCGTGATTTCGATCGTCATTGTCATTGCCGGTCTGGTGGCCATGGCAAATCTGCCGGTTGCCCAGTATCCGAATATTTCACCGCCCGTTGTCACCGTTTACGCGACTTATCCCGGAGCCAGCGCCGATGTGATTTCCGAGAATATCGCCGCTCCAATCGAATTGCAGGTCAACGGCGCCGACAACATGATCTACATGACCTCCACGAGTTCCAGCACGGGGATGATGATCCTCAGTGTATTCTTCAATATCGGCACTAATCCAGATCTGGCCCAGGTGGATATCCAGAACCGCGTTAACCAGGCCCTGCCACAGCTTCCCCAGTCCGTTCAGCAGCAGGGGGTTTCGGTCAGCAAGAGATCCGGAAATTTCCTCATGGTGGTTGGCGTTTACTCGCCCAATGACCGCTATGATGAACAATACGTTGCCAATTATACCAATCTTTATATCCTGGATGCCATCAAGCGTGTTCCGGGTGCCAGCCAGTCGGAGATCATGGGAATGCCCGACTATGCCATGCGCATCTGGCTGCGGCCGGACCGGCTCGTTCAGTTAGGCATTACCGCC